>JAAZEB010000214.1 GCA_012512505.1 Armatimonadota bacterium | reverse complement strand
GCAAAGACCTCTGGGATACGTCGGTCAAATACGACATCTCCTTCGTGCCGGACAGCCCCTATTTCTACGACTTCCTCACCGCGGAAGAGCTGCTCCGGTTCTACGGCCGCCTCTTCGGGTTGGGCGGCTCCCTGCTGAACAAGCGCATTGATGACCTGCTGGAGCTGGTGGGAATGTCGCACGCGCGCGGCCGGCGCCTGCGCGAGTACTCCCGCGGTATGTTCCAGCGCGTCGGCATCGCGCAGGCTCTGGTGAACGACCCGAAGGTGCTGCTGCTGGACGAGCCCACCTCCGGTCTGGACCCCATCGCCCAGCGCGAGGTGCGCGATGTCATCCTGAAGCTGCGCGAGCAGGGCAAGACGGTCCTGCTGTGCTCGCACCACCTTTCCGATGTCGAGCGCATCAGCGACCGAGTGGCGATCCTCAACCGCGGCCGCCTGGAGCGAATCGGCAAGCTGAATGACCTGCTGGCCTCCGAGCGCGTGGAGATCATCGCGGAGGGGCTCTCCGAGGAGGCCGGGCGCAAGGTGGTGGAGCTGGCGGCAGAGGCCAACCTGGCCGCCGGGCGCGTGGTGGCTTACGATACCCGTCAGGATGTCATTCAGGCGATTGTGGATACGGTGCGCGGCGCCAATGCTCGCCTGGTTTCGGTGATCCCGCAGCGCCAAACGCTGGAGGATCTCTTCGTGCGCATCGTGCAGCAAGAGGAAAAGGTGGAGGCATCCGCATGAAGATCACCGCACTCGCCATGACCACTTTCCGCGAAGAGGTGCGGCGCAGGATCTTCCTCTTCCTGCTCCTATTCGCGGGGGTGATGATCGCCACTTCCTGGATCTTCAGCTTCTTCACCAGTAGTGAGGAGCTGAAGGTAGTCAAGGATATGGGGCTGACCTCGATTCTGCTGGCCGGCACGGTGCTGTCGATGGTGATGGGGATCCGCATGCTCCCCGGCGAGATGGACAAGCGCACGATCTACACGATCCTGTGCAAGCCGGTTACCCGTGGTCAGTACCTGGTCGGCAAGTTTCTCGGGGGCGCGATCACCCTGGCCGCCAACACCCTGATCATGGGCGCGGTGTTCATGATCGTGGTGGCGATCAAGAGCAAGCAACTGGGCGAGCCGATTGATTTCCGGCTGCTGCAGCAAGTGTTCCTGGCCTACCTGCAGTTCTGCGTGCTGCTGGCGATGACGCTGATGTTCTCCACCTTCCTGACACCGATCATGAACGGGGCGGTGGCGCTGTTCGTGCTGATCGTCGGCAACCTGTCCGATACGCTGATCGACATCATCAAGATGTCTAAGAGTGCTCTCGTTGAGGTCGGCCTGCGCGTCCTCTACAACCTGATCCCGAACTGGCAGAACTTCAGCATCCAGGAGGCCCTGGTGCGCGGTGAGGACCCGGTTCCCCTCTCGTTCGTGATGAAGATCGCTCTCTACGGAATCCTCTACACGGTGATGTTGGTGCTCATCGCCACGCAGGTCTTCCGCAACCGGGAGGTGTAAGGTGCAGCCACCCAAGAAAACCTGGCCCTGGCTGCTCATCATCCCCCTGCTGCTGTCTATCTCGCTGGTCGACTCGAGCATGTACCACCAGAACATCCAGCGGGACGCGAAGACGGGGGAGCAGCTCTACGACTCGAACGGGCGGCCGAAGTACCACTTCCGCCCGATGAACACGATGATCCTGCATCAGCACGGCGATGCCAAGTGGTCTCTCCCTTCGTTCAACAACCTGATCCCAGCCGTGCTGTTCGGCTTCAAGTCGGCGCTGGCGGACATCCTCTGGGTGAAAGCGGACGGCTACTTCCACTCCGGCTACTACGAGCGGATCATGCCAGTGTGCCACCTGATCACCTGGCTGGATCCGAAGTTCCTGGAGGTGTATATCATCGGCGCCTGGCACATGGCCTACAACTTCCTGGACCGGCGCTACATCCCCGCGGGGGTGGAGTTCCTGGAGAAGGGAATCCACAACAACCCGGAGGAGGCCGAGCTTCGCTTCGAGCAGGCGCACACCCTCTTTGACAAGCAGATCGATTTCGATCGGGCGGCACAGCGCCACCGCGAGGCGAACGCGATGGGAATCCAGCCGCCGGGCAAGCGGCACGAGCTGGCCCACGCCCTGGAGGCCGCCGGCCGGATCGATGAGGCGATCGCCGCCTGGGAGAAGTTCATCGAGGAGGAGCAAGCGGCCGGCAACTGGCAGATGGCGCACGTCTCCCAGCACAACCGAGACCTGACGATCTGGCGGCAGGTGGCCCGCGCCGAGCAGGCCAAGAACCCGATTCCCGTGGAGTTCACCTACAACTGGCAGATCCCGAAAAAGCGCGTGCTGCGCATTGAGGGCACCAGCAACCTGCCGGAGCTCACCAAGATCAACGTCCAGGTGCGCGATAAGAACTACGATCAGCTCATCAAAGAGCACCCCCAGATCCTGTGGCAGGTCGCCAACCTCACCCTCTTCTGGGACAACATGACCCTCAAGGACGGCCGCTGGTCCACCTGGTTCAAGAGCGGCAAGCTGATCACCGACCGGGTCGACCTGGGCAGCGAGCCGGCCAAGTACCCGCTCCGTTCCGAGGAGTATGAAGTGATCCTGACGATCAACCCGCGGGTGCAGCCGATCCCGGTTCAAGACGTGACCGGCTGGCATGGCGAGGGGATCACCGGGCCGCTCGTGAAGACGATTGATGGCGTGCGCATGATACGGGAGGTGTTCACCATCCGACGCGACCAACTGCTCAAGGAGACGCCGGCGGGCCAGGCGCAGTAGCGTCAGCTCCCGGATCCCCCACGGGGCAACGAGAGGCAGGCCGGCGGCGGCCGGTCCCTCGTTGCCCCGTTTGCGTTTTTACACCCCCATGCGCGGGCACCGCCGGGTTGGGGCGCGCCCGGCACGGGCCCCTCAGCCGCGGAAGTGCTCCTTCACCGCCGCGATGATGATGGCAGCCGCCCCAGCTGGCGCCACGCAACTGGTGTTGATCACCAGGTCGTACCCCATCAAGTCGTCGATGCTGCGGCCGAAGAGGGCGCGCACCGATTCGGCGCGCTCGCGGTCAGACTCCAGGCAGCGGCGCCGGGCTTCCTCCTCGGAGATCGCTTCGCGCGCGGCTACCCGGGCCACACGCTGCGCCAGGGGCGCCACGATGCGCACGTTGAGGGCATTGGGGAGCAGCCAGTTGGCGCCGCGGCCAACGATGATCGCGCTGCCGTGGAGGGCCACGGTGAGGATGATCTGCGCCAGGTGGCGGCGGTAGCCTACCGGGCCGAGGCGGTCCCCCAGCAGTTCGTGCAGGATATCGAGGATCTCCGAGCGTCGACGCTCGTCCAGCGACTCGACGACGGAGGTGCGCACCTGTGCCGAGCGGGCGATCTCTTCCACGAGCTGCCGGTCCCACAGGTGCCAGTCGAGCTGTTCCTGGAGCAACTGGGCGACCTCGTTGCCGCCGCTGCCCAGCTCGCGCGAGAGGGTGATGACGGGTATGGGGCCGGACGGTGCCGGCTCGCGTGCCGCGGGCGAACTCTGGCGAAGCTGCCACTCGCGCATGCGCCGAGAGACGATGTCCTCGAAGCTGCCGTTGCCGATCCGCATCGCTCCCTCCTCTTCCGGCGGAGAGACGACCCGGGAGGCAATGCCGGCGTCGCGGCGGTCGCACTCCCGGACCGCACGCCCTGCGCGGTCAGCAGGCGGGCCCGATCGCGAGCGGTCCCTCAGAAGAGCCCGGCGAACGTCGCGGGGAAGGCCACGTCGCTGCCGCCGTCTACTGTTGGGACGCAGTTCGCCACGCGGCGGATCGGCACCTGTGCGCGGCGGCGCCGCAGGATCAGACGACGATGCCCATCCGCTCCTTCACCTGCTGGATGGTCTCGGCGGCCACGGCGCGGGCGCGGTCGGCGCCGGCACGGAGGAGGGCCATCACCTCCGCGTCGTCGAGCGCGGCATAGCGCTCCTGGAAGGGGCGCAGGTGCTCGATCACCACCTCGGCCAGGTCGCGCTTGAACGCGGCATAGCCCTGGCCCCGGTAGCGCTCTTCCAACTCGGCGATGCTGATGCCGGACATCAGGTGGTAGATGTTCAGCAGGTTGGAGAGGGCCGGCTTGTCGGCGCCGGCGCGGATCTCGGTGCCAGAGTCGGTCACGGCGCGGCCGATCTTCTTGCGGATCGCGTCGGGCGGGTCGGTGAGGGCGAGGTAGTGGCCGGGCTTCGGCTCGCTCTTGCTCATCTTGCGGGTCGGGTCGTCCAGGCCCATGATGCGGGCGCCCACTTCACCGATCAACGGCTCGGGCACCACGAACGTCTCGCCGAAGGCGTTGTTGAAGCGCACGGCCAAATCGCGCGTCAGCTCCAGGTGCTGCTTCTGGTCCTCGCCGACCGGCACCAGGTCGGTGTGGTAGAGCAGGATGTCGGCGGCCATCAGGGTGGGATAGGTAAACAGGCCAACGCCGATGTTCTCGCCCTTGTTGCGCGACTTATCCTTGAACTGGGTCATGCGGCTCAACTCGCCCATATAGCAGAGGGTGGCGAGCAGCCACGCCAGCTCGCAGTGCTCCTTGACGTGCGATTGGATAAAGATGGTGGAGTGCTGCGGGTCGATGCCAGCGGCCAGGTAGGTCTTGGCCACGCGCAGGGTGTTGGCGTGCAGCTCTTCCGGATCCTGGCGGATGGTGAGGGCATGCAAGTCCACAACGCAGAAGTAGTTGGTGGTCTGGCTTTGGAGGCGCACCCAGCGCTGGATCGCGCCCAGGTAGTTGCCGATATGCAGAACGCCCGAGGGCTGCACCCCGGAGAACACGATCTTTTTCTTCATGCCCCCTCCCAAACAATCCTCTTCATAGTAAGGCCGCGCAGGCGCTCCAACTCGCCGTGCAGCACCGAGCCGACGAGCAGCGTCAACAGCACTACGAACTCCGGCATGCGCGCCACCAACTCCGCGACCACGTAGGCCACCTTGCTGGCCCAGGGAGTGCCCAGCCAACCCACCGGGGCGGCGATGGCGCCCGGCGCCAGCAAGAGGAGGATGGCCCCCAGCGTGAGGAGCGCGGTGACTGCCAGCAGCACACTGGAGAACGCGAGCCAACGCAGGCGCTCCCCGAGCGCCTGCTCTCCCGGCCCAAGGCAGACGACGTGCGCCTCCAGCACGCTGCACACCCGCGCCATCTCCTCCTCGCTGCGGAAAGTGAAGGTGCAGCGCGGCAGCCAGGGGCGCTGCCACCCGTAGAGGCGAGCGACGCGCGCCTCGCGGTCGATCACGGCGTGCGAAACACTGCGCCAGGAGACAAAAGCCGCCGGCGACGGGTGAACGCCGCGGGCGGTGAACGCCTCCACGCCCGGCTGAAACACCCGGCCCACCGGCAACGCCGCGAAAGCCGCCACGAAGGCGTACCAGCACAGATCCGCAGCGTGGACCAGGCCTGACAGGTCCTGGGGCCGGACCAACGCCAGCGCGGCGATGGCGGCCACCAGCATGGCGCCAACCGCCCCCAGGGGAGCCAGCCAGACATACTGCCACCACCCCTGAGCCACGTCGGCCAGGGTGAGGCGAAAGCGGCGATGGAACAGCGTGCCTTCCGGAGGCCATGCCTTCCAGGGGAAACTGTCCCGCGATCCGAGGAGCAGGCCCAGGGATGCGCCACCGGCCAGCGCCGCCAGCAGCAGCAAGCCGCGCATCCGGCCGTCGGCAATCCGCCACACCACCGGCGCGCGCTGCAAGGAGTAGGTGCCGACAAGCAGCACCAACCAGGGGAGGCTGCGGCTGAGGGTGGCCCACCCGGGCTCACGCCGCCGACGCGCGATGCGCTCGTCAGCCGGTGCCGCGAGCGGCTGGATCCCGCGGCCCTCTCCACCCGGCTGCGCCGCCACTTCCTCAGACATCGCCGCTCCCCGAAACAGTGAAGGCCACAGGTTGTCTCCACTCCCTGTGGCCGCAAGGACGCTTCAACCGCTCCGGATCGGCCGCCCGGACTCTACCCCGCCGGCACCACCGACCCCCATGGCACACTACGGCACGGCTATTCTAGCATAGCGGCCCAGCGCTGTCAAGAAGCGCTTGACACAGCAGGGGGCCGTTCGTATAATGGGAGGTATGATCGGTATGATTCGCATGAGTGCGGAGTGTTATCATGACGACCTCTAAGGCCTCGCTTTCCGACCATTTTTTTGGCACTGTCACCGTGGGAGAGCGCGGCCAAGTGGTGATCCCGGCGGAAGTGCGCAAGCAGTTCCACATCGAGAGCGGCGACAAGCTCCTGGTGTTCCGGCACCCGGGCCAGGGCTTCAGCCTGGTGAAGATCGACGCGGCGCGCGAGTTTCTGGAGCAGTTGTGCCAGATCGTCGAGCACCAGGCTGCCTGGGCCGAGGAGAGTTCCTCGCCGTAGCACCGGTTGGTTGGGCGAAGGAATGCCCGAAACCCTCTGTTGATAACCCGCACGGAAGGAGAGCCCGTTGATGCCCTCGTTGCTTACCCCTGCCCCTTGCCGGTACCCGGCGGCGCGAGCGCGTGAGAGCGCGTGCCCGGCACCGAGGCACGTGGCAAGCGCCCGCACTAGCCTGCGCGCCGTGCTGCTGGTGGCCGGCACCCTCTTGGCCGCATCCCCCGCCTGCCTGGCGGGTGAGGCCCCGGCAGAGTCCCCGGCCCCCCGGGTGCTAACCCTGGAAGACAGTATTGCCATCGCCCTGGAGAACAACCGCTCCATTCAGACCGCCATCGACCGGCTGGATCGCGCCGTGGGCCGGGTGGGCGAGGCGCGCGCGGCCGGCCGCTTGCAGCTCTCTGCCCAGGCCACCCTGACGCGCAATGACCAGGAGACCTCCTTCAGCCTTCCGGGCAGCAACGGCGGTCCGGCGCAGGAAGCGACGCTCACCCCGCTCTACAGCCGCACCGGACGCCTCTCGGTCACCCAGCCGATTGACATCTCCGGGGCACTGCGAGCTTCGCGCAACATCGCCGACCTGGGCGTCGTCGCGGCCCACCTGGACGTGGAGCGCACGCAGGAGCAGACGGTGCTCGACGTGAAGAGCGCCTTCTACCAGGTGCTGCGCGCGCAGGCGGCCCTGGAGGTGGCGCAAGCAAACGTTGCCTCCCTCGAGGAGCACCTGCGCCAGGCGGAGGCGTTCCAGCGCGCTGGCGTCGCCGCCCGCTTCGATGTGCTGCGCGCCGAAACCCAGGTGGCCAACGCCCGCCAGAACGTGATCGCCGCCCGCAACGCCGTTGAGCTGGCAAAGGCAACCCTCAACAACGTGATGGGAATCGACGTTTCCACCCCGCTCACGGTGCGCGCCGAAGAGGAGGTGGAGGTGGTGCTGCCAGAGTATGCGCCGAGCCTGGAGGCCGCCTACGCGCAGCGCGCCGAGGTGAAGCAGGCGCGGGTGAACGTGGAGATGAGCCAGCGGGGCGTGTCGCTGGCAAAGGCGACCGGGCGGCCGACGCTGGGGCTGAACTGGCAGGGCAACGTCACCGCTGATGGCGGCGCGTTCAGCCCGCGAGCGTTTCAGTGGAACGCCTCGGCAGTGATCTCTTATCCGATTCTCGAGGGCGGGCTGACGAAGGCGCGCGTCACTCAGGCCCGCGCCGACGTGGAGGCCGCTGAGGTTACCGAGCAGCAGGTGCGTGAAGGGGTCGCCCTGGAGGTGAAGCAGGCGATCCTGAGCATGGAGGAGTCGGCCGAGCGCATGGAGGCGGCCGCCAAGAACGTGGAGCAGGCGCAGGAGGCGCTGCGCCTGGCCAAGGTGCGCTACCGGGAGGGCGTGTCGACGCCGCTGGAGGTGACGGACGCCCAGGCGGTGCTCACTCAGGCGGAGACCAACCTCGTCAACGCGCGCTATGACTACCTGCTGGCGCGCGCCCGTTACCAGCGGGCGGTGGGCCAGGAGAGCGTGGCGACCGGAACCGCCGCGCCGGCGAACGCGGAGGGCGCCGCGCCGTAGGCGGGTGAGGGTTTGGCGCGTGCAATCAGCAGCGCAAGCCAATGAGCCATCCCAGGCGGCGGGGGCAGCCGCGCCGGTGCTGCGTGCCGCCGGCCTGAGCAAACGCTACGGCAAGCGTCAGGTGGTGGACGGCGTCGATCTGGAGGTGCGCCGCGGCGACGTGTTCGGCTTCCTCGGCCCGAACGGCGCCGGCAAGAGCACGACGATCCGGATGCTCACCGGCCTGGTTCGGCCCGACGCCGGCACGGTGGCCATTCTTGGGCACGACCTGCACCGCCGGCCCCAGCAGGCGCTGGCGCGCGTGGGGGCGGTGGTGGAGGCACCGGCGCTCTACCCACACCTGAGCGGCGACCAGAACCTGGCGGTGCTCGCGGCGCTGTCCGGGGGCGCCTCGCCAGAGCGACGCCGCGAGGTGCTGCGCCTGGTGGGCCTGGAAGGGCGCGCCCACGATCGCGTCCGCACTTACTCGCACGGGATGAAGCAGCGCCTGGCGCTGGCCCAGGCGCTGCTTCCCCAACCAGAGCTGATCCTTCTCGATGAGCCAACGAACGGCCTGGACCCCGGCGGCATGGTGGAGGTGCGTCAGCTCATTCGCCGCCTGGCGGCAGAAGAGGGGATCACCATCTTCCTCTCCAGCCACCTGCTGGCCGAGGTGGAGCAGGTGTGCAACCGGGTGGCAGTCATCCACAAGGGGCAGGTGCTCGTTCAAGGCAGCGTGCCGGAGCTGCTGCAGGCGGCGCCGTTCGTGACGATCGCGGCGACCCCCCTGGAGCAGGCTCGGGAGGTGCTGGCCGGCATCGCGGGCGTCCGCGTGGCTGCCACCGACTCGGGCGCGCTGCGCGTGGAGTGCGACCCGGGGCGCATCGCCGACCTGAACGAGGCGCTGGTGCGGGCCGGCTGCCGGGTGTCGGCACTGGTGCCCGGCCGGCTGTCGCTGGAGGAGTTCTTCCTCGACCTGACAGGGAGCCACCCATGATCCGGCTGATCCGCGTGGAGCTGGCCAAGGTGGTGCGACGGCCACGGACCTATCTCGGCTACGTCGCCGTGCTGCTCATCCTGGTGCCGTTCCTGATCAGCCTGCACTACGGGCGGCCGGAGCACTTCCTGCGCGCCCAGGTCGGCCGCGACTTCGCGGTGGTTGGCACCTTCTTCAACGCCCTCTTTCTCGCTCACCTGGTGATGAAGGTGGTGATGGTCGTCTTCATGCCGTTCTTTGGCAGCACGGTGGCCGGCGACGTGGTGGCCGGCGAGGCGGGCGAGGGCACGCTGCGCACGATGCTAGTGCGCCCGGTGAGCCGCTCGGCGGTGCTGCTGGCGAAGTACATCGTCGCCGCGCTGCACGCGGTGGGGGTCACTTTCTTTCTGCTGGCAGCCAGCCTGGGGTTGGGCGGTCTCCTCTTCGGCTTTGGCGACCTGTTCCTTTTCGAGGCGGGGCTATGCATCGTGCCGCTGAAGGAGGGTCTCCTGCGGCTGCTGGGCGCCTACGCCGCGGCGGCACTGGCGGTTCTCTCGGTCGCCTCCATCGCCTTCCTGGTTTCGGTGCTGGTAGACAACGCGCTCTACGCCGTCGGCGGCGCCCTGGCGGTGTTCATCATCACCGGGGTGGTGGCGGTGATCCCGTACTTTGAGCGCCTGCACCCCTACCTCTTCATTACGCATATGGACCTCTGGCAGAAGCTGATGCTGGATCCGGTGCCCTGGGCCGAGCTGGGCCGGTCGGCCGCGTGGCTGGCGGGCTACTGCGCCGCCTGCTTCCTCGCCGCGCTGCTCTTGTTCCGCCGCAAAGATATCCTCTCGTAGGCAAGGCGGCGCCGCTGGCCGGTCTACCGCCCGGGAGTGGAGGAACCGCCTGCGCGGCTCCCGAACAGTGGAGGGGTGCAGGCAAGCAGCAAGCTGGTTGCCGGCGGACAGCGGCAGGGGGACACCTGCTGTTGCCCGCCGGGGGAAGAGGAAAAGAGTGGTGGTGCCTCCCGAGACCGCTCGGGAGGGAGAAGAGGAGTCATACCATGGCTGTTGCGAAGAGATTGCCTCTGGAGCAGAAGGCAAGCGCCAAGCTGCCCACGATCGGTGTGTTCGCCACCTGCGACCCGCGGATCGATCCGGCGTCGCGCGAGCGCGCGGTGAACATCGTGGAGATGACGGCCAACGTCATTGCCGAAGGGGTCACCCTCCCTGACGGCACCGCGGTGCCGGTAGTCTACTCGCCGGTGCTGGTGGATGGCGAGCCGCAGGCCGATATCGTCGCCCGGCAGTTCCAGGCGGAAGGGGTAGACATCCTGGTGTGCGCCCCGGATACCTGGGCGTTCCCCCAGCTTGGGCTCATTTCGCTGCTGTCGCAGTTCCCCGAAGAGGTGCCGATCAACCTCACCTGCGGCAATAGCGGGCCGCGGCCCGGCGTTGTCTTCACCCACGCCGCCAACGGCGCGATCTCGCAGTACGGCCGGCTGATCCACATCAACGTCGGCACCTGGCCTGACACCGGCCAGCACCCCCAGATGACCGCCAGCACCGCGCAGGCGCTGGTGGATTGGTGCTACGCGGCGGTGACGCGCCAGGCGCTGCGTGGCCGACGGGTGGTGATCTTCGGACACGACTCGATGGGCATGGAGACGGCGCTCGCCCACATCATTCCCACCCGCCGCACCTTCGGTCTGGAGATCACCCGGCTCGACATGAAGCTGTTGGCCGACATGCTCCAGAAGAAGGCCTACGACGAGCAGGAGCAGGCCGCGCTCCGGTCGTGGCTGCAGGAGCACCTGGGCGACCGTCTGGAGCTGCGCGACGCCGCTGACCGCGCCCGCCTCGACCAGAGCCTGGCTATGTACCTGATCTCCCGCGACCTGCTGCGCGACCTGAACGCGGTGGGCGGCGGCTTCATGAGCCAGCTAGAGTGGGGGTCCGACCAACGCGGTCTGCCGCTGCCGGTGGCCGACATCATGGAGTCGCTGTTCAACTCCACCTTCGACCACAACGGCCGCAAGGCGCCGCTGCCCTACGCCACCGAGGCGGACGTGCAGGGCCTGCTGACGATGCTCGCCTTCACCTACCTGGCCGGCGGCACCCCGCCACTGTTCATGGACTTCCGCAAGGTGTGGGAGCCGTGGGAGATCAACCAGCTTGCCGAAAACCTCGGCCTGGCAGAGGTGGAGCCGGACGGGCTGTGGCGCCGCAAGGGCCTGGTGGACGGCGACAACTCCGGCAGCGCCGCGCTGGACTGGGCCGCGATGCCCGGAGCCAGCGTGGAGGAGATCATGCGGGGAGTCTCCATGCCCCAGGCCGACCCGGACTACTTCCCCGGCGGCGGCAACTCGGTGACGTTCGTGTCGCCCGGCGGCATCGAGGGGATTGCCGGCCGCCTCGGCTACAACGCCCTCAGCGGCCTCTTCTCCATGGTGTGGGATGAGGCGGTAACCGTGGATCTGCCGGCGAAGCTGTCGGACGCGGTGTGCCACACCTCCTCGCCGACCTGGCCGCACACCTTCGTGGTGCCGAAGTACGCCAGCATGGGCGAGTACAAGCAGTTCGCCCCGGCCAACCACTTCCACATGAACTGGGGCCTGAACCCGGCCCGCCTCGAATACTGGATGGACCTGACCAACGTGCTCTCGCTGACGCCGTGGCAGGCCCGGCCCGCCTACCTGGAGGGGGTGGATCGGCCCACGCCGCTCCTCTACCTGCAGAACGGCGGCGAGGCAAACGCCAAGCTGCTGCGCGGCCGCTGAGCCGCCCATTCTGTGCCCTCCGCGCTGCCTCCTGGCGGCGCGGAGGGCCCCCTCCCCTCCTCTGTGCTGCCGCACCTCACCCTCGGCGGAGTCGCCGCTCCTGCGGGGTGACCAGCACCCTGCGCGGATGGGGGTCACTCCGCGCCGCGAGCAGCTTGCCGGTTATTGCTCGGACGTGGAGGGGGTACGCGCCGGGGGCAGCGGGCGCCGGCGGCCGCGAGCCGGACCGGCCGGGGGAGCACCGCCGGGGGTCGGCACTGGCGGGGGGCCGGGTTGGCCACCTTCGCGCAGGGCGGCAGCGGCAGTGTCAGCGTGCTCCTCGTTGAACGCCTTGTGGGCATCGCGCACCAGCGCCAGCGTCTCCTCCAGGGTGTCTACCACCGTGACGTGCTCCAGGTCCTCCGGGCTGATGAAGCCGCAGGGGAGCATCTCCCGCCGGATCCACTCCACCAGCCCGCCCCACAGCTTCTGGCCGAGGAGCACCACCGGACGCTTCTCAATCAGCCCCACCTGCAGCAACTGCCACACGTACATCAGCTCCAGCAAGGTGCCGATTCCGCCGGGCGCGACCACCACCGCGTGCGTCAGGCGCATGAACTCGTCCAGGCGGGAGGAGAAGCGCTTGTGCGAGCTCTTGATGTCCAGGTGCTTGTTGGCCATTTCGGCCAGGCTGGGCAACTCAATGGTGACGCCGTAGGACATGCTCAGGCCGGTGCGGGCCTCGCGCACGCCGCGGTTGGCCGCCTCCATCAGGCCCGGGCCGCCACCGGTGACGATGTCGATCCCGTCCATCGCCAACTGCCGGGTGAGCTTCCGCCCAAGCTTGTAGGTCTGGTCGCTCGGCTGGATGCGTGCCGAACCGAAGATGCAGACCCGGAAGCGAGTGCTCTGGATCTCCCGCAGGATGGCGTCGAGCATCAGATACTCGTCAAGCACGTGCTGCAGTCGGTCTCGGATCTCGTCCACCCCCGGCTGCCGAGGGATCGACGGCTCGGGCGCCGGCACCTCACGCTCTTGCACACTCCCTCCCTCCTCTCATCCGCTGGGCTGCCGGCCAGGATCCGCCAGGGCATACCCTGAGCCTCCCGGCGGTTGCCACGGGGCGCCTGGCGTCCTACGCACCGCCGGCGTGGTGGTTCGCCGACAGTGCCTTCCGCCCGGGCAGCAGCAGCACCACCAGCACCGCCACCCCGGCCAACAGCGCGCACAGGCGGAAGGCACCGCCGATGCCGAACGCCTGCGCCAGGTCGCCCGACAACCGCGACCCCACGGCGCCGCCCAGGCCGGTGACCACCGCCGCGTAAAACGTCTGCCCGCTGGCCCGGAGGCGGTCGGGCACGGTGTCGTTGATGAACGTGACGGTGGCGATGTGCGTCGCCCCGAAGGCGAGAGCGTGCAAGCCCTGGGCCAGAGCCACCATGGCGATTGGCAGCGAGAAGGAGAACAGGAGCAGACGCAGGGCACCGCCGGCCAGCCCGATGGCGAGCATCCACTTCACCCCCAGGCGGGGCAGCAGTCGGCCCGCCACAAGCATGAAGCCCACCTCGGCGGCCACTCCCAGGCTCCAGAAGACGCCCTTCCAGCTATCAGCCACCCCCAGGCCGTCGAGGTAGATGCTGAAGAAGACGTAGTAGGCACGCAGGGCGGTCATTCCCAGGAGCATCGCCACGAAGAAGAGGATCAGGGTGCGGCTGCGCAGCAAAGCGCGCACCTCGCCGCCTAAGGCAGCGCCGGGGGCCACCGGCTCGCCGGGCGGCAGCCGCAGCACCCAGGCCGTGTTCACCAGGCGGACCAGGGCAAAGGCAATGAAGGTAGCCGTGAGGCTGCCCTGCGCCCCGGCGCGAGCCAGCGGGCCACCCCCGAGGAACAACCCGAACGCCAGCAGGGTGCAGATGAACCCCATCGAGCCCCAGAGGCGCAGCCGTGCGTAGTCGCCACCGGCACGGGGAAGCTGCTCCAGGACCAGGGCATCGGTCAGCGCCACGCAAGGGGCAAAGCAGAAGGAGAAAGCCCCCTGGAATATCGCCGCCGCGAGGAAGGAGCGCGTGCCGAGGAAGAACGGGTAGAGGGCACCGGAGGTAATCAACAGGATCGCCAGCGGGGCGCGCTTCTCTCCCAACCGGTCAGTGACGTAACCCCAGAGGGGTGGCGAGATGACCGCCAGGATCGCCGCGATCGCGTTCAGGCTGCCGATCTGCGAGTCGCTGAAGCCAAGGCGCTTGAAGTGCAGGTTCTGGTAGGTGGTGACGATGGCAAATGGGGCGAAGACGAGAAAGTACTGCACCTGCAAGCGCCGGGCCAGCGCCCGGGCCGCAGGGGGGGTGGCGGTGAGTGTTGTTGACATGGCACGGGTAGCGGCGCATGCGGTGACGGGGCGAAGCGCCCGCGGGCTCAGGCCATCGAGGGTGCGGCCCGAACCCGGCGAACGCTTCGCCCCTCGCGAGAAACGAACCAGCCTCCGGCACCTGGCGTCCACGCCAGGCGGAACGGCGGCGTCTAGCGCGCGTAGGCGCGGGCCACCTTCAGGATCCCGGCGGCGATCAGATCCATGTGCCGCTCTTCATACACCGGGTGAACCGGCACGAAGAAGGTGTTTTGCTCCAGGTAGGCCGCGTTGGGGCAGTAGCAGCGGTCGTACTGCACCGCCTCGGGGCGCGCCGCCGGATCGCCGAACGGGTAGTTGAGGCGGCCGAAGCCGTTGTGGTTCCGGTAGGCACGCTCCTGATAGCACTGCGGCCACAGCACCGGCCCGCAGGGGATCCCCTCGGCCTCCAGCGCCTGGGTGAACTGCTTGATCGAGCAGGTGAGGCGCTCCATCCGCAGCGAGATCGGGTAGAGCCAGTAGGAGTTGCGCCGCTCCGGGGTGTCCAGGGGCAGCGTCTCAATCGCCTCACACGACTGCAGGTGGCTGGTGAGCCGCTCGGCATTGCGCCGCCGGTTGCGCAGGTTCCAGTTATCCATCTTCGCCAGCGCCTGCAGGCCGATTGCCGACTGCATCTCCGTCAGCCGGTAGTTAAAGCCGACCATGTTGTGGATGTACGGCAGCTTCGCCTCCAGCTCCAGCAGCTTCAGGCGCTGGGCCACGTCGTAGCCGTGGTCGCGGAACGAGCGGCAGCGCCAGGCAACCTCCTCGTCGTCGGTGACGACGCAGCCGCCCTCCCCACCGGTGGTGAAGTGCTTGCTCTGGCAGAAGGAGAAGGCACCGATATCGCCGATGGTGCCGGCGCGGCGGCCGCGGTACTCCGCCCCGTGCCCCTGGGCGCAGTCCTCAATCACGAACAGGTTATGCTTCTTGGCAATCTCCAAGATCGGGCCCATGTTCGCCATGATGCCGTAGAGGTGCACCGGCATGATCGCGCGCGTGCGCTCGCTGATTGCGGCCTCGACGGCAGCGGGATCCAGGGTGTGGCTTTCGCGCTCCACGTCGGCAAAGACCGGGATCGCGCCCGCCTGGCACACCGAGAAGGAGGTGGCGATGAAGGTGTAAGAAGGCACGATCACCTCGTCGCCGGGGCCACTGCCGAGGCCAGCCAGCGCCGTGTGCAAGGCGCTGGTGCCGTTACTGGTGGAGATGCCGTAGCGCGCGCCGCACCACTCGGCGAACCGCTGCTCGAACTCCATCCCCAGTGGGCCGGTCCAGTAGTTCACCTTGCCGCTGCGCAGGGGCTCCATCGCCGCCTGGATCGTCGCCTCGTCGAAATACGGCCAGCTCGGGAATGGCTCGCGCGTGACCGGGGTGCCTCCATTCACTGCAAGCTGCTCTGCCATCACAAACTCCTTCCATGCCCAGAAAAGACACGCCACACGGGCGCCTGCCCGTGTGGCGTGCTCACTGGCAACCTGCCGGCGCGGCAGCCCCGCGATCCTCGCCCGCCGCTTAGCGGGTGAGGACGCAGGGGCGCAAAGCGCGCACCGTGCTGCCGTTCGGATCGGTCGCGATCACTTCCACCAGCACCACGCCGGACATGAGGCGCACACCCTGGCGATTGGTGCCATCCCAGATCAGGACGTTGCGGCCCGGGGCGCCGGCCGCGCCGGTCGCCACCTCCGACAGCACCTTGCCATCGGGCGCCAGCACGCGGGCATCCACCGCCGCCTCGCCGCTCAACTGGAAGTTGATCGCGCGCGCGCCGGCTCGCCCACGCACCGGGGCCACCTGCAGGTCAGTGATGATCAGGCGGTTGGTAGCCCGGCGGGTGATCACCAACTGGAACTGGCGCGGGTCCTCGGTCGACTGGAACTGGTAGTGGGCGGCGGTGCGCAGCGAAACGCGCTTGCCGGTAGCCAGATCGACCAGGGTCGCCGAGAAGTTGCGCGGCAGCCGGGTGTTCACCACCGGCCAGGTCAGCGTCACATCCTGACCCGGCTTGTCGGTAGCCACCTCGAAGTTCCACACCTTCTCGCCGGCGAACTCGTCGCTGCGAATGTCCTGGGTGTAGAAGCCGCTGTTGCGGCCCCAGTCCGAGTGGACAAAGCGCAGCGAGACGTAGCTCTCACCCGGCACCGGCGGCTCGTCGATGTCGCTCAGGTCATAGCCGTCGGGCGTCGCCCGCGAGACGCCGGCGAAGTTGAACAGGTCCGACGCGGTGCGGGTGCGCGCGGCAAGCTGGATGCGCCAGCCGTCCGCGGCAGAGCGCTGATCCGGCGCCGCGATAGAGGCATACGGCGCAGTTACCCGCGGGATCAACAGGAAGCACTCGCGGTCGGCGCGCAGCCAGTAACCAACCCACGGCTCCAGGCTGGCATCGGCGATCGCCTTGAACTCGTAGCCTGGGGGCGAGAGGTTCGGGTTGTAGGTGAACAACGTCGGCCGCACCCAGCCAGCGCGCGCCGCCTCATCCAGCGACAGCACCTGCTGACCGTCGGACACCCGGGTGTTGGCCCAGGGCACGGCGTAGACGTAGGGCGCGCCGATCATATTCCAGCCGGGCTTGACCGGCAGGACGAAGTTCGCCGACAGGCTGCGCGCCACCGGGGTGGCCCCCTGCAGCTTCATCGTCGTGGCCAGGTCCGGCTTGAACCAGTAGCCGGCGCCGGGCGCCACCGTCGCCACCGCCGGATCCGGGTAGAAGGCGTACTTCTGCGTGTCCGGCTGCCAGCGGGCCAGGCGGATGCGGTCGGCCGGCAGGCCGAGGGCCCGCGCGGTGTCCGGGTTGGCGAACTGGAACGGCAGGCTGATCATCGACAGCCCCGGCTTGAAGCTGCGCCGCGTCTGCGCCGGGATCTCGATGCTGCTGGTCACCGTCTTAGAGTTGACCGGCACCCCGGAAGAGGTAATCGTGTAGTGGAGCGTTCCCGACACGCCCGGCTCCACCTCCACCGTCCAGCTCGCCGCGCCCTCCTGCATCCGCAGAACGGTGCCAATCTGCTGCACGGCCGTTTCGCCAGCGGCTAGGCGCAGGCCCGGCGGCAGCGTCAGGAAGAGGCTGGCGTTGGTGATGTCGAACTCCGCGCAGTTATAGATGAAGCCGCGGATGGTGAAGGTACCCGGGGTGGTGTAAGACTCCTCCAGTTCGGACGTGTTCGGGTCGTCACCCAGCACGAAGCCGAGCGTCTTCGGCCCCTGGGCCGCCAGCACGTACGGCGGCGTGGGATCCTGATCGGCCGTACCGAGGCCGGCGTAGGCGACAATCGTCCGCGTCTCGCCCGGCAGCAGCCGGAACGCCTCGTACTGCGCCTGGCAAGCCTCATTGGCCGGGTCCGGCGTGCCGTAGATGCGCAGCGCGGGGTTGATCGCGTAGTCCCAGGTAGGCGGGTTGCACAGCAGGCCTGTGCCACCGATCACGAAGCGGTTCGGCCGGGTGGCACCAAAGCGGTTGAGGATGCCGCGGACCACCATCTCCGGGGCGGACATCGGGCTGTAGATGCGCCACTCGTCCGGCACGCGCCCGTCCGGATAGTCCGTCTCAAACTCCACGAGCTGACGGCCGGTGATCCAGGCTGCGTCCTCCAGCGGGTCCACGAAGAGGCGGGCACGCACCCGGCGGGCAAACCCGCTGGTGTTGCGGAAGGTATACTCCACCCGCACCATGTCGCGCAGAAGCGCCAGCTTCTCATCGACCTGCACCCCGGCCGGCTGCGCCTCGGTGTTGGTGCCGTCGCCGGTGGGCACCTGGATGTCGCCGCTGGTCTGCCAGGTGGAGGTGATCGTCTGGCTGGGCAGGTCGACGATCGGGCCGACGACGTAGCTCCCGGAGCCAGAGTCGCCGAGGCGGTACCACTTGGTGGCCTGGTCCGCAAGCTGCGGTTCTACCTGATAGCTGAGGAAGTTCCAGGCGAACACCTGCCGGTTATCATCGGCGGCCGTGTCCGGATCGCCGCCGGTGGTGGCGATGCCCCAGCGCCCGCTGATCGAGGTATCCGGCGCGGCGGGAACGACCACGGCGGGGGTGCCATCGCGGCCGTAGACCAGCACGATGTACTGGTTGCTGAGCCGCAGCACGGTGGCCTGACCGCTGATCGGGTCGCCACCAGCGGTGCCGGTGCCACCCGTACCACCCGTGCCGCCGCCGGGCGTGCCTCCGGGCCCCTGGCCCCAGATTGGAGCCCCGCACAGGAGGGCAGCGGCCAGCACCGCCGCCGGGAAAGCCACTCTCCGGATGAAGCCGTATCGACTCACTTAGCTTTCTCCTCCGAAGTCCGCGCCAGGGGACAGCCCCTCCTCACGCGCCCTCACGGGCGCTCGCCAACGAACTCCGTCTGCCCGATACCGGGCATCCACACCCCGCCCCGGCACGATCCATCGCGGCAGCGCCGACTGCTGGACGGGCTCTGCCCGGCACCAGCGCCGGCGCCGGGCAGGTGTGCCGATCACCGGGTTACCAGCAACGGCCGCACGGCGCGCACGGTGGCGCCATCCGCCGCGGTCGCGGTCACCTGCAGCAGGTAAAGACCGGGCTGCAGGCCATCAGCGCGGCCGGTAGAGACCACGTTCATTCCTGCCACACCAGCATGCTCGGCAGTGACCAGATACTGCCGCTTGCCGCTGGCATTGAGCACCTCGACGGCCACCGAGGCCTCGCGGCTCAAGTTGAAGCGCACCGAGGGAATGCCGCGCGTGCGCTGCACCGTCAGGTCGGTCACCGAAAGCGGCGCCGTAAGCCGCTTCGCCACCGTCAGGCGGAAGCGGCGCGGGCCCCCTTCGCCCGAGTTGTAGGTATAGCCGCCGCGAGTGCGCGCGTAGATCTTGCGCCCGGTGGCCAGATCCTCAACCGTCACACGGTAGTCGGCGGGCAGTTCGCCCAGGTTCGGCCACTGCAGGGTGATCGGCTCGTGCTTCAGGTCGGTGTTGACCTCGAACTCCCAGCTCTTGCCGTTGCCGATGTCGGGAGCCTTCAGGTCTTGCGCCAGGCTGCGGCCGCCATCCAGGATGCGCAGGCACACCGTTCCCCCGCTGGGAACAGGCGGCTTCTCCACATCGAGGCGGTCGGCACCGTCTCGCGCGCCAGCGGCGGCGCCGATGAAGTTGAACGTATCCGCCGCGCCGGAGCGCGCCTGCGCCATCAGGCGGATCCGCCAGCCATCGCGGCCCAGCGCCGCGCGCCCCTCGGCGAGGAACGCTTCGCTGGCAGCCCGCTGGCCGAGGGTGGCGATGCCGGAAGGCACCGGCGGCACCAGCAGCCAGCAATCGACCTTGGCCTTGACCCAGTAGCCCTCCCAGGGGTTCAGTTGGCCGGCGGGAGCCGTCTTCCAGGTGTAGCCCCCGGAGGTGTAGGAGTAGAGCGAACCGCTGAGCCAGTCGGCCTCCACCGCCTCGCTCATCGTCTTCGTCACCCCCTGGTACTCCACCTGGATGCCGTTCCAGTCCACCGCGAACGGGAACGGATCGCCCACCATGTTCCAGCCGGTGAACAGCGGGATGCGGTACTCGGTGTTCTCCAGTTGGTCGCCGTCCACGCGCACCGGGGCGTCGGTCGACAGCTTGATCCAGTAGGCCAGGCCGGCCGGAGCGGCGCCCACCACCCGCGTCGGGTTCTGGGGGTCATCCGGGCCGGGGCTGAAGCCGCCTTCCGGGTGCTCCGGATAATAGCGGTAGTCGCCCAGGGGCGCCACCCAGCGGGCCACGTTCCCGGCGCCAAACACATCGGCCGGCGTGTTGCTGTTGGCCGCCAGGCGGTAGGGCACCGACACCATCCGCAGGCCCGCCGGGATGGTGCGGAAGTTCACCCGGAAGTTCATGCTCCCGGTCGACTCCATCACCGTCTTGGCGGCATTGCGCACGGCAACGTGCAGCGAGTGCTGGCCGTAGGCAAGCTGGCTCGCCCGGTAGGTCAGCTCGCGCGTCGCGGCGTTGTAGTAGCTGCCGAGGTTGGCCTGGCTGACCACCACGCTATCGTCCAGCGTCAGCTCAATCGTGTTCGGGTCGATGTCCTCCGCGAAGCGCACCTTGAACGTCGGGGTAACGCTCTCGGTAGTGAAGCTGCCGCTCGGGGTCATCGCCAGGATCATCGGCGGCACCACGTAGAGGCTGGCGCGCATCGTCTGCGCCGAGGCAGACACGTCGGTGATCGACACGCCGGTGGCAGCGCCGTTGGCATCACGCGTGCTCGGGTTGCTATCGTCGTTGATGCCCTTGCGGGCTAGCTGACCCGGGAAGCAGTCGCCGCCATCGCCGGTGTTGGTCTGGTTCTCGATGTCCTGACGGCCATCCGCCTGCAGCAGCGCCAGCCGCAGCCGCTGGGCATCCACCTGCCCGGCAAGCGCCTCGTTCACCTTCCACACCAGCAAGCCGGTCTCCGGCAGGTAGCTGTCGAAGCCAACCCGCTGCCGGTTCTCCACCAGGAAGAACTCCGGGCCGCTCCGACCTTCTTTCCAGAGGCGGTAGACGGTGCCGGTCGTAGCGACCTGGGCGATCTCGGCGTTGCGCACGTTGTTGGTGAGCTGGATCGGCTGCAGCCAGCCCAGGCGCGCCTTCTCATACGGGTTGAGGTGGGCGGGCGACGACCAATCGGTAAGCCCCGAGGTGTTGAGGCGGGGGCCAAGCATCCAGCCCCGGTCCATCAGGTCCCACACGCCCACGTAGCTGTCACTGGTTGGCTCCGAGAAGCCCTGGCCGGTGATCATCGCGCCATTGGGGCCCAGCACCTGGGCGATGCCGAAGCAGGTGCGCCCGACGATGCTGAGCTGCTCGCCGGCCGCGGGGGCAACCTCGCCCGCCGACTGCAGCACCGCGCCAGCGAACGTCTTGCCGCCGCCGGTCATCGGCGCCCGCACGCCACGCGACAGAATCAGCGTGGCGTCAGCGGCCTTGAAGTCAGACTCTTGGCCATCGCCAGCGTGGAAGACGACCACGAGGTCGTACTGACTGTAGTCTACCGACGCTTCGCCCAGGGTGATCGCGGTCTGCAGCAGCTCCTGCGCCCGCGCCGCCTGCTGGTTGTTGTCGCCGAAGTAGTCCTCGTCCTTGTTGTAGTCAGTCACCGAAAGGACGGTCGGAGCAATGGTGGAGATGAGATCCAGCTTGCCCTGAGACACCTCCAGGAAGTAGGCGCGCACGCGAGCCATGACGTCGGTGAAGTATTGCCGGTTGTGCTGGGCCTTGAACCGGGTGGCCGGCAGTTGGTTGGCCACCGGGTTGCCGGTGCTCGGGTCCAGCGGCGGCGCTGCCGGCTCGAACTGAACCCGCAGGCAGATGACGCGCACCTGACCGACTGAAGGTATCGGGGTGGCTTGCTGCTGCTGCTGCGCCAGGGCCTGGCCGGCGGCGGCAATGGCCACCAGGGCCAGGGCAAGGCCCGTGCGCGCCGCCTTGACACCCGCCCCTGCCGCAAGGCGGCGGAGGCGTGAACGGTGAGTGATCATGGATCCCTCTCCCACCTGTTGATCGCGCTTTCAGTTGGGAACTGGTCGCCTATGCCCGGGGGCGGCAGCCAGGCCGCCGCCCCCCGACTAAGCTACTGCACCGGCGGCGGCGGCAGTTCCTGGGTGCTCATGCGCTCGGCATCGGAGAACACCCAGCCGCCAAGCGGCGCCTCGCTATCCCCTCGGTGCCGGACGCCCACCCGCCAGAAGAGGTTCCGCACCGTCGACTGCCCGGTCTGCGGGTCCGTGGCGGGGAACATTGCGCTGATGTTGAACGTGGCCGACATCGTCTGGTTGTCGGCGCCGCCCGGCAGCGCCATGCGGCTGTCGCCATCCGGGCTGCTGAAGGTGCGGGCCGGGTCGAAGCTCGGCGTATCCGACACCTGCAGCGTATACTGGTCGCCTCCGCCGACCGAGAACCAGCGGAAGAGGATGCTGCTCGGGTTGACGGTCTCGCCATCGGCCGGGCTCTGCAGCCGCGGGCGCGCCAGCGCCGTCGCCGGCCCGGTCGGCTCGCTCTGGTCAGACTCGACCAGGATGAACTCGCTATCGGTGGTGCCGGTCTGGCCGCTGCCGCTGTCAGTTTGCGGCACTTCCCTCCAGAAGACCCGGCTGACGCGGTAGTAGTAGGTCACGCCCGGCTGAATACCGATGGCGTCCTGGTCTTCCGTGGGCACCGGCTCCACCAGATTGTCCACGGTGTCGCCGACGGTCGGCTTCTGGAACGTCCGGGCCAGGGTGCTATCCCAGAACTGGGTCTCATAAGGGCCGAGGACGGCGCCCACCGGCTCGTAGAAGCCGTGCTGGGTGGTGCTGCGGTAGATAACGAAGCCGACCAGGTGCGGCGCGGTGGGGGTGGAGGGTCTGCCCCAGGTCACGCGCACGGCCGGTTGACCGGTGCCGTCGAGGGCGGCGCAGGCACGCACCCCGGTAGCGGGCACGTTCTTCTGGTCCTTGCTCTTCACCATCTTGAGGGCGTAGGCAAGGGCCGCCACGCCGAGGGCATAGGTGATGATCTTGCCGACGCTAATGCGCTTGCCACCCGAGCGAGCCACGCTCGCCCCGCCCGCGGTGACGGCTGCCGGCGAGTAGACGACGCGCGCCTTATCCTCCGAAGTGATGCCGCGCAGGTCCTCCTTGATGCTTGCCTCGGAGTCACGGTTGGTCGTGCTGCGCACCACCAGGCGGCCAACCTTGACGCCCTGGCGCAGGACGATCATCTCCATGCCGACTTTGACGCCGTCCTGGGCGCCGATGTTGAGCAGCGCCACGCCGTCGCGGGCAGAGAGGACGGTGCCATCCCGGATCTCCTGCGACGCGAGCTGCTTGACAGCCTGGAACGATGCCTTATGGACCGCCTCTTCGATGAGGACGCTGGAGTTGACCTCTTCGTAGCGCGGGCTGCTCAGGCCGTCGCTGACGGCGCCGTTGGCGTATTCCCCGGTCTGCGGGTCAAGCACGAGCACTTCCACCCGCACCTGCGCCTGCTGAGGGCGCTCCTTGCGGATGTCGGCCCGCAGGACGCGGCCAATGATGATCGCGTCCAGGTCCAGCTTGGTGGCCAGGCTGATGAGGGCATCGCGGTCGAGCGGCTTGCGCAGACCCAGCGTTTCGATCTGCTTTTCAACGGTGTCGCGTCGGACCACTTCGTAGTCTTCCGGAGACAGCTCCAGACACACGGCGTCCGCGGCCTTGCGCCCCAGCGCCGTGCCCCAGCG
Organism: Armatimonadota bacterium; assembly: GCA_012512505.1. Taxonomy (GTDB): domain Bacteria; phylum Armatimonadota; class JAAZEB01; order JAAZEB01; family JAAZEB01; genus JAAZEB01. Next base: position 11,462 of record JAAZEB010000214.1, on the reverse strand, counting down.
GCCCGTGGTATTCTCGAAGTCCAAGACAGCGACGCTCTTCAGTGGGGACTGGGCCTGCGCCGCGTCGGGTGGCAGCGACAGCAGCAGCAGCGGCCACACGAACAGCAGAATGAGCCCCCGGGCGATCTCCCGGGACCAACGGCTGCGCCTGAGGTTCTTCACAAGCATTCCCCTCCACTCGATTGACGACTGCCGATTGACGCTGGGCGCGCTGCGCCAGCACTGCCACCGCGGGCGAAAGCGGGCGGGAGGGAGGCTGATGGGGCCGCGAGCGGGCGGCCGACAGTCGCCAATCGTCCCTTGGCAATCGCCAATCGGAAATGCACTTTATCGCACGTTCACAAACGGCCGCATCTCGCGGACGGTGCGTCCATCCTCCGCAACCGCTTCCACCTGGTAGAGGAAGAGCCCATACCCCAGGGTGACGCCCCGGCTGTCTCGGCCGTCCCAGTAGACGCTATTGACCCCGGCGGCGCGGGCCTGTCCGGCGCTCACTTCGCGGATCAGGCGGCCGCCGGCGCCCAGGATTTGCACTCGCACCGTGGCCGGCTCCGACAGGTCGAACGAGAGTTCAGACCCACCGGCGCGGGTCGGCGTGATCTTCAGGCCGCTCACGGCCAGCCGGGCGGAGGTCTCCTTGCTGATGCGCAGCCGGAAGCGCCGCGCCCCTCCCTGTGCCGGCGAGCGGAAGGTATAGAAGCCAGTGGAGCGCAGCAGGCGGCGAGCGCCGGCATCCACGTCCTCCAGCATGGCGGTGTAGCCCTTGGGCAGTTGACCGACGTTGGGCCAGGTCAGCGTCACGTCGCGGTCGGCCAGGCTGGTGCTCACCTCGAACTCCCACACTCGCTCTTTGGCGACGCGGGAGCGGATGTCCACTGCGTAGTCGCCGCTGTTGTGGCCCCAGCCGGAGCGGTGGGGGAAGGTGAGCTGCACCCAGTCGGCCATGCCGGTGGGCGGTGCCTCCAACACGTCGTGGCCCGGGTCGTACTCCTCACGCGCCTGCGTGGCTACTCCGAGGTAGTTCGACGCGTCGCGGAAGTTGCCTGCCGACGCGACCAACTGCAGTGTCCACCCATCCTCGGTGGCCCGGCGGATGCGGTAGGGATCGATTTGGGCGCTCCGTGCCGCCACATTCGGGATCAGCACGGTCAGATCCTGCGTCGCCTTCACCCAGTAGCCTTCCCAAGGCATCAACTGGAACGCCAGGCGGTACTCGCCGTTGGAGTAGGTCCACAGCGCGTTCTTGATCAGGTCGCGGCTGATCGCCTCGTTGAGGCTGATCGTCTCCGCGCCCACCTGCACCTGAGCATCAAACCAGTTCACCGCGAACGGGAACGGGTTACCGATCATGTTCCAGCCGGCGGTCAGGCGCAGCGCCTTCGGCTTGCTGGTATCGATGGGGGTGCCTTCCTGAGTGAGCGACACCGCCTTATCGAGCAGCAGGAAGTAGCCGGCACCGTTGCGGAAGCGGTCGGCCGGTGCTTCCGGATAGTAGGCGTAGCGCGTGCCCACCCAATGGGCGATCTTCACCTGGTTGGTTGCCAGCCCCAGCAGGTTGCCCGGGTCGCGCGTGCTATAGTCATAAGGCGTGGAGACCATGGACAGGCCGCTGGAGAAGACATGCAGCGATTCGAGCGTGAAGTTCACGTTGAACAACTGCTGGCTCTCCTGCAGCGTCACCCGGGTGCTGCCGCCGCTGAAGCCGCCCTTGCTGGCGCGGACGTCGTACTGTCCGGCGGCAAGCCCGGTCAGCTTGTAGTTGTAGCGGTTGCCGCCTTCCTCGACCACGTCGCCAGTGAGGACGCTCTTCACCAACTGAGTGCCCTGGTAGGCCTCGATCCGCACCCCGGCCACCGGGTTACCGGCAGAGTCGGTCACCAGACCGGCGATCTGCGCGGGCGGCGGCGTCTTCGCCACCACGTTGCGGCGCACCTGGGTGTTGGGCTGCACCACCACGGTCACCATCGTCGGCAGGATGCCGGCGCCACCGGTGACGTGGATCTCGTAGGTGCCGGCGCCGATGTTGCTGAAGGTGAAGCGGCCGTTGTCGTCGGTCACCGTCTGGGCCACCAGCGTGTCGGTGCGCCGCAGTTCCACGGTGGCCCCGGCGACCACGCTGTTGTCCGACTCGCGGGTCACCGTGCCGGTCACCCCGCCGGGCACCCCGCCCATGATGAAGTTGATATTCGCCGTCTCGGCGCCGGCATTCACCGTCACCAGCCCCGAATAGGTCTGCTCGGCGAAGCCCTCGGCAGTCGCCTTCACCTCATAGAGGCCGGTGGGCAGGTCGGAGATCGTGTAGGCGCCGAACTGGTCGGACTGCACCGACTTCTGGATAGTCTCGCCTTTGTATTGGCCCTGCAGCGTCGCGGTCACCGAGGCGCCGGCGATCGCGGTGGTGCCATCCGCCTCGGTAACGCGGCCGGAGATCGATCCTGGCGGCGCCTCGCTGAGGTGGAAGTTCATCTCGCGCCGGCCGGCGCCATGCACCGAGTCGCTCTTGGCGTGGTCATAGGAGAAGCCGGGCAGCACGGCGACGCAGCGGTAGACGGCGGGCGGCAGACCCTGGATCTCGTAGGTGCCATCGGCGCGGGTGCGCGCCTGGCCAACCAGGGTGTTGCCGAGATACGCCTGCACCAGCGCGTCCTTGGCGGGTGCCAGCCCGGCGGTAAAGATCACCTTGCCGTAGATAGTGCCGGTGCGCAGCCAGCAGATGGCGTTGTGCACCAAGTGGTTGCGAACGTTGTGGCAGTGGTCGCCCAGGTTGTTGTCGTCGAAGTACTCGCGGTTGACGCCCTCAAGGCCGAAGGCAAAGAAGAGGCTCCGGGCCTGCGTCTCGTTATCGACCCGGCGCACCGCGGCTACCCCGTCGCTGCTGACCACGCCGGCGTTGGGATTATAGGTATAGGCGGTCTCCGCCGGGGCGATCGGCGTCACGGCGTCGATCCAGTACTGGTTGCCGGCGGCGTCGGTATCGGTATGGTTGGCCTGCTCGCGCGCGGAGGTGGAGGACAGATCGATCCCCGCCAGCAGTGAGCCGGCGAAGATCGGGAACGACCAGACCGGCATATGCAGCTCGGCCGGCTCGCCCGGTTCACCCCAGTAGCCGAACCCCGGGTGGGAAGTAGGCGCGCCCCCGCTGGCGTTCATGAAGAGGCGGTCGTCCGCCATGCTGAAGCCAGGCACCGTCCAGGCCGGGGCGTCGTCGGAGTACTGCACGCCCATGCGTTCGAGCAACGGCGACGAGGCGGTACCACCGCGCGTCAGAGCCCAGGCCACGTCCTGCCCGGTGACGACCAGGCGGCCGCCCTTATTGAGGAAGTCGACCAGCTTCACCTGGGTATCGGCATCCACGATGGTGCCATCACCCACCCAGAGGTTGCCGGAGTAAGGGCTCACCCAGAAGACGCAGCGCTCGGCCACGAGCTGCAGCCGCTCGGCGCCATAGGGGTCCTGGAAGTCCGGCTGGGGAACCTGGCGCGGCATGTAGGCCGCCAGCACGTCCGGGTTGATCCGGCCGCGGCAGATCACGCGCCACAGGTCGTAGTTCTCCGTCTCCAGGCCCTGGCGGAAGGTATCCACCGCGTAGCTGGAGAGGGCGTATGCCGGGGGCGGGACACCGCCCAACTGAGAGAGGTTGACGATGTTGTTGGCGTAGACAGCCGGGTCGGCATCAAACGGGCTCATCCCCGTTGGGTTCCGGGTGTAGTGGCTCTCCACCGGGAACCAGGTGGGGAAGTAGCGCATCTCGTACTGGAAGTTGCCGCGCTCACCATACATGAACTTCTGGCCGTGGGCGTAGTCCATCACCAGCAGCACGCCGCGGGTGGCGGTGAACTGCTGGGTGGTGAAGCCCCAAACGCCGTCGTACATCTTCCAGTTGCCCGCGTTGTCGTAGGCGATGATGTCCAGGTAGAAGTCGCTGGGCGCATTGGTGGGAGTGCGCCAGGTGTTGCCGTAGACGCCGTCGCCGGCGGCGCCGTCACCATGCTGCCCATCGTCGTAAAGCCGCAGCCAGCCCGGGTCGGGCGGCTGCCCCAGCAGCGTGTCCGCGCCCGGCCGGTAGCGGGGGATGCGGTAGGCGTAGGTCTGCGCGTCCACCTGGTGGCAGTCCACCTCGCTCCAGACGTACCAGGATGCAGCATCTAGAGCCGGGTTGGTGTTGTCGGGCTGCACGAAGTAGACCTTGTGGTCCTGGCCGAGCGCATCGGTGACGCGGTCATCTGGGTCGCGAATCTGGGCGTAGACCGCCTGAACGCCGCTCTCCTGGTCGCTGACGCGAGCGGTGATCGTCACCGTCTCGCCAGGGATCGTCTGCCGCGGGGTGACCGTGGGCAGCTCTTCCAGGCGCGGGTCGGTAATATCGTCAATGGAGGTGATCCAGATGTCGTGATCACCCGTTTGGTCGGAGACGAAGGCGATCTTGGGGTTGTAGAGGTAGTTGTGGGGGAAGAGGGTGGGCATCTCCTCGTTCTCGGTGAGCGGGTTGAACTCCGTCGCCGAGCGCTGGGTGAGCCGCACCGCCGGGCTCGAGGTGGCCGTCTCCCGGTCGCCGTTGGAGAGGTAGTAGATGTTGAAGTCGGCGGTGGCGTCGAAGATGCCGTCGTTATCGGTATCAGCGCGGTCGGAGGCAAACAGGATCAGGCTGCCGTCCTGGCTCCAGCGCGGGTCTTTGTCGGTGATGTAGCCGGCCGTGAGCTGCAGCCCGGTGATCTGGGTCTGCTCAGAGCCGAAGTAGGACATCGTCCAGATGTTGACATCGGGCGAGGCGCCGTCGATCCGACCATCCTGGTCGCTGTCGACACCGTTGGACTGGAAGAGGATCCGCTTGCCGTCGGGCGACCAACGGGGGTGGCTGTCCTCGTTCGGGCCGGCGCTGCTGAGCATCTGGGGCAGGGTGCCGTCGGCGTTCATGCTCCAGATCTTCGGAATGCCGGTCTGGTAGTCGGAGGCAAAAGCGACCTTGTCGCCGCCGGCCGACCAGGTAGGCTGCCGCTCATCGCTGCCGCCGAGCGCCAACCGCTTCTTGGGGCCGGAGGGGAGGGTCATCAGGTAAATGTCGTAGTCGCCAGCTTCGTTGGAGGCGTAGGCCAGGCGCAGGCCATTGGGGGAGAGGGCCGGCTCCACCTGGTTGCCGGGGTCGAAGGTAAGCTGGCGCTGACCGGAGCCATCGGGGTTCATCACCCAGATGTGATAGGTGCCGTCAGGGCGGACGCGGTCGATGCGACCGTCGTTATCGGTGTCCTCGCCGTTGGAGGCGAAGTAGATCTTGGTGCCGTCCAGCGACCAGATCGGGTCGATTTCGTCGCTGGGGGCGGCGGTGAGGTTCACGTTCTGGACGGCGATGGCGCGGCCGCGGGTAGGAGTGCTGTCGGGCACCGGGTTCCGCAGGTCGAGCATCGGGCGCTCGAAGGAAGTCAGCGGCATCGTCCGCTTGCGGATGGAGGGCCGCTGACCGGGGGGCACCGCAGGCGTGGTATCGCCGGGAGCGGCGAGGCGTGCGGGGGCCTGGGACCGACCGAAGCGTACGGAGACACCCGCGAAGGCCCCACCGAACGCCACGAGAGAGAGGACACCGAAGAGTACCGGCAACAGCTTGATTCGCCCAGCAGATTTGCGTTTCAACGTAGGGACACCCTCCTACTCGGCCTCGGCCACCCGTTGGCGGTTGTGGCGATGCTCTCGGAAGGACGCGAAGGATCGGTTGGCGGTCGTGGACGCGCCGGTGGGGCTGTCAAAGGGCCCACACCGATTATAGCACAATGCCCGAGCGATTGCAACTGCGAGCGGTTGCTTGCTCTGCGCTCGGCGGCCCCTGGCGATTGCCCGGGCAGATTCAGCGGCACTGTGGTGTCCAGACATGCGGCGGCGGTCCACTCGAGGCGTTGAGCCCCACGCTCTGCCACGCTGCTTTGGGCGTGCTCCCGGCGGTGGTTACCGAACCGTTGGCCGGAACGGGGGTCCTTCGCTATTCCCCTGGCGAGAGCGCCTACGCCACCAGGCTGCGCCAGACCCGGTCTACCTCTTGCCTCACCGCCTCCAGGGGCTGGTCGGTGTCGATCACGAAATCGGCACGACGCTCCTTCTCTGCCCGAGGCATCTGCGCGGCGATGCGGAGCATAGCTTCGTCGGGCGGCAGTCCCGTCCTGGTTGTTAGACGCTGCAGTTGGGTGCGTTGTTCCGAGGAGACGGCGATCGTCTTGTCCACCAAATACTCAAGCCCTACCTCAAAAAGCAAGGGGATCTCGACGACGACCAGTGGCGGTGGGCAGGGAAGCTGACGGAGAGCAGCGAGGCGCTGCTGGATGGCGCGCGTGACTTGCGGATGGATGATCGCTTCCAGGTCGGCGCGAGCGGCATCGTCGCGGAAGACGAGGTCGCCCAGGGCGCGGCGATCGAGGGAGCCATCGGGGCGCACGTAGGAGGGGCCAAAGCGGGCCACGACGGCGTGGTATGCCGGCTGGCATGGTTCGACGGCGGCGCGCGCCAGCTCGTCGGAATCGATCCGGGCGGCGCCTCGTTCAGCGAACATGGCGGCAACGGTGCTTTTCCCGGTTGCGATCCCGCCGGTAATGCCCACGACGCGCATCACTGCCCCACCCTTGCCCGGCCCCGGGGCCGGGAGCGCACCTTGCCGCTCGAGGGCCCCCGGGGCAGCGGTGCCCCCGAAGGACCGCGAGCGGCCGATGTGCGGTGCGCTGGCAAACGAAGCACAGAGGGAAGCGGCAGGCTGCCGATGCCCGGGTCGGGAGGGCCTCAGCGGCCCTTGATCAGCGGCAGCCTGCGCGCTCCGTGTGCTGCATCATGCCTCCTCTGGCTGATCCTGGCTCTCGTCGAGGGCGGTCTCGTCCCCACTGGCCTCATCCGCCAGGAGATCCTCGTCGGCATCGAGATCGTCGAGATCATCGTAAGCCTCGAGATCTTCCATGTCGACGCGCTCGCGCTCGCGGCGCTCGCGCCGGGTGCGGCGCATCTTGGCAGCCAGGTCGCCCACCACGTCGCCGATGGTAGTGCGGTCGGCCGGCGAGGAGCCCCGTCCGCGCTGGAACTCGCGGTACTCGCGGCGTTCCTCTTCCACCTGCATCTGGCGCAGGCTGAGGCTGATGCGCCGCTCCTCGGGGCGGACGTTGATCACCTTGACGGTGACCTCGTCGCCGGTGGAGAGCACCTCTTCGGGCTTGTTGACGCGGCGGTGGGCCAACTCGGCGTTGGGGATGATCCCCTCAATGCCATTGTCCAACTGTACGAACGCCCCAAACGGCACCAACCGCGTCACCCGGCCCGTCGCGATGTCGCCCACATGGTACCGCTTGTCCACCTCGGACCACGGATCCGGCAGGATCTGGCGCAGGCCCAGCGAGATCTTCCCCTCGGCCGGGTTCACCTTCAGGACGACCACGTGGATCTTGTCGCCGACCTTGACCACCTCGTTGGGGTGGTTGATGCGGGTCCACGACATCTCACTGACGTGCAGCAGGCCATCGACGCCGCCGATATCGACGAAGGCGCCGTAGTCGGTCACCCGGCGGACGATCCCTTCGCGGATCTGGCCTTCGGCCAGCGACTCGAAGAGCTGCTCGCGCTGCTGCTTGCGCTCTTCTTCCACAGCCAGGCGGTGCGACAGCACCACACGCTTGCGGTCGCGGTCGATCTCGATGATCTTCAGCGGCAGCGACTGGCCGATGTACTTCTCGAGGTTACGCACTTTGCCGCTGCCGACGTGCGACGCCGGCACGAAGCCGCGCACCCCGAGATCCACCACCAGGCCCCCCTTGACCCGGTCAGTGACCATGGCGTTGATCATCTTCCCGGTCTCGAACCCCTCCTCGATGCGGTACCAGGCCTTCTCGTAGTCGGCCCGCTTCTTGGAGAGGATCAGGTTGCCTTCCTGGTCCTCGGCGTCCAGGACATAGACATCGATCTGGTCTCCGATGGAGACCACATCCTCTGCCGCGGCGCCTTCGCGGGAAAGCTCCACCGGCGGAATGAGCCCGTCGGACTTGGTGCCGACATCGACCAGCACGCCCTCCCGGTCGATGTGAACCACCGTGCCCTTGATAATGTCACCCTCAGTCAGGGGGCGAAAGGCGCGCGTGAAGTCGTCCGCAGCCTGCTGCGGCCCGGTCTCCAGGGCAACCGCCGGCCCGGGGTCGGCTGCGGCCTGCGGCGTTGCTTCCTCTTGCGGCTCCGGGGCCGCCACGCTCTCCTGTGCCTCGTCCCGCTCGTCCAACATTGTCAAACCACTCTCCTCTCGGTGGGGAATCACCGCTCGGTGCACCGCGCTGCTGGCGGCCACCGCTCGGGGTGCATCGATTCCCCGGGGTTGTGTGCGGTGGGTTCCGGCCCTCGGGTGGCCTGCGCCACCCAACCCTGCCGGGGCATTCCCCGGCCTTGTCAGGAGTCCCTCGCCGCCCCACGAGGCGCGGGCGCCTGATGCGCGCGCGCGCCGGGGGCAACGGGGCAGCGGTCCGGGCCGCTGCCGCCGGGCATCACCCCGCCCGGCGTCCGATCGCTGAATACGCGCCGACCCAACGCCGGCGCCTATCCCCCTGTGACAGCCAATACTAGATTATATTCGCTGGCAGGCGAGCAACTCCTTCCCCGATTTACGGATTCGCGAAGTAACTTCCACTCCGCGGCTCGATCTGCGTCCGCAGGACCACCGCCAGCCGCTCAGAACTCCAGCACTTGCTGGCCCCAGGCGTCCGCCAGGCTGCCGCCGGGGGGGCTGCTTGCCGGCGCGCCCACCGGCTGCAGGTCAGCCCAGTTGGGGCCGGCCTGTACCTCCACCTTCAGCGGCACGCGCAGCGGGAAGGTGCCTTCCATCAGCGCGCGCACCCGGGGTTCCAGCGTTGCCAGCTCTGCCTCCGGCACCTCAAACAGCAGCTCGTCGTGAACCTGAAGGATCATCCGCCCGGCGCACCCCTCCTCGCGCAGCATCCGGTCTACGGCCACCATGGCGCGCTTGATGATGTCGGCGGCGGTGCCCTGGATCGGTGTGTTCACCGCGGCGCGCTCGGCGAACTCGCGGAAGTTGCGGTTGCGCGAGTTGATCTCCGGCAGGTAGCGGCGACGCCCGAGGAGGGTGGTCACGTAACCGTCGCGCCGCGCCTGTTCGATCACTTCCTCCTTGAAGCGCAGCACCCCCGGGTAGCGCGCGAAGTAGCCCTCAATCCACTCGCGGGCCACGCTCACCGCCACTCCCAGGTCGCGCGCCAGCCCAAAGTCGCTCATGCCGTAGATGACGGCAAAGTTGATCGTCTTGGCGCGGCGGCGCATGTCTGAAGTCACCTGAGCTTCGGGCACCCCGAACAGCGCGGCGGCGGTGGTGGCGTGGATGTCTTCCTCGGCGGTGAAGGCACGGATCAACTCCGCGTCGCCGCTGACGTGGGCCAGCACCCGCAGCTCAATCTGCGAGTAATCGGCCGACAGCAGCACGCTGCCGGGCGGGGCAACGAACGCCCGCCGGATCTCCCGGCCGGCCTCGGTGCGGATCGGGATGTTCTGCAGGTTTGGGTCGCTGGAGGAGAGCCGGCCAGTGGCGGCCACCGCCTGGTTCAGCGAAGTGTGAACCCGACCCGTCTCCGGATCCACCAGGCGCGGCAGGCTGTCGGCGTAGGTGGACTTCAGCTTGGTTAGCTCGCGGTAAGCGAGAATCTTGCCGGCGATGGGGTGAACGCGCGCCAGGCTCTCCAACACCTCGACGCCGGTGGAGTAGCCGGTCTTGGTCTTCTTTTCGGCGGGGAGGCCGAGCTTTTCAAAGAGCACCTGCTGAAGCTGCCGGGTGGAGCCGATGTTGAACTCCATGCCGGCGAGCTGGTAGATCTCAGCCTCCAGGGTGGCGATCTGGCCTTGCAGCCAGGCGGAAACGCGGCGCAGATGCGCCACGTCCACCGCCATTCCGTGCGCCTCGATGCGCGCCAGCACGCCGCTGAGCGGCACCTCCAGCTCCCGGTTCAGGCCATCGAGCTGCTCCTCGCGCAGGCGTTCCTGCAGCACGCCCCACAGGGCGTAGGAGGCCGCAGCGTGCGCCGCCAGCGCGGCGTTCGAGCCATCGGCCGGCAGCTCCTCACCCAGGTGGTCCAGCGTGATGTCGGCCAGCGCGTGCGAGCTGCGCGCCGGGTTCAGCAGGTAGTCGGCCACCATCGGGTCGAACTCACCCGCCTCCAGGCACACGCCGGCCCGGTGACAGGCGAGGATCACCTCCTTCAGGTTGTGGGCGCACTTGGGCACCCGCGGGTCCTCCAGCAGCGGGCGCAGCCGCTCCAGCGGCACGGAACCCTGAGCGGGATCCCACACGTAGGGGCCCTCTTTGGTACACAGCCCAAGGCGCTGCAGCCGGGGCAGCGGGCGAGCCAGGCTCCCGGTCTCGGTGGCAGCGGCCGGCTCGGCCTCCGTGGCGTCCGCCGGCGGTTGTGACGCGCGGGCACGCCCGCCGGCACCCTTGGCTTCCCCGGGGGGCAAGGCCAGTGCCAGGCTGCGGTGGGCCCGCGCCTGCGCGATCAGTTGATCCAGGTCGGCGTCCGCGGCCAGGAGCCGCGCCTCGGTGGTCCCGGAAGCCCCCTCCCCCTCCTCTTCAAACTTGCGCCGCAAGCTGCGGAACTCCAGCGCGTCGAACACCTCGCGCACCGCCTGGCGATCCGGCTCGCGACACCGCCACGACTGCACGTCGCCGCCCACCGCCACATCGGTGCGAATGGTGGCCAGATCGCGCGAGTCGAGCGGCTGCATCCCCGCGGCCTCCAGCGCGCGGCGCACGCGCGCCTCCGGCAGGTCGTCGCGGTGGGCCAGCAGCTCCTCCACCGTGCCGTAAGTCTGCAGCAGCTTGATGGCGGTCTTCTCGCCGATTCCTCGCACCCCGGGGATGTTGTCGGACGTATCGCCCACCAGCGCCTTCAGGTGCGGGATCTGCCACGGCTCCAGGCCATAGCGCTCCTTGACCGCCGCGCGGTCGTAACGCACGGTTTCGGTGATGCCGCGCCGCGTCGTCAGGACGTGGACGTGATCGCTGACCAACTGGAGGGCGTCCAGGTCGCCAGTCACGACCAGCACATCGAGACCCGCTTCCTCGGCGCGCCGGGCCACGGTGCCCACCACGTCATCGGCCTCGACACCCGGCACTTCGAGCAACGGCAGGCCGAGCGCCCGGCAGACGCTGCGGGCCATCGGCCCCTGCGGACGCAGCTCGTCCGGCGTTTTGATCCGCGTTGCCTTGTACTGGGCGTAGGCCTCGTGGCGGAAGGTGGGGCCGGGGGCATCGAAGGCGACGGCGCAGTAGTCGGGCCGCTCCTCCTCCAGCAGGCGCAGCAGCATCATGCTGAAGCCGTAGACGGCGTTGGTGTGCCGCCCATCGGAAGTGGTGAGGTTGGGCAGCGCGTAGAACGCCCGGTAGAGCAGGCTGTTCCCGTCAATCACGATCAACTTCGCGCGCGAATCCTCACTCATCACCCTCTCCCCGGACG
>JAAZEB010000213.1 GCA_012512505.1 Armatimonadota bacterium | reverse complement strand
GCTATCGGAGGATGACCTTGAGTAACACGAATAAGCGGCGGAAGATCTGCGTCGTGCTGGTGGACCGTGCCAACTACGGGCGGCTGAAGCCGGTGATGCGCGCCATCGCCGCGCACCCAGCGCTGGAACTGCAGGTGCTCGCGGCCGGAACCATGGTCTTGGAACGCTTCGACCAGCCGGTGCGTCAAGTGCGGGCCGATGGGTTCCCGGTGGACGGCGAGGCGTTCATCGAGGTGGAAGGCTCCAACCCGGCCACGATGGCCAAGTCGGTGGGATTCGCGGTGGTGGAGTTCGCCAGCGAGTTCCAGCGGCTGAAGCCGGACCTGGTGCTGCTGATCGGCGACCGCTACGAGGCGCTGGCGGCGGCGATAGCGGCCGCCTACATGAACCTGTGCATCGCCCACATCCAGGGCGGCGAGGTCTCCGGCTCCATCGATGAGAGCGCGCGCCACGCCATCAGCAAGTTCGCCCACTTCCACTTCCCCAGCACCCGCCGCTCCGCGGAGTACCTGGTGCGCATGGGCGAGCGACCCGAGACGATCCTAGCCACCGGCTGCCCCAGCAGCGACATCGCGCGCATGTTGGACCGCGACCTGCGGCCGGAGACGATCGTCAGCCGGGGCAGCGGCGCCCTCATCGACGTCAACGCCCCCTTCCTGCTGGTGATCTTCCACCCCACCACCACCGAGTTTGGTGGCGAGCAGCGCCAGGTGGAGGAGTTGCTGGCGGCACTGCACACGGTGCAGATGCCAACGATTCTCCTTTGGCCAAACATCGACGCCGGGTCCGACCGCGTCAGCAAGGCGATCCGCGTCTTCCGTGAGCGAGCCCGGCCCACCTGGCTGCGCACCCTGGTGAACCTGCCGCCGGAGGATTACCTCAAGGTGCTGGCCCGGGCGGCCTGCGCCGTCGGCAACTCCAGCAGTTTCGTGCGCGATGCCAGCTACTTCGGCACGCCGGTGGTGCTGGTAGGGCGGCGCCAGGAGGGCCGCGAGACGGATGTTCACGTTACCCGCGTGCTGCCGCTCGCCGGGGAGATCGCCCGGGCGATCACCCAGCAGGTGGCACGCGGCCGCTATGCCCCCAGCACCCTCTACGGCGACGGCTATGTCTCCGAACGCATCGCCGCCGCGCTGGCAGAGCTCAAGCCGTATGTGCAGAAGCGCCTCCACTACGTTTACGAGGAGGCTTCGGCGCAAGAGTTCGTCCCAGCCGGGCCGTGGCCAGAGGAGGAGGAGGCCGAATGCGTGTCGTTGGCGTGATCCCGGCGCGAGGGGGCTCGAAGGGCATCCCGCGCAAGAACGTGCGCGAGCTTTGCGGCAAGCCCCTGCTGCAATACACCACGGAGGCCGCCGCCGCCGCCCGCCGCCTGACGCGGGTGATCGTCAGCACCGACGATCCGGAGATTGCCGACCTGGCCCGGCGCTGCGGCGTGGCCGCTCCCTTCCTGCGGCCGGCGGAGCTGGCCCAGGATGCCACGCCCACGCTCCCGGTCGTCCGCCACGCGGTGGAGTGGCTGGAGCGCCACGGCGAGCAGTACGACGCCGTGTGCCTGCTGCAGCCGACCAACCCGCTGCGCCGCCCGGAGCAGATCGACGCCTGCATCGAGCTGCTGGAAACCAGCGGCGCCGATGCCGTCATCACCGTGCTGCCGGTGCCGCCGGAGCACAACCCACACTGGGTCTACTTCACCCGCCCGGATGGCACGCTCTACCTCAGCACCGGAGAGGCCGCGCCGCTGCCCCGGCGGCAAGACCTGCCGCCTGCCTTCCACCGCGAAGGCTCCGTCTACGTCACTCGCCGCGCGGTGCTGATGGAAGGTAACAGCCTCTACGGCACGCGGGTGGTAGGCTATGCGCTCGATCCCGCCCGCTGCGTCAACCTGGATACCCTCCAAGACTGGGAGCGGGCCGAAGCGTTGCTGGCAGGAGGTTGCCTGTGACCGCGTTTGAACTCGCCTACCTGTGTGCCGAGCCACTGCTGCCCCCGCTCTACGCGCGCGTCCGCCGCACCCTGGTCGCCTTCGCGCGCAGCGAGCCGCGTCGACCGCGCATTCTCGACGTGGGCGGCCGGCGCTCGCACTACACCATCGGCGTGCCCGCCGACATCGTGCTCACCGACCTGCCGCGCCAAAGTGAGGTGCAGCACCGCCTCGACCTCGGCGTCACCGACGGGATGTTCCAGCGAACCCTGGCGCGGCGCAGCAACGTGGTGGAGGCGCTCTACGACGACATGACCTGCTCGCGCCTGGAGTCGGCCTCGTTCGATGCCGTGGTGGCCGTCGAGGTGCTGGAGCACGTGAAAGAAGACGACCGCTTCGTGAGCGAGGTCTACCGCGTCTTGCGGCCGGGCGGGCGCTTCGTGATGACCACCCCCAACGGCGATGCCCTGCGCACGGTGAGCGGCGACCATGTGCGCCACTACACCCGCGAGGGGCTCTACCGCACCCTGGCGGGGCACTTTGAGTGCGTGCAGGTGGCCTACGCCATCCGCGGCGGCCGACTGCGCCGGCTGGGCCTGCAGCCCTGGTCGCTGGCCCATCCAGCCCGCACCCTCCTCAGCATGGGAGCCAACCTGGTGGCCGCGATACAGCCGGCCCAGGCGGCCACGACGAACGACGCGAGGGGTACCCGCAACCTCATCGCCGTAGCAAGGAAGCTTTAGATGTGTGGCATCGCAGGCATCGTAGGTCCGGGCTGGAACCCGGAGCAACTGCAAGCCATGGTGGCCAGCCAGCGGCACCGGGGGCCTGACGCCCAAGGAATCGTCATCGACACCACCGGCCGCGGCGGGCTGGGGCACCGGCGCCTCAGCATCCTCGATCTGTCTGAGGCCGGCCGGCAGCCGATGAGCACGCCGGACGGGCAGGCCTGGATCGTCCTCAACGGCGAGATCTACAACTACCGCGAACTGCGAACCGAGCTAGCGCACGAGCACGCCTTCCGCACCCAGACCGACACCGAGGTGCTGCTGGCCGCCTACCGCCAGTGGGGCTCCGCCTGCCTGGACCGGCTGCTGGGGATGTTCGCCTTCGCCATCTGGGATACGCAGTCGCACAGCCTCTTCGCCGCCCGCGACCGGTTTGGCGTCAAGCCATTCTACTACCACCAGCGGCCAGACGGCACCCTTCTCTTCGCCAGCGAGATCAAGGCGCTGCACCAGGCGGGGGTGCCGGCGGCCCCCGACGAAACCACCTGGGCCACCTACCTGGCCCACGGGTTGTACGACCATTCCGAGCGCACCTTCTGGGAGGGCATCCGCTCGCTGCCACCGGGCCATCTGCTCACCTGGCAAGACGGCATCCTGCGGATCCAGCGCTGGTACGACGTGGCCGAGGCCACCGGCCCCGACCTCGACTGCCGCCCCCCGGAGGTGGTGGCGGAAGAATACCTGGCTCTGCTCCAGGAGAGCGTGTCGCTCCGCTTCCGGTCCGACGTGCCGGTCGGGATCAACCTCAGCGGCGGCCTGGACTCTTCTACCCTGCTGGGGCTCGTGCATGCCGTGCAGGGCCCGGAGAGCGAGGTGCGGGTGTTCACCTTCGTCACCGGGGATGACCGCTACGACGAAACGCCCTGGGTGGCGCGGATGCTGGAACGGACCCGGCATCCGTCGGTACTGTGCCGGCTCTCGCCTTCGGAGGTTCCGGACCTGGCTCACTCGGTGCAGTCGCACCAGTACGAGCCGTTTGGGGGGCTGCCAACGCTGGCCTATGCCCGCATCTTCGAACAGGCACGGGCACAGGGAGCGATCGTCCTGTTGGATGGACAGGGCCTGGACGAGCAGTGGGCCGGCTACGACTACTACGGGGCGGCGCTGTGCGGGCAAACGGCGGCAGCGGTGGTGCAGGGCACCCGTGAGAGCCCGGTGCGCACCCGGTGCCTGGTGCCGGAGTTCCGCGCCCGGGCGGAGCCGTTCATTCCCCCCACGCCGTTCGCCGACCCGCTGCGCGACCTGCAGTACCGCGACGCCCGCTACACGAAGATGCCCCGCGCGCTGCGCTTCAGCGACCGCATCTCCATGCGCTGCTCGACGGAGCTGCGCGAGCCATTCCTGGACCACCGCCTCTTCGAGCTGGCGCTGCGCCAGCCGGCCGAGCGCAAGATCAACGGGATGACGCGCAAGGCGCTGCTGCGCCGGCTCAACGCCTCCTTGCTCCCCGAGGGGGTCGTCCAGGCACCCAAGCGGCCGGTGCAGACGCCACAGCGCGAGTGGCTGCGCGGCCCGCTGCGGGGCTGGGCCACCGATTGCATCGAGCACGCGCTCGCGGCCCGCGGTGGCACCTGGCTCGATCCCGAAAAAGTGCGCGCTGCCTGGCGCCGCTACTGCGATGGCGAGGGCGACAACAGCTTCTACATCTGGCAGTGGCTGAGCATCGGACTGATGCATCAGAACGGGATGAGACACCATGGTGCGTGAGATGGAAGAAGGATCCGTTCTCATTCTCAGCTCATCGCTGCTCACCGACCGGATGCTTCTCTACTCCACCTTCCTGCCCGAGCTGCTGCGGCACGTGCCAGTGACGGTGTGGGCCACCTCCGCCAGGAGTGAGGCCCAGCGACACGCCTGGGAGCGCTGCGAGGCCGTGGTGGAGAGCTTCCCCGCGGTGCGGGCGTTCCGCGAGTTTCCCTACAACTACCTGCGCCGGCTGAACGAGTTCGCCTGGGACTTCCGCCAGCGGCCGCCGAGCCGCCTCAGCATGATGCGGCACGTCCGCGACAAGACGCAGTCTGCCCTGGTGCGCTCGCTGAAAGCGCCGGCGCGGATGGTGGCGCTGCTGCGGCTGGAGCAACACCTGGAGCAGCGCCTGGAGCACCTGATGCTCCGCTACCCACGCAGTGCGGAGGCGGTGCAGCGCCTGAGCGCCGCCCGCCCCGCACTCCTGGTCACCACCGGGCCGCATCGCTTCGACGAGCCGGCCGTGGTCGCCGCGGCGCGGCAGCTCGGCATCCCGACGCTGGCCCTGATCACCTCCTGGGATAACCTCTCTACCAAGGGCCGTATGGTCTACCAGTACGGCGGCTACCTGGTCTGGTCGGAGCAGATGCGGCAAGAGCTGCACCACTTCTACCCGGCCAGCCGCCGGGTGCCGGCCTACGTCGTCGGGGCGCCGCAGTTCGATGTGTTCCATCAGGAGCGGTTCTGGCAGTCGCGCGAGGAGTTCTGCGCCGGCCAGGGTCTGCGGCCGGATCGGCCGATCATTCTCCACGCCCTCGGCTCGCCCAACTTCCTGCGGGAACACCACGCGGCACGCTACCTGGGAGAGCGAGTGGCCCGGGGCGACCTGGGCGAGGTGCAACTCGTGATCCGACCCCACCCCCTGTTCGACAACGGCGAGGAGGCAGATCAACTGCGCCGCCTTGGCCCGCGCGTGTTCGTGCAGCGCACCGGCAACGCCGGCCTGGCACGAACCGCCCGTACTCAAAACGAGCGCCAAATCACCGAGTGGGTGAACACCTTCCGGCACAGCGATGTGGTGGTGAACCTCTCCTCCACCGTCACCGTGGACGCCGCTTTCTTCGACCATCCGGTGGTGAACCTCGATTTCGACCCGGAGCCGGGCCAACCCCAGCAAGCCCTGGTGAAGGACGTGAACCACCGGTGGACCCACTTCCAACCGATTGCCGAGTCGGGCGGGGTGTGGCTGGTGCAAGATCCCGAGGAGATGGTGGAGGCCGTGCGCACCTACCTAAAGCACCCGGAGCTGCACCGGGAGCAGCGGCGGTGGATCGTGGAGCACGTCTGCGGCTTCACCGACGGCCGCTCGGGAGCGCGGATGGCCCGGGCAATCCTCGATCACCTGACGCGGCTGGAGCGGCCAAAGCACGGGAGTGCCCTGGCCGTGCATGACGGAAAGGACCGACGGGCGGATGACAATGGCTGGTAGCAAGGATAAAGTGTCACAGGACATGCGGCAGGCCGACCGCAGGCCGGTGAGCGACCGGCCTACCGCCAGTGCCCGGCGGCTCGGGCATCTGGCCGCCGTCTTGCCGCGCGGCGAGGCGATCCGCAACTTCGTCTACACCGGCGCCCTGGACGAAGTGGCGAAGCAGGCCGACCTGACGGTGCTCTCGGTGGCGCCCAGCGAGGAGATCTGGGGGGCGCTTGCCTCCCGCTATCCCCGGGTGCTGCCCCTCCGCCAACTGCCCGAGCGCTGGACGATCGGCGCGCTGCGCGACATCCTGGACATGGCGCACGGCCGCTGGCTCTGGTCGGAGGCCGCGCAGGAGCGCTGGCGCTTGCGCGACCGGGAGGCGACCACCGCGGCCGCCCGCGCCAAGCGCCTCGCCATGAAACTGGCCTGCTATCCGTTTGCCAGCCGGACCGGCCTGGGCGTGCTCTCGCGCGTGGAGCGCACCGCCAGCCGCTGGCTGCGCACCACCGATGAGTACGTCCGGCTGTTCCAGGAACTGGGCGTCTCGTTCCTCTTCAACGGCTCGCACGTCCACGGCAAGATTGCCATCCAGGCGGTGCAGGCGGCCCAGTGGCTGAAGATCCCCACGGCCACGTTCATCTTCTCCTGGGATAACCTCACCAGCCAGGGCCGGGTAACCCCGCCCTACGACTATTACCTGGTGTGGAGCAAGGCGATTCGCGAGCAACTGCTGCAGATCTACCCGACGGTGGACCCGGAGCGGGTCTTCGTCACCGGCACGCCGCAGTTCGATTTCCACTTCCGCCCCGAGTACCACTGGACGCGCGAGGAGTTCTGCGAGCGCATGGGAGCCGACCCCAGTCGGCCGATTCTCTTCTATGCCACCGGCATGGCCAACCACATGCCGGACGAGCCGGCCATCGTCGAAAGCATCGCCGACATGGCGCAGGAGATGGACGACCTGGGCCGGCCGCAACTGCTGGTGCGCGTCTATCCCAAGGACCAGACGGGCCGCTTCGAGGAGCTGAAGCGCCGCCGGCCGGATATCCTCTTCCCCCCCGTTGCCTGGGAGCCCGCATGGCTGACGCCGCGTGTCGAAGACACCCCGGTGCTCACCAACACGCTGCGCCACGCCGCGGTTGGCATCAACGTGGCCTCCACCGTCTCGCTGGAGCTGTGCATGTTCGACAAGCCGGTGGTCAACATCGGCTACAACCCACCGGGGCTGCCCGAGGAGGAGCTGAGCTACGCCCGCTACTACAAGTTCGACCACTACCGCCCGGTGGTAGAGAGCGGCGCGGTGCAGGTGGCCTCATCGCCGGCAGAGCTGCGCACGCTGGTGAGGCAGGCACTGCTCCATCCCCAAGAGCGGTCGGCGCAGCGGCGGGCACTCATCGAGCGCCTGTTTGGCAACACGCTCGATGGCTGCTCCGGTCATCGCGTGGCCCGGGTGCTTTGCCAGTTGATGGAGGCGGAGGGGAGCTAGAATGGCAGACGTGGCAGGCGCAGGTGGCCCGGCGAAGGTGTCGGTGGTCACCCCCACCTTTCGCCGCCCCGATGAGGTGTGCCTACTGCTGGAGAACCTGACGCGGCAAACACTGCTGCCGTTCGAGGTGATTCTGGTGGACGGCGCCCCGGCCGAGGAAGGCGAAACTGAAGCGCGCGTGGCCGCGGTGGCCGGCAGGCTGCCCTTCCCCTGCCGCTACCTCCGACACGGCGGCGGCACCGCGATCCAGCGCAACGCGGGCATCGAGGTGGCCCGCGGCGACTTCATCGCCTTCATCGACGATGACATCCGCCTGGAACCGGACTTCTTCCGCGCCATCCTCGAGGTCTTTGCCGCCGACCAGCAGCGAACGGTGGGCGGCGTGGTGGGCTTCCGCACCAACGACCACATCACCGGTGACCTGCCAACGCGGTGGCGCTGGTATCGCAAGCTGCGGCTGCTGACCACCTACGAGCCGGGCCGCTACGACTACGAGACCGGCTACCCGATCAACGTGATGATGCAGCCGCCGTTCGAGGGAGTGCGCGAGGTGGACTTCATGACCACCGCCTGCGCCGTCTGGCGCCGGGAGGTGCTCGACAGCGGGCTGCGCTTCGACCCGTTCTTCCGCGACTACGGCATGCTGGAGGACGCGCACTTCTCGCTGCGGGCGCGGGCGAAGTGGCGGCTGCTGCAGTGCGGGCACGCCCGCTGCCTCCACCTGCACTCGTCCGGCGGCCGGGTGAACCGCAAGAAGCTCGGCTACAAGTGCGTCGTCAACTACTACTACGTGATCGGCGACATCGTCCAGCCCCTGACGCTGAGGCGGAAGGTCCGCTTCTGGCGCTACCAGACGTTTGAACTGCTGCGCATCGGGCTTTCCGGCATCCGCCGGCGCCGGCTGGAGGATTTCCAGGACGTGTTGGGCCGCCTGGAGGGGATCCTCGCCGTCGCCCGCGGTGCTGCCCGACAGCGCGGAATGGAGATTGGCGGCCACTGATGCATCTGGCAGTCTGTGCACACAAGGTTTGCTGGCGCAGCGAAACCTCTCCCACCGGGTACGCCACGGACGGCGGTTTCCCCTTCCAGATGGCGGCCCTGTCCGAACTGTTCGACCGGACCACTCTGCTTTTGCCGGTAGTCGAGCGCCCACCGGTGAAGGGCGACTCGCCCCTCACCGGGCACCGCCTCTCGGTGGTGCCGCTGGCGCCGCCGGCCGGCAAGGGGATCACCCGCAAGGCAGCCATGCCCTTATGGGCAGCACAGGTTCGCGCCACGCTGGTGAGGGGGATCCGTCAGGCGGATGCCCTCCATGTTTGCATTCCCGGTGACGTGGGCACCGTCGCCATGCTGATCGCCCAGCGGATGGGCAAGCCGCTCTTCGTGCGCCACTGTGGCAACTGGAACTACCAACGCACCGCGGCGGAGCGCCTCTGGCGCTGGTACGTGGAGCGCTATGCCGGCGGGCGTAACGTGATGCTCACCACCGGCGGCGCACCCCACCCTCCCTCCGCCCGCAACCCGGCGGTGCGGTGGGTCTTTTCCACCAGCCTGCGGGCGGACGACCTGGCGGCGTGCGCCGCGCCACGCCAGGCGCCCTCCGCCGGGGAGGCCCGGCTGATCATCGCCTGCCGGCAGGAGGTGGCCAAGGGCACGGGCGTCGTCATCGAGGCGCTGCCGCGCATCCTGGAGCAGTTCCCGGGGGCGGTGCTCGATGTGGTGGGCGACGGCTCGGCCCTCGGGCAGTTCCGGCAGATGGCGGCGGAACGCGGGCTGAACGGACGGGTGGTTTTCCACGGGAACGTGGATCACCCGACGGTGCTGCGGCTGATGCAGGCGGCGCACCTCTTCTGCTTCCCCACGGTCGCCTCCGAGGGGTTTCCCAAGGCGGTGCTGGAGGCGCTGGCGTGTGGGCTGCCGGTGGTCACCACCCGCGTCTCGGTGCTGCCCCAACTGATCGGCGCCGGGTGCGGGGTGGTGGTGGACGAGGTGACCCCCGCGGCGGTGGCGCAGGCCACGTGCCAGATCCTGGAAGACGCCGATTGCTACCACGCCATGGCCGACCGGGCGCGCGAGGTGGCGGCGCGCTACTCGCTGGAGCGCTGGAGGGACACGATTGGTGAACTACTCACCGCAAGTTGGGGTCCGCTCAAGCACGACGGTTGATCTGAGCCGGCTGTCGGTCTGCTTCCTGGCGGGTACGTTGGGCCAGGGCGGCGCCGAGCGGCAGCTCTTCTACATCGTGCAGTGCCTGCGGCAGCAGGGCGCCCGGGTGCAGGTCCTCTGCCTGAGCCAGGGCGAGTACTATGAGGCACCGATCCGGGCGCTGGGCGTGCCGGTGCGGTGGGTGGGCTCCCACCACTCGCGGCTCGTCCGGGCGCTCACCATCATCCGCGCCCTGCGCGGGCAGGACGTGGACGTGGTCCAGAGCCAGCACTTCTACATGAACCTCTATGCCACCCTGGCCGCGAGAGCGCTCGGGGCACGCGAGCTCGGCGCCATTCGCTGCGACGCCAACACCGAGGTGCAGCTCAGCGGGCCGGTGCTGGGGCGCTGTGGCCTGCGCTTCCCCCGGCGGATCGCCGCCAACTCCCAGGCGGCGATCCAGAACGCCGTTGCCCTGGGCGCCCGTGCCTCCCGCTTCCACCTGCTGCGCAACGTCGTCGATACGCGGCAGTTCCACCCGGCCGACACGCCGCCAGGCAACCGCGTGCGTCTCCTGGTCGTTGCCCGGCTGGCCCCCCAGAAACGGGTGGACCGCTTCCTGCAAGCCCTGGCGGCCGTGCGCCAGGAGTATGCCGCGGTGGAGGGCACGATCCTCGGCGACGGCCCGCTGCGGAAGGAGCTGGAGCAACTGGCCGGGCAGTTGGGCCTCGGCGACGCCGTCCGCTTTGCCGGCCCCGTCGCCAACGTGGCGCGCCATCTCCACGACACCGACGTGCTGGTGCTCTCCTCCGACTGGGAGGGAACGCCCAACGCCATCCTGGAGGCGATGGCCTCGGGGGTCCCGGTAGTGGCCACCCGTGTCGGCGGCGTGCCCGACCTGGTGCAGGAGGGACGCACCGGTTACCTGGTGGAGCCGTCCGATTGCGGCCCGCTCGCGGAGGCACTCCTCCGGTTGGCGCAAGACGCGGAGCTGCGCCGCGCCATGGGGCGGCAGGCCAGGCAGTACGTGGAGGAATGCCACAGCCTGGAGCGGCTGCCGGTGATCCTGAGCGATCTCTACCGCGAGGTGCTGGCATAGCCCCCATCCGGGCGCCGGCACGGCCTGGCTCGAAAGGAGACGCGGATGCCCGGGTCTGGAGGAGAACAGCGCACGGTAGTCGGTAGCTGGTTCCGCCACCGTGGCGAGTGCCCGGTGTGCCAGGGCACCGGGGCACGCCGCCTGCTGGAGCTGCCCTATGATCGGGGGCCGGTGTACCGCTATCTCAAGCGGTACTACGAGGAGAAGGGCCGCTTCGAGGGGGAGTACCTCGAGGGCGCGGTCTACCGGGTGGTAGAGTGCGCCCGCTGCGGCCTCCTCTATCAGGAGTTCGTGCCTACCGATGCGCTGTTGGACCGGGTATACGGCGTATGGATCGATCCGGTGGCCGCCGCGGCGCGCTCCGAGGCGCCCCGAGGCGCCAGCGTGCTGAACCTGGTGGCGGAGCTGGCGCTGCTGTACCACTGGCGGCGGGGAGCCCGCCTGAAAGTGCTGGACTACGGGATGGGCCACGGCCACTGGTGCGCGATGGCCAAGCTCTTCGGCCATGAGGTGCATGGCTTCGAGGTGGAAGACACGCGCAACCAGAACGCCGAGAATCGCCTGGGCATCCGCGTGGTGCGCTACGACGAGATCCCCGCCGGCGGCTACGACTACATCAACAGCACCTCCGTCTTCGAGCACCTGCCGGAGCCGCTAGCCATCCTGAAGCACCTCTCTGCCGGCCTCAAGCCGGGTGGGATCGTGCGCCTCGCGGTGCCCGATGGCCGGCGCATCCGCCGCCTTCTGGGCACGAGAGACCCGGTCTTCACCAAGGGCCATCCCCGGAGCCTGAACGACATCGTGCCGCTGCAACACCTGAACTGCTTCCGGGCGCGGAGCCTGAGACAGCTCGGCCTTGCCGCCGGCCTGGTACCCTGCCGCCCGCCGCTCAGGCCGGTGATCGCTGCCCGGCAGCGCTGGCACTTCCCGGTCGGGTTCGTCAAGAACCTCGGCCAGCCCCTGCGCAACACGCTGGTGGACCAGGGCACGATGCTCCACGGGGGTGGCCTGAGCCTCTACTTCGTCCGGCCCAAGCAGTAGCAGCACCTTCTCCCCAAGGACTCTATTACGGAGAACGCGATGAGCAGCACCCTTCTTCGCCTCTACCAGAGCCTGCCCGCCCCGCTGCGCTCGCTGGCGGCGAGCGCGCACGGGCAGCGCCTGCGCGCCTGGCGTTACGGCCCCGAAACGGAATCGCTGGCAGCCGAGGCCATCGAGCGAGAGCAGTGGGAGCCTCAGCGCTGGCAGCAGTGGCAGGAGGAGCGGCTGGCGCGGATCCTGCACATTGCGGCGACGCGGGTGCCCTACTACCGCCAAGCTTGGGAGGCGCGCCGCCGCAAGGGCGACCGTGCCTCCTGGGAGGTTCTGGAGAACTGGCCGATCCTCGAGAAGGAGGCGCTGCGCGCCAACCCGCTGGCCTTTGTCGCCGACGGCTGTGACCCGCGCCGGATGCTGCACGAACACACCAGCGGCACCACCGGCAAGCCCCTGGATCTATGGAGTACGCGCGACACGACCCGCCGGTGGTACGCGCTGATGGAGGCCCGCTGGCGCGGTTGGTATGGCGTCTCGCGTCATGACCGCTGGGCGATCCTCGGCGGCCAGTTGGTGGTGCCGGTGAAGCAGCGCCGCCCGCCTTTCTGGGTATGGAACCGCGCCATGAACCAGCTCTACCTCTCCACCTACCACCTGGCGCCGGAGCTAGTTGCCCACCACCTCGAAGCGCTGCGGCGCTATCGCGTGCGCTACCTGTGGGGATACACGTCCGCACTGTTCGCCCTGGCGCAGGAGGCGCTGCGCCTGGAGTGGCAAGCCCCGCCGCTGGCGGTGGTGATTGCCAACGCCGAACCGGTCTTCGATTACCAGCGCGAGGCGATTACCCGGGCCTTCCAGTGCCCCCTCCAGGAGACCTACGGCACCTGCGAGCAAGTGGTCGCCGCCAGTGAGTGCCCGTTCGGCACCCTCCACCTCTGGCCAGAGGTGGGCTACCTGGAGGTGCTCGATGGTGACCGCCCGGTGGCCGACGGCACCCCCGGCGACCTGATCTGCACCAGCCTCCTGAACGCGGAGATGCCCCTCATCCGCTATCGCCTGGGCGACCGGGTGGTGCGGCCGGCCCAGCCGGCGCCCTGCGCGTGTGGGCGCCGCCTCCCGGAGCTGCAGTCGGTTGATGGCCGAACGGACGACCTCCTCTACACGGCGGACGGCGTGCCGATGGGAACCGCCATCCTCTCCGTCGTCTTCCAGGCCCAACTCCCGGTGCGCGAGGTGCAGCTCGTGCAGGAGGCGCTGGACCAGATCCGGGTGCGCTACGTGCCGGCGCCCGGGTTCGACCGAAACACCGGCCTGGCCCTGGTCGAGCGGCTGCAAGAACGACTGGGGAAGATGGAGGTGATCCTGGACGCCGTCGAGTCACTGCCTCGCGATGCCAATGGCAAGTTCCGCTCGGTGGTCTGCCGCGTGCCCCCGGCCACCCTGGCTGCGGTGAAGGCTCGGGCAAGCAATGGATGAAGCGGCGCCCGCCTGCCGCGGCGTGGCTGGCGTTGTAGGGAGGAGCGGGTGGATGGAGACAGCCGGCATGGCGGAAAGCAAGGCCTGGGGTCCGGTTCCGGTTCGGCAGCCGATGGCGCGGGCGGAGGTTCCGGCGCTGCGCCCGTCTCGAGTGGCGCTGTTCTTCGCGCTACACGCGCCGCTGGCAGTGGCGGTGTATATGGTTACCCCCCTCGGGGTGGCGCACGCCCTCGGCGCGTTCGCCCTGGGCGCGCGTTGGGCGCTCTCACGCCAGCAACCGGTGTGGGTGGCCTGCGCCGCCGGCTACATCACCGGCGCCGAGGTACTCTGGCGCATGGCAGAGGCACCGGTGCCCTGGGAGTTCGGCAAGTACGCGGTTGCCAGCCTGCTGCTGCTGTGGCTGGTGCGCTTCCGCCGACTGGCGGGCGGCATGCCGATGCTCTACCTCGCGCTGCTGCTGCCCTCGGTGGCACTCACCGCCACCGACGCCGGCCCCGTCACGGCGCTGGTCGCGATACGCACGACGCTCTCTGGCCCGTTCACCCTCGCCTGCGCGGCCCTCTTCTTCACCCAGGTGCGGCTGTCGCGGCCCGAGCTGCACCGCATCTTGTTGACCACCGTGGCCCCGGCACTGGGAGTGGCTTGCACCACCCTCTTCCTGACGGTGACGGCAGAGGAACTCAGCTTCACCGACGAGTCGAACTTCCAGACCAGCGGTGGGTTTGGGCCCAACCAGGTCTCCGCGGCGCTGAGCTGCGGCGCCGTGCTCGCCCTGGCCGCCGCCCTCGATAGGGGCCTCCACCGCTCGGTGCGGCTGATGGCGTTCGCGGCAATGGCGCTCTGCATCACGCAGAGCGCGATGACGTTCTCGCGCGGCGGCCTTTACAACTTGGTCGGCGCCCTGGTGCTCTCCAGCCCCCTCCTGCTGCTCGACCGGGGCTCGTGCAAGCGCCTGCTGGGGCTGGCGGCGGCAACCGTCCTCTTGGCCGCCCTGATCGTGCTGCCGCGCCTAAGCGCCCTCACCGGCGGCGCCCTGGAGCGACGCTTCCAGGACACCGGCGTCACCCGCCGGGACGACATCGCCAAGGCCCAGTGGCAGCTTTTCCGGGAGAACCCGCTGTTTGGGGTCGGCCTCGGCCGCACGGCGGCTTACGTGGGCAACGCCTCCCACACCGAGCCGATCCGTCTGGTAGCCGAGCACGGGCTCCTCGGGGTCATCGCCTTGCTGGTTCTCGCCGCGATGGCACTCCAGAGCATCTGGCGGCAGCGCACGGCGCTGGACAAAGGGCTCGTCATCCTGCTGTTGGCCTGGAGCGGGCTGTTCACCCTGAACGTTGCCATGCGCCTGGCAGCCGCCTCTTTCGTCTTTGGCCTGGGCTGCACGCGCTTGCCGCCCCCCCGGCGGAAGCGCCCGCGCCCCCCTGTCCCGCCACCAGCAGCGCCGGCCGATCCCATGGCGCCGGCCGATCCCCCAGCGCCCCCCGGCAGCGACCCACCACAGTAAGGAGCAACAACCCAGCGGCTGCCACGCCGCCGCGTTCACGAGGCGCCGGTTCGAGGTGCCGTAAACGACGCCCCTGACGATAGGAACAAGCGCCCTAAAGGATGCTCCGGCGGCGCGTGGCACCCACCACCGTATTTCAGAGCCGGCTTCTAGCCGGCTTGTCCCTTCAGGGTAGCCTTTGAGGGCTACCCGTGGAAAGCAGGGGATCCCCTTATGGGCTGCCCGTAACCGGCGGCGGACGCCACCCGCCGCAGTGGAGGTGAAGGAGGCGATGGTTCACGTTACCTACGTGGGCAACTTTCTCTCGGCCCACGGCATCAACCCCACCTACGCCGAGGCGCTAGCCCCCCGGTTGGCAAGCGACCGCATCAAGGTACGCACAGCCTCAGACCGGCTGCACGCCGCCAGCCGGCTGCTGGACACGATCCGGGCGGTGCTGGCCACCCCCCGGCGCGGCTCCTGCCTCATCATCGACCTGTGCAGCGGCCCGCGCGCGTTTCCGGCGGCACTGCTCACCTGTGGCCTCGCCCACCTTCGGCGCCGGCCCTACATCCTCGCGCTGCACGGCGGCGACCTGCCCACGCGCTTGCGCACATCCCGCGCCCAGCTCCTCTACATGATCCGCCACGCCCACCGCGTGGTCTCCCCCTCCGCCTACCTGGCGCACGCCTTCGCCGGCTACGCGACGGTGGAGGTGATCCCCAACGCTATCGTCGTGTCCGACTACCCCTTCGCGGCACGCGCGCAGCCCCGGCCCCACTTCCTCTATCTGCGCGCGTTCCATCCCGTCTACGACCCGGAAACGGCACTGCGGGCGTTCGCTCAGGTGCGGGCCCACCACCCGGAGGCGCGGATGACCATGGCGGGGCCGGATGTCACCGGTCTACAAGCACAGTGCCAGGAGCTGGCCGCCTCGCTGGGGCTCAGCGCCTGCGTCAGCTTCCCTGGCCGCCTGCCTAAGACGGCGATTCCTGCCCTGGGCCAGGAACACGATATCCTCGTCAACTCGTCGCTCCGCGACAACACGCCGGTCAGCACGATTGAGGCGATGACGATGGGCATGGCGATCGTCGCCACTACCGTCGGTGGCCTCCCCTACCTGCTGCGCGACGGCGAGACGGCACTGCTGGTGCCGCCGGGCGACGCGGAGTCGATGGCCGAGGCGATGCGGCGGCTGCTGGAGGAGCCCGGCCTCGCTCGGCGCCTCAGCGAGAACGCCCGCGCCGAGGCCGAACGGATGGACTGGTCCACCGTGCTGCCGCGCTGGCGCGAGCTGGTGGAGATGGCGGCCGCCCAGGCCGCGTGAGGCAGAGCGAGCGTCAGGCCGGCGCTGGAGAGGGCTGCGATGGAGAGTGAGCTTGAGGTAGAGCGCCTGAAAAGCGTCTACCGCCAATACAACACGGCGGCATCCTGCGAGGCCCAGTGGTCTAACGACAACCGAGGGAACCGGGCGATCCTGCGAGAGCGCACGCGCCTGCTGGGGCGGCTCCTGCACTCCGCCGGGCTGGTGCCGCTGACCGGCCGCCGCGTGCTCGACGTTGGCTGCGGCGCGGGAAACGTGCTTGTCGGGCTCTGCCGTTGGGGCGCCTCTCTCTCGGATCTGCACGGCATCGATCTGCGCCCGGATGCCATCGAGCGCGGGCGGCACCGCTACCCGGGAGTTGACCTGCGCGTGGCCAATGCTGAGGTGCTGCCGTTCGCCGACGCCCAGTTCGACCTGGTGCTCCTCTTCACCGTGTTCACCTCGATCCTGGACGAACGGATGGCACGCAACGTCGCCGACGAGGTGCGGCGTGTCCTCATGCCGGGCGGAGTGATCGCCTGGTATGATCTGCGCCGCAACAACCCGCGCAACCGGAACGTGCGCGGCATGAACCGCGCGGCGATCCAGGCGCTGTTCCCCGACTTCACCTGCCGCCTGCATGCCGTGACGCTGCTGCCGCCGCTCGCCCGCCGCCTCGGGCCGGCTACCCCGCTGCTCTACCCGGCGCTGGCGGCAGTGCCGCCGCTGCGCACGCACTACCTGGGGCTGCTGACCAAGCCTGCGTAGATCGGCCGGTTCCGCGCCGGCATGGAAGTCTGGAGGGCCTGGTGTCTCGATTCCTATTTTATTATGGTAAAGATTCTGGAGCTGCCGCGCGAGCGCGCCGGGCAGCGGCGGCACAGTGGGGTCGAACGGTGGAGGTGGCCGCGGGCGATCTTCTCCTCTGGGCGCCGGCGGCGGAGGCCCCCTGGAGCGTGTGCGAAACGCCCCACGCCGCGGGCGCCGTCACCGGCTACGTGCGGCGCGACCACCTGGGGCACGCCCCGCTGCCGGGAAGAACGCCCGACTGGCACCACAACGCCGCCTTCTTGGAGGAGGCGGTGGTCGCCGGCGGCTGGCCGCTGGGCAGCGAGTGGACGGGGAGCTTCGCCGCCGTCGGCTGCGCGAAGTCAACTAACGCGCTGGTGCTGTGCCACGACCTGACGGCAATGCGGCCGATCTACTACGCCACGGCGCCGGGGGGCGGCATCGTCGGCGGCACGCACTTGATCCCGCTCAGCCACTGCCTGCGGACCTCGGCCGACGCCGTCGGCGTACTGGAGCGCGCCGTCTTCCCCCTGCGACAGCACGGGCGGCGGACGCTGCTGCGCGGCGTCTCGCGGCTCCTGCCCGGCGAGCAGCTCACCTTCAGAGCACCAGACGCCCCCGGGGAAAGCGCCTTCGACAACTCGCTATGTGACGGCCTGCTCGCCTGCGATGTTGACACCGCGGCCCGGATAGTGTGGAACTGCCTGCAGCGCGAGATCGCCCTCGCCACCGCCGGCTACGAGCGGCTCCATCTGGGTCTCAGCGGCGGTTGGGACAGCCGGGTGATCCTGGCCGGGCTGGCGCACCGCGGCGGCTCGGTCCACTGCTACACCTACGGCAGCGCCAACCTCTACGAGGCGAAGGTGGCCCGGCGGTGCGCGGCGGCCGTGGGGGCGCCCCACGAGTGCCATGGGATCGAGGGCCGCTACTTCCCCACCGCGGAGCGTCTCACCGCCCTCGTCCGCGAGACGGAATCGGCCGTGTGCCTGACCTGGAACGCGATCCTGGAGGGGGCCACGCTGCCGGACGAGCGCCAGGAAGTGCTGCTGATGGGCGACATGTGCGAGAACATCGATGGGCGGCACATGACCAGCCTGGCCTCCCGCTCAGCGCGCATCGAGGCGTTCCTCGGCAGCCTCCTGGGCCGCAAGGAGGAGTACGCGCCCGTCACCCCAAAGGCGTTCGCCGCGTGGACGGAACAGCAGCGCGCCACAACGCTGGCAGAGCTGCAGCGCCACCTGCCGCGCCTCTCCCCCGCGCTGGCGCGCACCTGCAGTGAGGCCGCCCTCGACGAGGCCGTGGCCGAGGATCTGGCCGCCAACTTCGCCCGGGTGCACGGCAACCTGCCCGCCTTCGTCTGCATGCTGGACGAGCTGCTGGTCAACCTCTTCTGGGAAGGCGACCAGCCCCGGCTGATGGACGCCGCCTTCCGCACCCTGATCCCGCCGATGTCGCTGCGCACCCTGCGGCTGATGACCACCATCCATCCCCGGCTGCGCGTGCGCCGCCGCCTGATGGATGCCATCGCCCGCCTGCCGGAGTTTGACCGGCTGGCGCGAATCCCCTCGGCACAGATCCCCTGGTTTAGCGCCCGGACCCCGGCGCTGCTGCGGGAGGTGACCTGGGGCTTGCGCTCGCGCATCGACCAGGCGTTGATCCGCCGACGAATGCGAACCGGCAACCCCCACTGCCGGCACCGCGTCGTCCCGTCGCTCGATTTCGTGCCGGAGTACCGCCACCCGGAGACGGCGCAGCGGGTGCAGCAGTGGTTCAGCGGCCGCTGGATCACCGGAGACTACTACGTGGAACTCGCCCGCAAGCGCGGCAACCTGGAGAGCTGGCCGCTGGTGAATACCGACATCGCCGCCGCGGCGAACGTGAGCCTCATTCTGGACCAGTGTGCGGTGGAAGCCCCCGATGAAGGCCCCACGCGGCCCCTGGCCGTTCCCACCGGGATGGGAGAGCGAGCCAGCGAGCCAACCGTCCCAGCCGGAGCCGGCCCCTGATCCTTCAGATGCCTCTGCCCGGGCCGGGCGCGCATCTAGCCCGGGCGGGCCACTCCGACAGCACCTACATCGCCGGCGCCGCTTCCTCCTTCAGGTAGACGGCGCCGGCGGCAAACGCCCCCGCGTCGATCGTGACCGCCAGCCAGTCCCCTTCCCGCCGGCCCTCCAGGCGCTTCCAACTCTCGCGGTCGGTTGAGATCGCCAGCGCCCGCACCTTGAGCGCCACGGTCACGTCCACGTCTCCCACCAGCTCGTAGACGCCCTCCTCCACCCGCCGCAGGCCCACGTAGGCACTCTGCGCCAGCGTGTCGCCCACGCCGTACTCCCAGAGGCGCAGAACGCCGCTCGGCGCGAAGTCGGCCTCGGATACCGGTCGGCCGGTGAGCCGGAAGGTATCACCGCTCACCTGCTCCGCCCGCCAGAAGCGGGTCAACTGGTCGTTGGAGGCCACCCGGTTCTTGGCCGGCTGCTTCGGCCCACCCGGGTTGAAGTCGATCGCGCAGCGCACGCGCCCGGCGGCGGCGTCCACCTCCCGGATTGGGGAGCGGTAGCAGTCAGCACCGCCATCGAGGGTGAGGGTGCTTCCCCCATCTGCGGGCCGCACGGCTGTCACGGTGTAGGTCGTCGTCCATTGGGGAGAGCCGATGGTGAAGGCCCGGCCGGCAGCCGCCTCCGGCCAGGCCGCGTCAATCCGCAGGCTCTGCTCCGGGTAGTTGACGCCGGTCACCCGGGCGGTGCGCCGGCGGGCCGCGGTCCGGAGGCGCAGGTGCGGCCCTTCCAGCAGCGTGCCCCCGGTGAGCGCGGCCTGGCGCAGGCCCGCGGCATCCACCGAGTAGTAGGCGAACTCGCCGGCCACGCGGTAGGCCCCACCCGTCTCCCCGGCCCCGATCTGGCGAACGGACTCCGGGCGCCCGTCAGCAAAGCAGAGGTCACGGTGGCCATTGCGGGTCTGCACCGCCACGGCCGCCGCCCGCAGGGCATCCGTCTCGTTGCCCGCTACCGGTAGCAGCCGGCAGGAGGTGATGAACGGCTCCCCCGCAAACGGCTCGATGATCGCGGTGAACGCCGACTCCAGCGCCTCGCCCCGGCGCAACGCCATCAGGTTGGTGTAGTGGTAGTCGAACTTCTCACTCACCGACTCCGCCCGCAAGGCCCGCAGGCCGGCGGCGCCGAGCAGGTGCAGGCGGGTGAACTTGCGCGGCGAAGCTGCCTGGTAGTTCTCGCCCAGCATCTGCTGCTCGCTGCCCACCTTGCCGTCGCGGGTGTAGCGCCAGGTGGCCTGCAGGGTAGCCGGCGCGGTACCGGCCAGCTTGCCGTTGGGATAGGGGGCAAACAGCGACAGGTAGCCCACGTCGCTCTCGACATCAAACCGGGGCTTCACCGAGGACACCGGCACCACGTTCTCGGCATTCCAGGCGAAGTCGTCGTTCACCGGGCCGTGGAAGCAGTAGGCGTGCGTCTGCCCGCCGGAAACGCGGAAGACATCGAACACGTAGGAGTTGCCCGTCACCGCCCCGGGGTCCAGCCGTGATCCCGGCACCTGCAGCGACACCGGCAGCCGGTGAGAGTTGGCGCCCTCGTCCACGTCGAGGAGCGCCACCTGGCGGTAGAAGAGGCGGGCGGCGTCGGGCGGCACGGCGTTCGCCTGCAGGTAGCGAGCCCCGGGCGCGTCGGAAAGCGTTTGCACCCAGGCGGGCGAGCGCAGCCCGTACTCCTCGTTGCCCTGCCCGTTCACCTCCACTACGTTGTGAACCCGCGAGAAGCGGTCGTTCGGCTCCGAGTAGCCGGAGCGCTGGCCGCCATCGATGGTCATCGGCAAGCCGTGCGCCACCACCTGCAGGTCGAGCGTATCGGCGTGCTGGTGCCCCATGCCGATCCCGGTGCGCACATAGGCCGCTCGGCGGAAGCGGTAGTCGTCGTGCTCCAACCCCGTCTCGAGGACACCAAACCAGTTGCTGACCACCCGCGACCGGTTGTCCAGCCAGGGGGCGCGGCGCACCTGGGCCGCCGCCGCCTCAATCGCCGCCCACTCCGCCCGGGGCACCTCCTCCGGCCCCGCCAGATGCGCCAACACCCAGGCAAAGCGCGGGTCTCGCGACCATTGCCAGCCGCGCTGACTGGCCTCGATTAGCGCCGGCAGGGTGGCGCCCGGCGCTTTGTCTGGCCCACACACGTCACCGATGCGCGCGAAGTCGAGGCCGGCCACCATGATGTCGAGCTGCCAGCGGCACTGGGCCAGCGGCTTGGGGGAGATCTCGGCGCGGCTTAAGTCGAACTGGGGGTTCCCACCAGCGGCGAGGTAGCGGCTCAGCGTGGCGGCGCTGGTGGCGGCGCCATCCCCCTGGGCGTAGAAGGTGGAACCGATGTACTGCGTCCCGTGGCGGTCGCAGCCGCTGACCATCAGGTCCTGGATTCCACACGGGTTCAGGGGATAGACGAAGGTGCGCGTGAAGAGCCACTCCAGGTACGGGTCGGTGACGCTGGTGTCGCCGAGCACGGCGGCTACGTTGGCCAGGGCAGTTGGCTCGCTGTGGTCGTGGTAGCGCATGATCCGCTTGGCCTGGGTCTGCACCAGGTAGACATCCAGCAGCTCGATCAGGTCTTCAGACGTGCGCACCCACGGCACGAAGCGCCCGATGGAACGCGCCAGCTCCTCATTCCCCTGGATGGTGTCGAAGAGGGCATCGTAGGCGTAGAGGGGCTTCAGGTAGCCGGAATAGTCGGGCAGCCAGCGAGCCATCTCTTCGCGCTGCCGGCAGCGCAAGTCGCGGTCGTAGGCGCCAGGGATGGCGGTAAGGCAGGCCAGCCAGTTGGCCGAGTCGATGGCCGGGTACTGGTAGGCGAGGCGGATCAGGGTCACGGCGGCATCGCGGGCAATCTCGCGGTTCCCGGTGCGACGCCACAGTTCCGCGCCGCCTTCGATTGCTCTGACGGCCGCGCGCAAGCGCATCCCCACCGCGTAGGCGATCGGCGCGAACTGGTATCCCCGGTCGGGGTTGGTCGGGTCCGGGAAGAAGAGGCCGGCGCCATCATCCTTGTAAGGGTAGGGATCGGGGAGGGGCCGTCGGGCGATCAGGTCCTCCACGGTATAGCGCAGCCCCAGCTTCCGGTTCTCCAGGAAAGCGTCGTAGAGCTCAGGGTCGTAGCGGAGCAGGCCGCCCAACTCGGCGCTGAGGTTGTCCACCGCTTCCCAAGAGCCGTACTCCGCCTCCCGGGGGTCGCCGGTTCCCTGGGCCACCCCGGGCACCTCCACGTTCAGGTCCAGCCAGGCGCCCTGGGCATTGATGGGGGGCAGCCAGCGCCAGAGGGCGGCGTCGCGCGCCAGCCGCTCTTGCGCTGAAAGCGATGGCAGCCGTTCGAGGCTGGGGATCCGCTCCTTCCCCAGCGGCTGTTCGGCGTGCAAGGTGGTCCGCTGCTTCAGGGGGCGGCGAACGGTGCCGGCGAGCACGTCGTCCAGGGTGACGTTGTGCAGCAGCAGGTCGACCGTGCTGCCGCGATCGACGAACAGCTCAGCCTGGTAGCGGCGCCGCGCCGGAGCGTGGAAGTAGATTTCCGCCACGCTGTAGAAGTCGTCCACGTAGCCGATGCGGAGACGGTAGGTGTTCACCTGCCCGGCCGGCCCGTCGTTGACACGCATCGCCACGTAGAGCGGCTCGCGGAAGCGCCGCAGTTTGGCCGGCTCCACCGCTCCGATCAGCCGCACCGCGTAGAGGCCGATCTCCAGCGTGCCCAGGTCCAGCTTCAGCAGCGGCGAGCCGGGCCGGCAGCGGAGCACCGGCACCGGGTCGCCGTCGGGGGCCCGGCAGGGCGGCCGGTACTGCTCCACCGGCGCGCCCTCGGCGCCGGGGATCGCCGGCACCACCCAGTTTCGCCGCAGGCTCTGGCGGTCGAAGAAGCTGCGTACCGGCACGTACTTGGTCATGTAGGCACGGTAGTGCTCCACCGACCCGGGGTAGAGCTCCACCTCGGGCGCCTCACCCTCGGCGAAATCGGGGAGCCTCAGCCCGGCCAGCGGGCCGCCGGTAAGCCACTCTTCCTTCTCCGTCGCCGCGCAGGCCAGCACCGCCGCCATCAACACCGCGGCGGCCACCAGCCCCGCCGACCGGGCCTTCCCCATCACGTTCCTCCGGAGTGCGGTCATCCGCTCACTAGCCTCACGGCCCAACCGGCACCGGCTGCCGCGCCCCGGGGGCGGGCGCCACGCGGGCCGGCACCTCCACCGGCGCGGCGGGGCGCTGGGCCGGCTCCGGCGTGAAGTCCGGCACCAGTTGGCGCAACTGCAGCAGCAGGCGGGCGGTCTCCATCTTCCGGGCCAGTTCGGCCATGGCGGCAATCCGGCGCTCCAGCGCCTCCCCGTAATGGCTGCCCTGCTCCCCGTTCGGGCTGACGAACACCTTGGCGTGCGCGGTGCGGGCACAGCCCTCGCTGTTGATCCAGAGCTCCTCGTACAGCTTCTCCCCGGGGCGGATGCCGGTGTAGACGATCTCAATGTCCTCCCCGGGGACGAGGCCAGACAGCTCGATCAGGTCTCGGGCCAGGTCGGCTACCTTCACCGGCTCGCCCATGTCGAGGATGAACACCTCGCCGCCGCACCCCAGCGCCGCAGCCTGCAGCACGAGCTGCACCGCCTCCGGGATCGTCATGAAGTAGCGGCGCATCTCCGGGTGCGTCACCGTCACCGGGCCGCCAGCGGCGATCTGCTCCTGGAAGATCGGCACGGCGCTGCCCCGGCTTCCCAGCACGTTGCCAAACCGCACCGCCACGTAGCGCTTCCCGGTGCGCCGCGCCGCGTCCTGCACCAACAGCTCGGCGACGCGCTTCGTCGCCCCCATCACGCTGGTAGGGCGCACCGCCTTGTCGGTGGAGATCATCACGAACCGCTCCACGCCACACGCCTCGGCGGCGCGGAGCACCGACTGCGTGCCCAGCACGTTGTTGGTGAACGCCTCCTCCGCGTTCGCCTGCATCAGCGGCACGTGCTTGTGCGCCGCGGCATGGAAGATCGCCGAGGGGCGGTATTTGCCCACCAGCAGCCGCACCCGCTCCGTGTCGCGGGTGTCGGCAATCGCCGATTCGAGGCGCAGGGTGGGGAACTGCGCGCGCAGGCTGCGCTCCACGTTGAAGATGCTGTTCTCGCCGTGCCCCATCAAAACGAGCAGCTCCGGCTCGTGCTGGGCCAACTGCCGGCAGATCTCGCTGCCGATGGAGCCGCCCGCCCCGGTGACCAGCACCCGCGCCCCACGCACGTAGGCACGCACCCCCGTCTGGTCGGTGTCCACCTGCTCGCGCCGCAGCAGGTCCTCAATCCGCACCTCGCGCAACTGCTTCACGCTCACTTTGCCCCCCAGCAGCTCGTAGAGGCTGGGGATCGTCCGGAAGCCGATGCCTGCCTCCCGGCACAACTGCCGGATGCGCCGCACGGTGGAGCCCGGCGCCGCCGGCAGCCCGAGGATCACCTCGTCTATCTGCTCGCGGCTGGCCAATGCCGGGATGTCCTCGATCGGGCCTAGCACCGGCACGTCGTGGATGCGCATCGTGGTGACCACCGGGTCGTCATCGACAAAGCCGACCGGCACCAGGCCAAGCTCCGGCGTGCTGCGCATCTCGCGCGCCAGCGTCGCCCCCGCCCGGCTAGCCCCCACGATCAGCACCCGGCGCTGACCGGCGGGCACCACGGCCGCCTTCGCCCCCTTCCGCTGCACCAGCCCCTCGGAGGCCAGCCGCAGCAGCAGGCGCGACCCTCCCAGACAGATCAGGTTGATCAGCCCATCCAGCACCAGCACCGAGCGCGACGAGCAGCGCGGCAGCCCCAGCAAGGGGAACACGTAGTTGTCGCCGACAAAGACCAGCACGGTGCTGATCACGCCCGCGGCCAGGAGCCTGCGCGCCTCAGCCACGCTGGCATAGCGCCACATGCAGTGGTAAAGTCCGAACAGGGTGTAGACCGGCAGGCGCACCGCCAGCGCCAGCCCGAGCAGCGGCAAGTGCGGCTCCAACAACCGCCAGCTAACGTGCTCGAAGCGCAACGTGAAGGCGGCCACCAGAGCGAACGTAATGCAGACCACGTCGATACCGAGCATGTGTCGGATGCGGATCGCACGGATGCGCATAGCGCTCAGGTCCTTCCCAGGCCGGCACCCACAGCGGGCCCGACGCAGAACACGTGAGGCCACCAGATCACCCGCTGGCGCCCTGCCGCTGCCGCGAGGCGACACTGCCGCGCGTCAGGGCCACGAACCGGCCGGCGGTGCGCCGGCACAGCGCGAAGTCCCATAAGCCGAAGAGGAAACCCAGGCCGTAGCCGAGGTGGTAGCAGGGAAACACCGCGGGCAGCACCGGCAGCAGCTTCCAGCCGGCGCGGGCGGCGGTGAGCGCCGAGCCGGCCAGCAGCAGCACCAGGTAAGCCGCCAGCACCACCGCTAACAGCCCCGCCACCAGCGGCGAGAACAGCGCGAGCGGCGCCATCACGGTCAGGCCGCCGGCAAACGCTCCCGGCACGAGGTGGCGCAGCGATGCCGGCCGCCCGTGCTTCTGGATCACCGGCACCTTCCAGTAGCCGTACTGCCAGTATTGCCGGAAGAGGCCCGCCAGCGAGGCGCGCGGCGAATACCACGAGCGAATGCGTGGCGACTGCCAGATCGTGCCCCCCGCGCGCGCCAGGCGCAGGTTCAGCTCGTCGTCCTGGTTCCGGACCAGGCGCTCGTCAAACAGGCCCAACTCCAGCAGGCGCGCCCGCGAGTAGCAGCCGTAGGGCACCGTATCCACCGGGCCCTCGTAGGTGGCCTGGTGGAACAGGGCCCCGCCCACCGCGAACCGCGAGTGGTAGGCGGCGGCGATCGCCCGGTGCAGATAAGAGTGGCACCGCGTCAGCGCGGGGCCCCCCACGTTGTCCGCCCCAGTTTCGTGCTTCACCGCCAGGCACTGCACCAGATAGTCAGGCGCATACTCCGTGTGCGCGTCAACGCGGACGATCGTCTCGCCCCGGGCCGCCAGGATCCCCAGGTTCAGCGCGTGCGGCGTCGTCCGCTGGGGGTTGTCCACCAGCCGGACGCGCCGGTCCTGCGCGGCGATCCGGGCCACGATCTCACGGGTGCCATCATCCGACGCCCCGTCCACCACGATCACCTCGAACCCGCCCGGAGGAGACTGGAACTGAAGAACCCCCTCCAGACACTTCTCAATCCACCCGGCCTCGTTGCGGCACGGGATGATCACACTCACGGCCGGAGCCGGATCCTCTGAGGCGCTGAGCATTACCCTACACTCCCCTCAATCCCTCGCGTCCCAGAACCGGAGGCGTCTACAGCACCCAGTGGGTGCCGTTCCGAGCAGGGCTGCCCGGAGCATGATGCGCGCCAGGCCGGGGAACAGGCGCTGCTCGCTGCTCCGGCACCTTGCGCCACACCCGGCAGCAAAGGCACTACCCTCCCAGACCCCTGCGTTTGCGTGCTCACTGCACCCGCAGTTTAGCGCTCCGAAGGCGGGCGGTCCAGCCGGAGAAGCGTTGCAAAAGCGCGCAACAAAGCAAGGGGGAGATCGTCCAACACGCCTCTGGGACCGCACCCGCCGCCTTGTGGGGGAAAAGCCACGAAAGTGTGAGGGGAAGTATCCCGTCAAATAGGAGGGATCCAGCAACGTGCCCGCGGGGGCGGGGCCAGCCCCGGGGCGCCGCCACCCACCGCCGACGTCCAAGGCCGGCTAATGTGACGGCTGCCGGTCAGGCGCCGTTTTCGCCCCCTACCGCCGTCTCCAGGGCCGCCTCGCTCCCCGGAATCGCCCCCCGAGACGCCGCCGGGCCGCTTCTGCCCCGGGGCGATGCCAACATTTTGCTGGTCTTCCCATGGAGTCTGCTCCCCACCCTGCCAAAGGAGTGTTGCCTGACCGCCATCGGCTTGTGTGCTGGTAATCCCATCGCTCCTCTGGCTGGATTGCCCAAGGAGCGGGTGCTATACTGCATCCGTTGCCCGGCGCGCGACCCCGGCGGCCGCCCGCTCCGGGCGTTTGTATCAACTGTGGTAACAATGCGGCGGCAAGCCCCGGGAGGGGCCCTCGACCAGGAGAGAAGCGATGGAGCAATGCGACACCAACACGCGACACCTAGAGGGCGGGGCAGGGGGTGACCCACAGGCGTTTTGGCCGCTGTGGGAGAAGCACGAGTGGCACCTCCGCCATCTGTGCCACCGGCTGCTGCAGGGTCACCCTGACGACGCCGAGGATGCCCTCAGCGAGACGATGCTCAAGGCCTGGGCCGGTCTGCCCGGGCACGCGGCGGAGATCGGCAGTCCGGGCCGCTGGCTGCGCCAGATCGCCTTCCACTGCTGTGTCGACTCCTGGCGCCGCCGGGCGCGGCTGACCCACTATAGCGAGGTCGCCGAGGAGATCAGCCCGGCCCGCGCGCCACTGCCCGAGGAGCTGGCGGAAGACCCGGCGGAGATCGTGCTCCGCCGCGAGATGCAGGGCTGCGCCCTGAGCCTGGTCGGCAGCCTGCCGTCACGACTGCGCGGGCCGATGGTGCTCCACGCGCTGCACGAGCTGCCGTATGCCGATGTCGCCGCCCGCCTGCGGATCACCGAGGTGAACGCTCGCAAGCGGGTCCAGCAGGCGCGAGGGATGCTCAATCGGCTATGGGACACCTACGCGGCCCCTACCCCCGAGGAGAAGCCGGCACTCCCCAGCCCTCCGTTGATCGCTGACCCACTGCGGCAGCACGAAGCGCTGCTGCGCGATTTGCCCCCGGCGCCGCCGGCTGAGATCGCCGCCGACACCGCCGGCAGTGAGGTGGCCCAGGTGCCGCTGCCCTCCGGCGCCGTGATGGATTACCACCTTGACCTGCCCACCCGCGCTCCCCATCGAGATACGCGCATCGAAACCCTGCGGCGCCACGTGGAACGCTACCCGCGTGGCTGGAAGAAGCGGCTGGAGCTGGCCGACCTGCTCTACGCGGCGGGCCAGTGGCCGGCCGCCGCCGCGGAGTACGCCCAGGTGCTGGAGCGACACCCGCGTCTGTTGGACGTTTGGGTACGGCTGGGCCGGGTGCATCGCCTCATCGGCGATGGTGAGAGCGCCCTCGCCGTCTACCAGAAGGCACTCTCCTACACCCGGCAGCCAGCCACCCGGCTGCACCTGACCGGTCTCGCCGCCCTCTGCCAGCGTCGGTACGCCGAGGCGTTCGCCGATCTGGCCGAGGCCGCCCGGCTGCAGCCGGACAACCGCGCCCACTGGCATGCCCTCGGCCTGGCCTACCACGACGCCGGCCAACCTGCCGAGGCGCTCGAAGCCTTCGATGAGGCGCTCAAGCTTGACCCGGGCGACGCCGCCGCCCTGGTGAACAGCCGCGACCCGCTGGTGGCGTTGGGGCGCCCGCTGGAGGCCGAACGGCGCGTGGAACGCGCGGTGCAGGCCGAACCCAACTGCGTGCTGGCGCTGGTGCTGCTGGCGACACACCGCTGCACCGCTGGCCGCGTGTCTGGCCGCGAGGGGCAGCGCACTCGCCGCCTGATCGCCCAGGCACTGAAGCTGGCCCCGGATGCCACCGACGCCTGGGGAGCCCTGGCGCACTTCCACGTGCGCCGCGGTGACGCCGCGGCCGGGCTGCAGGCCCTGGAGGCGTTCGTCGAGCGGCACCCCAACCGCCCTCAAGGCTGGCTCTACCGCTCCGAGTGGCTCTTTCACTGCGGGCACTACCCGGAGGCGGCCGATGCCGCGCTGCGCGCCAATGCCCTCTACCCACACGACCTGGCGATCTGCCAGCAGGCCTGCAAAGTGCTCCCCTTCGCCGGCCGGCTGGATGAACTACGCGCGATCGTGGACGACCTGCTGGCACACTACCCGGGGCGCTGGGAAAGCTGCGGAATGGCGGCCCGGGTGCTGGCCGGCTGGCTGGATGCTGCCGAGGCCGCCTGCGAGCTGGCCGCGGAGGGCACCCGGCACCAGGAGCGCGTGGTCGAGGCCTGGCTGACGCAGGGGCAGGTGCTGGCCGCCGCGGGCCGCTACCGCCCGGCGGTCGAGGCGCTGGAACAGGCGCTCTCCCTGTTGCCTGCCGACGATGGGCACGCCCAGCGCGCTGCCGCCGCCCACTGGCTGGGGGTGAGCTGCCGGAGCCTGGGCGACGAGGCCCAGGCAGCCCGGTGGTTCACGGCGGCCGCCGCGGCCAGCCGCGACGCCCTGGCCGGCGATCCGTCCGGGGCACACTACGCGCTGGGCAACGCGTTGGCCGCGCTCGGCCGCACGCGGGAGGCCGCCCGGGCCTACCGCACCGCCATCAACCTGCACCTGCTGTACCCGGATCGCGAGATTGCCAGCGAATTCCTGGATGCCGCGTGACCGGACGGCGCCGCCGGCACGGTGCGGCCGGCACGGCGGCGCCCCATTATTGGGCCGATTGCCACGTGCATCAGCCCGCCAGATCGGGGTAGGACTCACTGGGCACGGGGCGAACCTTCGGCGAGAGGAGGGGGCGAGTGGCATCGGCCGGGGAAATGGCTCAGTGCGACAACTGCGCACGTCTGGAGATCGAGGCGCCGGCCCTGGACGCGGTGCTGGAGTCGGTGCCGGACCTGGTGCTCATCCAGGACGCGCAGGGGCGGTACCTCTACGTCAGCCCCGCCATCACGCGGTATCTCGACCAGGATCGCGCCGCGCTCATTGGCCACACCTGGCAGGAGTTGGGCTTCCCGGCCACCACCATGGAGTCGGTGGATGCCGCCCGGGCGCGCGTGCTGACCACCGGCCAGCCCCTCATCGAAGAGTTCGCCCTCGATACCCCCGACGGCTACCGTCGCTTCGAGTACTCGCTCAGCCCGGTGCGCGGCGCCGAGGGACACACCGAGGCGGTGATCGCCATCGTGCGCGACATCACCCAGCGCCAGCTCGAACAGGCAGAGCGCAACCTCCTACTGGAGCGCGTCACCCTGGAAGGCAGGCGCGCCGAGCAGGCGGCCGCCGAGGCCAGCCGCCGGGCCAGCGAGCTAGACGCGGTGATCGATGCCCTCGACGACGCCGTGAACGTCTACAGTACCGATGGCACGCTGGTGCGCGCCAATCCGGCCTCGATCGCGATGTTCGGCTTCGATTCGTCGGGCATGAAGCGCGAGGCGCTGATGGAACGCCTGCGGCTGCGCCACCCCGATGGCCGCCTCTACACCCTCGCCGAGATCCCCTCCTCCCGCGCCCTCAAGGGAGAGCCGGTGCGCCGCGAGCGCGTGCTGTTCACCGACGGCAACGGCCGCGAGCACATCGCCCTCGTCTCCATGACGCCCCTGCGGCAGGATGGTCGGGTCACCGGCGCCGTCAGCATCTGGCAAGACATCACCGACCTCGAACAGGCCGTCGCCGACCTGGATGGGGAGCGCCGGCGGCTGCAGGCGGTGGTGCAACAGATGCCCGCGGCGCTGCTCTTCACCGATGCCTCCGGCAAAGTGGTGATGATGAACGACCTAGCCCGGCACATCCTGGAGATCTCCTCTGAGACCACCACGCCGGAGGTGTCGCAGCTCGTCCGTTACCCGCAGCGGTGGCTCCGGCCCGACGGACAGCCGCTGCACACGGAGGAACACCCGGTGCTGCGGGCCCTCCTCAAGGGAGAAGTGATCACCGGCGAGGAGGCCACCCTCCTGCGTGCCGATGGCTCCCAGCGGATCCTCGTCGTCAGCGCCCGGCCGATCCAAGACCGCAAAGGCCGCGTCCTCGCCGCGGTCGCCACGTTCGCCGACATCACCGAGCAGCGCACCGCCGAGCGCGAGCGCGATGCCGCCCGCCAGGAGGCCCTGGAGGCCGAGCGCGAGCGCAAACGCTTCTACCGCGAGGCGATCCGCGCGATCACCCACTACCGCTTCTGCCT
>JAAZEB010000027.1 GCA_012512505.1 Armatimonadota bacterium | reverse complement strand
GAGCTGAACAGCGCCGGCCTGTTCAAACCGTGCGCGGAGATCTATCCGGGGCTGGGGCTGCTGCGCCTCTGCCGGGAGTATGGCATTCCGATTGCATTCGGCAGCGACGCGCACCGGCCCGAGCACGTTGCGGTAGGCTTCGACCGGGCGGTTGCGCTCGCCCGTGCCGCCGGCTACCAGGAGTATGTGCGCTTCCGCCCCGGCGGCTGCCGGGAGATCCAGGCGCTGCCCGCCGGGTAGCCGCGCGCTGGCCCCGCGGATCACCTGGAGGCCGGCCCGGAGGCCCGCCCCACCGGTCGCTGCCACGCTGGGGGCGAGGCGGCTCGTTAGATTGTACCCCGCGCGTCGGTTGGGGAGCCAACCGCTTGCTATACTCCGCCGCGGATGTGGGTAACATACCGGTGGACTGCTACCGGGAAGGGGTAACGCATGCGTCCAATACGCACGTTCACGGTGATCCCCGCGCTACCGGCCGCGCTCTCGCGGCTGCGGGAGCTAGCTTACAACCTCTGGTGGTCTTGGGACCATGAAGCGGTGGACCTCTTCCGGCGCCTGGATGAGGACCTCTGGGAGAGCACCGGTCACGATGTGGTGAAGATGCTCGGCAGCGTCTCGCAAGAGCGCTTGGAGGCGGTTGCCAACGATCCGGCGTTCCTGGCCCACATGAACCGGGTATTGGCGCGCCTGGACCATTACCTGAAGCCGGGCAACACCTGGTACGAGCGCGTCTTCCGGGCCTCGGGAGAGCCGCCGGCGTTTCGCGATCGGCAGTGCATCGCCTACTTCTCCATGGAGTTCGGGATCAGCGAGTGCCTGCCCAACTACTCCGGGGGCCTGGGCGTTCTCTCCGGCGATCACCTCAAGTCGGCCAGCGACCTGGGGCTGCCGCTGGTGGGAGTGGGCCTGCTGTATCAGGAAGGTTACTTCCGCCAGTACCTAAACCTGGACGGGTACCAGAACGAGCGGTATCCGCACAACGACTTCCACAACATGCCGATCACCCTGATGCGCCGGCCTAACGGCGAGCCGCTGCGGGTGGAGGTCGTCTACCCTGGGCGGCTGGCGAAGGCGCAGGTGTGGCGGGTTCAGGTGGGGCGCGTGCCGCTTTACCTGCTGGACTCCAACCTGCCCGAGAACATCCGGGAGGATCAGGATGTCACCGACCGCCTCTACGGCGGCGACAGCGAC
The DNA here is from genome assembly GCA_012512505.1 of Armatimonadota bacterium. Classification (GTDB taxonomy): domain Bacteria; phylum Armatimonadota; class JAAZEB01; order JAAZEB01; family JAAZEB01; genus JAAZEB01. The sequence goes on along the minus strand of JAAZEB010000027.1, from coordinate 848 downwards.
ATGCGCCTGCGCCAGGAGATCCTGCTGGGCATCGGCGGCATCCACGCGCTGCGCGCTCTCGGCTACGACCCGGTGGTCTGCCACATGAACGAGGGACACGCGGCGTTCCTGGGGCTGGAGCGCATTCGCCTGCTGCGGCACGAGCAGGGCCTCTCCTTCGCCGAGGCACGCGAAGTGGCGGCGGCCGGCAACCTGTTCACCACCCACACTCCGGTGCCGGCGGGGATCGACCGCTTCCCGCCCGACATGGTGCACCGCTACTTCGAGCACGACTATGGCACCTTGGGGCTGACGCGCCGGGAGCTGCTGGGGTTGGGGCGGCTGAACCCGGCAGATGACAACGAGCCGTTCAACATGGCGATCCTGGCGCTGCGCCTCTCGTCGCAGGCGAACGGGGTCAGCGCGCTGCACGGGCACGTCTCCCGGCGGATGTGGCAGGGGCTGTGGCCCGGCCTGCCCGCCGACGACGTGCCGATCACCTCGGTGACGAACGGCGTTCACATCCGCTCGTGGGTCTCACGGGATCTAGCCGGCCTCTTCGACCGCTACCTTGGCCCGGCGTGGCAGGAGAACCCGGCCGACAAGCGCCTGTGGGCCGAGGTGCAAGACATCCCGGCCGAGGAGCTGTGGCGCACCCACGAGCGCCGGCGCGAGCGCCTGGTGGCGTTTGCGCGTGCCCGCCTGCGCCACCAGCTTCAGCAGCGCGGCGCCTCAGCACGGGAGATCGCCGCCGCCGCGGAGGTGCTGCACCCGGAGGCGCTGACGATTGGGTTTGCGCGGCGCTTTGCCACCTACAAGCGCGCGTCGCTGCTTTTCCGCGACGCGGCGCGGCTGGCGGCAATCGTCGG
>JAAZEB010000212.1 GCA_012512505.1 Armatimonadota bacterium | reverse complement strand
CCGTTGCGGCACCCCACCACCCGCCGGCTGCGCGGGCACGGCGCCACCGCCGGGAGGCTCGGCCCGGCGGAACAACAAAAAACCCCTCAGGCACATGAGGGGCGGGAGCCAAAACCATTGTGTCGGCGGGTCATCCGACATTTCCGGTGTAGGGAAGTCGTTTCGTCCTCTATCCCAGCCCCCCGTCGCGACGTGGTCGGCAGGCCGAACCGCGCCGCTCACCCACTACGCTATGTCGCTGCGCCGGGCTACGCTGTCCCGCCCCCAGAGCCCTCGCGGAGGCACCCTTGTGGAGCGCCCGAGTGCGTAGTATAGCACGCACACCGTTGTTTGTCAACAACCGAACACGGCGCAAACAGCGGCATTGTAGCACAACGCCTCCGTGCGTGTCAACGGGTGATCAACGCAACGGCTGCCACGCGCCGTGGCGGGGCGAGGGTCCCCGCGCGCGGCAGCCGCCGAGAGCCAGGCACCCAGCCGGGGGTCCGGTCCGATTGCCGGCGTCCCGCCGGCTGCTGCTGGTCCGATTGCTGGCACCCCGCCGGCCGCTGCTGGTCGGATCGCCGGCGTCCCGCCGGCCCCTTCTTGAAGCACTTTGGCGACTACTGGCTGGGCGCCACCGGCCCACGGCCCGCGCTCCACCGCCGTCGCCAGCACGCCCGTTCGCACCTCGCGCGCTTGCGGATCTTGCGGTGGTTTGCACATCAGGCGGAAGTGTGCTATAATAGGGCGCCGTGGTCGGTGTTGCACTCATCGCAGTCCTTCCCCGTCATCTTTAGCGCCCGCTCGGCAGCCCACCCTGTACCCGTGCCCGGCACGGCCGTACCCAGGGGGGGCCCCGCTCTGCCGGTGTTGGCAGCGTGCAACAGCGTCGTTCTGGCAGCCATTCACAATCAGAAACCAACCGGTGGGCCCGGAGGCCGTTGCGTCGGTACCGCGAGGAGGTGGGGTTCCCATGTTCTCCCGCTGGAGCCAAGAAGAGATCGCGATGGAGATCCTGAGCCTGTTCGCTGCCGGTGAGCCACTCAACTACCGCAGCGTGTTGGAGAGTAACCCGTCGCTGTTGCGGGCCGGCTGCCGCCACTTTGGGTCGTGGCGGCAGGCAGTGGAGTTCGCCGGGCTTTCCTACGACGCGGTCCGCCGCTACCGCACCTGGACGCGCGCGCGCATCCTGGCCCGGATCCAGGAGCTGCACCGCCAGGGGGTAGACCTGAGCTGGCGCAACATCAGCACCCAGGTGGACCCAAAGCTGGCGGCGGCAGCCACCAAGCCGAACCGGTTCGGGAGCTGGCGCCGGGCGATCCAGGAGGCCGGCCTGGACTACAATGAGATCCGCCGCTACCAGGAGTGGAGCAAGGAGCGGGTCATCCACGAGCTAACCACGCTCGCCGCCAAAGGAGAGTTGCTGAACTCCAAAGACGCGCAGGCGGCCCACATCGAGCTGTTCGCGGCAGCAATCCGCCGCTTCGCGAGCTGGGACGAGGCGCTGAAGGCCGCGGGCCTCAACACGGAGGAGATCCGCCTGCGCCCGCCCTTCCGCCAACCCCGCAAGCGCAGCCCCCGAAAGCCAAAGCCGCCCCTGCCTCTGCCCCCGCCGGCAGGACAAGGGCCCGATCCCACCGCCCTCCGTCCGTGAGGCTGCCCCGGCCACAAACCGGGTGGCGCCCAGTACCTACCACTATATATAAGGCGCGGCGGTACGGATCCCCCCATATATCGCATCGGGGCCATCGCGACGACCGGGCGGCGGGATGCCGGCATCAGGAGGCGGTGAGCAGTTCCAGAATGCGCTCGAACTGCTCCTGGTCGTAGAAGTCGATGCGGATCGAGCCTTTCTCGCCGCTGCGCGCGATGCTGACGCGGGTGCCGAAGTAGCGCTGGAGGTGCTCCTCAATCCGGGTGATGTGGGGATCGCGCTTCGGCGTCTTGTCGGGGGTTTCACTTGGGCGGTGCCGCTCGGTGATGCTGCGCACCAGGCGCTCGGTGTCGCGAACGGAGAGGTGCTCGGCGAGAATCTTCGCGGCGAGGGCTTCCTGGGCCTCGGGGGCGGACTCGAGACCGAGGAGGGCGCGGGCGTGCCCCTCGGAGAGCTCGCCAGACGCCACGCGCTGCTGGATGCTGGAGGGCAGGTTGAGCAGGCGCAAGGTGTTGGCGACGGCCGGCCGCGAGCGACCCACCTGGGCGGCGATGTCCTCCTGGGTCAGACCGAACTCGTCGACGAGGCGGCGAAAGGCAATCGCGGCGTCAATCGGGTTGATGTCCTCGCGCTGCAGGTTCTCGATGAGCGCCAGCTCCAGCATCTCCCGGTTGGTGCAGTCGCGCACGACCACCGGCACCTCGCTCAGGCCGGCGGCCTGGGCGGCCCGGAAGCGGCGCTCGCCGGCAACGAGCTCGTAGCCGTCCTCGTCGGACCGCACCACCAGCGGCTGGAGGATGCCGTGAACGCGGATCGAGGCGACCAACTCCTGCAGCCGCTCGGTGTCCATCTCGCCGCGCGGCTGGTAGGGGTTGGGCCGGATGCGGTCGGTGGGCACCTGGATCACACCGGCGGGAGCGGCGGCCTCCTCGGGCGGATTGCTGTGGAAGAGGGCATCGAGGCCCCTACCCAGTGCCTTTTTCTGCAACACGCATCACCTCCGCGGCGAGCTGGGCGTAGGCCTCGGCGCCACGCGACCGGGGGTCGTAGCGGTTGATCGGCTTGCCGTGGCTGGGAGCCTCGCTCAGCTTGACGTTCCGGGGGATCACCGTCTGAAAGACACTGCCCTTGAAGTAGCCGCGCACCTCGCGGATCACCTCGCTGGAGATGCGCGTTCGGTAGTCATGCATCGTGAGCACGACGCCCAGCAGCGCCAGGTGGGGATTGAGGTGCTTGCGGACGCGCTGCACCGTGTTCATGAGCTGGGTGATCCCCTCCAGGGCATAGTACTCGCACTGGATCGGGATCAGCACCGCCCGCGCGGCAGCCAACACGTTGAGGGTGATCAACCCCAGGGAGGGCGGGGAGTCGATCAGCACGTAGTCGTAGCGGCCAGACACGGAGCGGAGGGCGTTCCCCAGCCGCACCTCGCGCGACATCTCGGAGACCAGCTCGATCTCGGCACCAGCCAGGTTGATCGTGGCCGGCACCAGGTCGAGACCCTCGACCTCGGTGGCGATCAGGGTGTCGCTCAGCGGCACGTCGTTGATCAGCACGTCGTAGATGCAGCGCTCCAGTTGCGCCTTGCTGATGCCCAGGCCGCTGGTGGCGTTGCCCTGGGGGTCGCTATCGATCAGCAGCACTCGCCGGCCGGCGGCGGCCAGGCAAGCGGAAAGGTTCACGGCGGTAGTGGTCTTGCCCACGCCGCCTTTTTGGTTCACGATGGCAATGACCTGTGGCATAGTGTGATCTAGCGGGCGGTTTCACGTGAAACGCCCGCCACTCCGGCAGCCTGAGCCGGCCCCCGGATCCCTCGCGCACCATTCTACGCTCTCCGCGCCCCCCTTGTCAACCGCCACCGGCCGCGCGCCTGCTGGCCCCGCGGCCGCCCCCCAGCCGCCCCCGGCAAGCCCCAGGCCGCGCCAGCGTGGGGCGGGCGCGTTCCACCGCCGGCCACCGTTTCACGTGAAACGCGCCCCGCTCACGGCTACCCGCCCGGCTGCTGCACCAGCGACACGGCCAGCAGCACCGGCGCCGCCGCCGCGCCACCGGAGTGCAGCTCCAGCGTCTCGATCACCTTCTCCGGGTGTGGGTTGCGCCATTCCAGCGCCCACAGGTGCAGGGTGCGCCCCCCATGCTCCCACGAGTACGCCGGTGCGGACAGGTAGTAGTTCGCCGCCTCGCCCGGATAGCCGATCTCTCGCCCATAGCGCACCGGCACCGTCGCCTCGCTTCCATCCGCGTAGCGCACCCGGTAGCGGCCGATCTCCTCGCCGCTGGCGGCAGGCGCGGGCGTCGTGTGCAGCACGAGCAGCCCGGCGGTCTTCGCTCCCACGGCGATCCCGGTCACTGCCTCCGGGAAGGCGGGCGCCAGCGCTGAGCGCACCGTGACCCCGGCCGGTACCCCCTCACGCTGACCGACCAGGAAGCGCGCGGCTCCGAACCGCCGTGCCCCCACCGGCAGCGCCTCCAGCCCCAGCGCGTCGCCCAGGCCAAACGGATCGCTGCCGGCCGACAGGGCCACGTTGCTCCACGGCGTCAGGTCCAGCAGCGTGCCCTGGTCCACGCGGCCGAAGCCGCTCTCGCCGCTGGCGGGCAGCAACCGGGTCAGCATCTCGCCGTCATGATAGGCCGGCCGCGCCGCCGCCCCGGCGTTCCAGAACCAGTCGCCGGCCCGCACGTAGGCAGCGATCTGAGCGAAGTGCTCCTGCAGCGCGGTGCGGTTGCCGCGGTAGCCGGTCCAGGTCGTCTCGATCATCCCGAGCAAGTCCTGGTCGCGCCCGTAGGCGGCAAACCGCTCGATGTTACCGGGAGCGTTCCAGGTAGCGCCAATCACCTCGAACCCCTCGCCGCGCAGGATCGGCACCTCCGGGTAGGTCTCCTGTGGCGTGTACTGCCAGTCCACCAAGATGATATCCTTCGGCAGCTTCGGCCGGATCTGCGCCAGGTTCAGCGGCGGCCCCCCAAAGGCCACCGTGCCCTCCTCTCTCGTGGTCACCATGTCGTGCCACATCATCACCCGCGCGCCGCGCCGCCGCGCGTAGCGATGGAACCAGAGGATATCCTCCAGCACGCACTGCTGCGCCCCCTTCGCCACGTTCGCCGGGCGATGCGGGTAGCGCCCCCGCATGTCCACTTCGTCATGCCCGATGTGCAGGAAGCGCGGCCGGAAAACCGCGAACACCTCGTCCAGCATCTTCTCCAGCAGCGCGTAGACCGCCGGGTTGGAGACATCGTAGGCGTAGGGCGTCTCCGGGTCCTCGGCCCACTCCAGGTTCTGCCCGTTCTGGAACAGCCACTCGCAGTGCCCGAGCGTCTGCACCAACGGCGTCACCTCAATGAACTGCTCCGCCGCCAACTGCACCAGCGCGCGCAGGTCGTCCTTGCTCGCCCCCCACGGCTGGTGCAGCGGGCGCGTGGCGTCCCACTTGGCGTACTCGCACTCCAGGATGATGTGGTTCAGCTTCAGCGGCGCCATCAACTCTTCGATCAAGCGGCCGTGAAACTGCAGCGAGGCGTCATCCGCCAGCAGGTGCAGCCCCCGCAGCCGGTAGTCCGGCCAGTCGCGAATCTCGGTGGCCGGCACCTCGCCCCGGCGCAGCAGGAACCGCAGCGTCTGCAGCCCGTAGAACGCTCCACGGGCATCGCGCCCCACGATCCGTACCCCTGACTCGTCCACCCGCAGCCAGTAGCCCTCGGCCTGCTCGGGCACCCGGGCGCCGGCCGGCAGCCCACCCCCAGCGCCGACGACCTGCACCGAGACGCCCCGCCGGGGCCGCGCTCCCGAGGCGGCCACCCGCAGCGGCAAGCCCATCCGCTCGATCACGATCCGCCGCGCGGCGGCGCGCCGCCGATTGGCATCTGCACCCCGGCCGGCAGCCACCCACAGCCGATCCCCCGGCTGCGGGCGGTAGGCCCCCGTGCCCTCCGTCCGCTCCTGCGGCGGTGGCAGTAGCGGCAGCAGTTGCTCCTCGGGGCGCTTCAAGTCCTCCACCTTCATCGGCGCCGGCGCCGTGCCCAGACGCGGCAACGGCGTCGGCCCCGGCAGTCGGGCTTCGGCGTCGAAAGAGAGCGTCAACACGTGGCGGAACGGCGCCTCCGGGGTGACCGCCACTCCGCCGCAGCCCACCCAGAAGCAGCGCTGGTCCTCGAACACCTCGGCGCGCCGGTCGGTCAGACCCAGCGGCGAACCTTCCTCCACGCTCAGGCGCAGCGTGCCGAACGGCGTGCGCAACACCACCGCGCGAAAGGCCGGCACCAGCGCACTGGTGGCGCCGGGCAGAGCACCGATCCGCCCCCGCGCGGTGCCTCCGTCCGGCAGGGTCGCCTCGTACTGCGCGCCTGCCAGCAGGTTCCCGGGGATGACCAGCGCCGTGTACTCCACCGCCGTCGGCAGCGCCTCCTCCAGGCCGCCCCCCACGGTCATCCGCAGCCCCTCCGGCGTCGCCGCCGCCGAGTACTCCTTCAGCTTGAACGGATAGCGCGCGTCGTCGGAAGACAGGGTGATCCGTGCCTCGGCGCCGCTGCCCTGCTGCTGCCGCTCCAGGTGAGCCTGCCGGCTGTAGAACCGGTGCTTCACCCAGGGCGGCTCGACCGCCACCAGCCGGGAGGTCGTCACCAACACCCGATCCCCGGCGCGCACGCTCAGGCCGCCGCCACTCAGGTCAAACGTCAACGGCGCGCTCTGCCCGGGCGCCGCTCCCAACACCACCAGCGCGCTCGAAAGAAGCATCCTCCTCACCACCATCGCTCGCTCACCGGCTCCTCTCTTTGCCGTCAACACGGCCCTTGAACCCACGGTTCGCTCTCCGACCCCACCTCCCTGCGCTCGCCGCGCGCTGCCGCACGGCCCGTCCATAGGCGCCGGCGCGGATGCGCGTAGAGACGAAGACCAGTCCGCCAACAAATGGGGTAACTCGCATGGCGCTGTAGGGACACACCACCAGGCGTCCGGCACCCACGGCCCAGCGGGCGCGGCAGGGAGGCCGCGCCCGACCGATGGGATCGTGGAGCATTCTACCGGTCGGGGGCGATCTTTGGGGG
>JAAZEB010000211.1 GCA_012512505.1 Armatimonadota bacterium | reverse complement strand
GTGTCTGGGGCGGGCCGAACAAGATCTACGCGGCGATCAAGTTCTTCCTCTATACCCTGTTCGGCAGCGTGGCGATGCTGCTGGCGATTGTGGCGCTCTACCTGAGGGCGGGCACCTTCGACATGCTGGAGATGGCCCGGCTGCATCCCTACCAGGGCGAGCCGGTGGCGATGGCGCTCATCTTCTGGGGACTGTTCCTCGGCTTCGCCATCAAGGTGCCGATGTTCCCCTTCCACACCTGGTTGCCAGACGCGCACGTGGAGGCGCCCACCTCCGGCAGCGTCATCCTGGCCGGCGTGCTGCTGAAGATGGGCACCTACGGCTTCCTGCGCATCATCCTGCCGATTGTGCCAGAGGCCGCGCGCGACTTCGCCCCCTACGTCGGGGTGCTGGCGGTGATCTCCATCATCTACGGCGCCCTGGTGGCGATGGCCCAGTGGGACCTGAAGAAGCTGATCGCCTACTCGTCGGTGAACCACATGGGCTACGTGATGCTCGGGATCGCCGCGGCCACCTATGCCAGCGACGCCCAGATTCCCAGCCGCATCACCGCCCTCAACGGCGCCGCCCTGGAGATGGTGAACCACGGGATCATCACCGGCGCGCTCTTCTTCCTGGTGGGCGTCATCTACGACCGCACCCACACCCGCGAGCTACGCAACTTCGGCGGCCTGGGCGCGATCACCCCGGTCTACGGCTTCTTCCTGAGCGTGGCGATGTTCGCCTCGCTCGGTCTGCCGGCGCTGGCCGGGTTCTGGAGCGAGTTCTTTGTCTTCGTCGGGGCGTTCCCGTCGATGCCGGAGCTGACGATCCTGGCGGCCATCGGCCTGGTGGTGACGGCGGCGTTCTTCCTGTGGACGATCCAGCGCATGCTGCTCGGGCCGGTCAACGAGGCCTGGAAGGGCCTGCCGGACATGAACCGGCGCGAGAAGGTGGCGCTGGTGCCGCTGCTGGTCTTCATCTTTGTGATCGGCGTCTACCCCGGGCCGCTGGTGGAGGTGATCAACACCTCCATCAGTTCCCTGGTCGAGACGTTCGTTGCCGTCTTGCCGGCGTAAGCGTTCACCGGTGGAGCGGCAGGGGCCGCCGGGCGAAGGAAGAGGGGTCTGCTGACCCCCATGCCCATCCCCGCGGTGAGGCGGCCGAGCGCCTTCGTCGGAAGGCGGGTGCCGGCAACGCGGCACCTGGATGCGTATCATGCCACTGATCGACATACAATGGTCCTGGATTGCGCCGGAGCTGGTGCTGGCGGGGTTCGCGCTGGCGGCCCTGCTGGCGGCGGTGATCGGCGCGGCAGCCCGCGGTCGGGGAGCAAGCGCCAAGGCGGCGATGGGCCCCGAGGGCGGCCCAGGCCTGCGCCTGGCTGCGGCGCTGAGCATGGCCGGGGTGGCGCTCTCCGCCATTCTGACGCTGCCGCAACTGGCGGCCGGCAGCGAGCGGCTGCACTTCTGGGGCGGCATGGCGCACGACCCGTTCAGCGCCTTCCTGAAGGTGATGGTGGCCCTCTCCGTGCTGGTGGTGATGGTGATGCTCGGCGGCTACTGGCGCGCCCTGCACAACCGGCCGGAGATCTACGCCCTGCTGGCACTGGCCACACTCGCCATCTACTTCATGGCTTCGGCCGCGGAGCTGGTGCTTCTCGCCCTCGCCATCGAGTTTCTCAGCCTCACCTCCTACGTGCTGGTCGGCTACCTGAAGCACGAGCCACGCTCCGCCGAGGCAGGCCTGAAGTACTTCCTCTTCGGGGCGCTCTGCTCGGCCGTAATGCTCTACGGCATGTCGCTGCTGTATGGCCTGACCGGGAGCACCACACTGCAAGGGATCGGCGCCGCCATTAGCGGCCCCGCGGCGGGAACGCGCCCGGAGATCCTCCTAGCGGCCATCCTGCTGGTCCTGGCCGGCCTGGGCTTCAAGATCGCGATGGTGCCGTTCCACCAGTGGGTGCCGGATGCGTACGAGGGCGCCCCCACCCCGATCACGGCGTTCCTCTCGGTGGCCTCGAAGGCAGCCGGGTTCGCGGTGGCGATCCGCTTCTTCGCCATGGCCTTCCCGGTGGAGGAAATAGCGCACCACTGGGCCACCATCGTGGCGATCCTGGCGATGCTCACCATGACCTGGGGGAACACGGTGGCGATCTGGCAGACGAACATGAAGCGGATGCTCGCCTACTCCAGCATCGCCCAGGCGGGTTACGTGATGGTGGGCCTGGCGGCGCTGGGCATCGGGGGGCGTGCCGTCGAGGCGTATGCCATTCCGGGCATTCTCCTCTACCTGGCGGTGTATCTCTTCATGAACCTGGGCGCCTTCGCCGTGGTGATCGCGGTGGCCAACCGGGGGGGCACCGAGGAGATCCCCGGTTACGCCGGCCTGCACCACCGCGCGCCGTGGCTGGCTGCGGTGCTCACCCTCTTCCTGCTCTCACTGATCGGCATCCCGCCCACGGCCGGCTTCGTGGGGAAGGTGTGGCTCTTCCTGGCCGCGATCCGAGGCAACTCGGTGCTGCTGGCGGTGCTGGCCGTGGTCCTGTTCATCAACAGCGTGATCTCCGCCTACTACTACCTGGGTGTCGTGCGGCGGATGTACCTGGAGGCCCCCGAGGACTCAACCCCCCTCTCGACGAACCGGCCCCTAGTGGGAGCCCTGGCCGTCTGCGCCATCGCCACCCTGGTCATCGGTCTCTACGGTCAACCGCTCTTCGCCTTGGCCCAGGAAACCGCCGCCACCTCCACGCTGCTGCACGGGGTGACGCTGTGGCAGTCGGCCGGCCGGTGAGGCAAAGCCCCACCTATCGGCGGCGCCGCCAATCCGGGAGTCAGGCGGGTGGCAAGAGACTATTTCCAGGGTGGAGCAACGGAGTGCCGCGGCAACGCGGCTCCCAAACCGTCGAAGCCCGATGGCTCGGGCACTCCGGCCAGTTGCCCGGGAGAGTAACGGAGTGCCGCAGCAATGCGGCTTCCTAACAGAGTGAAGCCCGATGGCTCGGGTATCCGGCCATCTCCTGGAGGAGGAACACCCCTTCGGTATTGGCGGCGCATCCTACGGCGGGGCCGGCGGGACGCCGGCGATCCGGCCAATCGGCGGCGGAGACGCCCCCGCCATCGGGGCCGCTTTTCCAGGCACGGAGGCAACAGGTAGCCAGGTGAGTTACGATCCAGACAAGCCGCGGCGGGTGCGGGCGATGTTCGGCACGATCGCCGGGCGTTACGACCTGCTGAACAGCCTCCTCAGCTTCCAGATGCACAAATGGTGGCGCCGAGTGGCCCTGCGCGAGTGCCGGCTGGCACCCGGCATGGTGGCCCTGGACGTGGGCGCCGGCACCGCCGACATGGCGCTGGGAATGGCAGCCCGCGTGGGAGCCACCGGGCATGTGGTGGGCATCGACTTCTGCGAGCCGATGCTGCGCCTCGGTGTCGAGAAGGTGGCGCGGCGGGGGCTGGCGGCACGGGTGCAGCTTGCCGTGGGAGATGCCCAGATGCTGCCGCTGGCCGACGAGAGCGTCGATGCCGCGATCACCGCGTTTGTGCTGCGCAACGTGGTCGACGTGCCGCGCACCTTCGCGGAGATGGCCCGGGTCACCCGCCCCGGCGGGCGCGTCGTCTCCCTGGAGCTGGCAAGGCCGGCCTCCCCGCTCTTCGGGCGGATCTACGATCTCTACTTCCACCGCGTGCTGCCGCGCATCGGCGGGCTGTTGAGCAGCAAAGAGGCCTACACCTACCTGCCCAACTCACTCACCGGCTTCCATTCGGTGGAGACGCTGGCGGCGATGATGCGCGCGGCCGGCCTACAAGAGGTGAAGGTGCTGCGGCTCACCGGCGGCATCGTCGCCGTCCACGTCGGCCGCAAGCCCGGATGAGAGACGAGCCGCGGGCGCACGCGCGTGCCCGCCGGAGCGTGCGGGCGAGAGGGCGACCCTATCCCATTCACGCACCCAGCCACGTGCATCCACGGCTCGCATCCGGTGAATCCACGAAGGGCCACGAAGGAGCACGAAGGGCAGGCAGCAGTAAAGCCTTCGTGACCCTTCGTGTTTCTTCGTGGCTCTCTCCCTACTCCCCGCGCACCGGCAAGAGCTGCACCTCATCGAACCAGGCGGTGCCGCGCCCCTGCATCAGGCAGGCCGCGTCCACGTAGCGGGTGCCTTCCGGGGTCCGCAGGCGTACCCGCACCTCGCTCCATGGCTGCTCGCCCTCGGTCACCTCCTGCGAGGCGGCACTCGCCAGGCGCACCGGCTCGCCCCCCTGCTGACCAGGAGCGACGCCGTAGCAGTCCAGGCGCAGGAACGCCGCGCCCTTCAGGTTGCGCGTGCGGATCCGGCCCACCAGCACCAACTCGTGTCCGCCCGGCACCTCCACGCGCTGTGCCCAGCCGGCCGGCTCGGCGGAGAAGGCGCTGTGGTTGGTCACCTGGGCGCAGCCACGCCCCCGGTAGCCACCCCCGCGATCGAACGTGGCAACCACCCCCTGCGCCCGGCGCGCGTCACGCACCCGCACCCAGGGGAGGCCAGCCCCCTCGAAGCCGCTATCGCCCAGGAGGTTCTCGCCATACCAGACCCCCTGGCCACCATGCGGCCGTCCGCCACCGGACTTCGGCGGCGCCGCCACGCTCAGCTCCAGCGCATCGAGCCACACCTGGCCGCTGCCCTGGAAACTGAAGCGCAGCACGCCGCGGCCCGCCATTGGCGAACCGGCAGCCCCAAACTGGAACGGCCGCCAGCCGCTGGTCACGCTCGATTGTGACGCGGAAAGCAGCACGCTCTCGCCCATGAGCTGCAGGCTGCCGGTGTAGGGGTTCGCCAGATACAGCGACGCCCGCACGCTGCCGCGAAACGCCGACGGCCGCAACTGGCCGCGAACGCTCAGCAGCGCCGCCGGCGGCGCCGCGAACGAGTGGCTGATGCTCCACGGACCCGGCTTGTCCGGAGTCAGGTTGTTGTAGGTCAGCGAGCGCCGCCCCTCAGCGACAATCGCCCGGTCGACAGTGATGGGGCTCTGCGCGGGAAGCTGCCAGCCGGCGGGAGGATCCCCCGCCTCGAAGCCTCCGTTCTCCAGCAGCGACTCCGCCGCCCCCGGCGCAACGGCCACCAATGCCAGTAACCACCAGAGACGTCTCATCTTGGTCCTCCCGTTCCTTAGACTCTCTGGGGCGCCGAATCCTTCACTCACACCCGTCAGGTCTGAGGGGGCCATCGGCGGCCCTGCTCCCGGTCGTCAGCGGAGCTCAGCCAGGAGGGTGCAGATCCGGTCCTGGACGGCGCGCACCTGCAGGGGGCTGGCCAGGTGGTTGTTTAGCATGATGGAGAACACCAGGGGTTCGCCCGCCGCCGAGGTCACGTAGCCGGAGAGGCAACTGGCGGCGGTGAGGGTGCCGGTCTTCGCCCGCGCGTTCCCCTCGGGGGCAGCGCCCCTCATGCGCCGCGCCAGGGTGCCATCGCGCCCGGCAACGGGCAGAGCAGCGGCAAAGACCTCGGCATAGGGCCGGTTCCGCGCGTAACGCAAGAGCTGCACCAGCGCCCGCGGGGTGACCAGGTTCAGGCGCGAGAGGCCCGAGCCATCCACCGCCCGGATGCTGTCAGGATCGCCGCCGGCCTGCCGCACCAGGTCGCGGGCCACGCTCTCCACGCTGGGGGCTTCCCCCTCGCCGCTGCCCCGGCGGGCCGTCAGTTCGGCGACTACCGTGTGGATCACCTGTTCCCCGATGTGGTTGCTGCTTGGCTTGAGGAAGGGCGGCAAGATCTCCGCCAGTGGCGGCGACCGCCGCTCGTGCAGCACCTGGTGAACCGTCGGCAGCGTGCCGTGGCGCACCTCCCCCTCCACCCGGACGCCGGCCTCCTCCAGGAGTTGCGCCAGCACCGTGCCGCAGTAGCGCGCCGGGTCCTCCATGGTGATCCCCTCCAGCGTCACCGGCTGAGAGTCTGCGGCAATCGCGCCGCGCACGATCACCAGGTTGCCGCCCGGCAGGCGCTGGTGGGAGAGCGTCTCGGTGGCCCCCGCCGCGGCGGTGACCGTCTCATTGCGCACGCTGAAGTAGCGCGTTTGCGGTATCCAGGAAAGGAGCGCCGGCCGGCCCACCTCCGGGCTCGGGCGAACGGTGAGCGTGGCGACGTTGTGGTCGAGCGAGAGGGCAGAGACCTCCATCGCGTAGTAGTCCTGGAGGTAATCCCAGGCCCAGCCGCGCCCGATGCGCGGCGCCGCGAAGAAGGTGGCATCCACCACCAGGTCGCCGGTCACGCGGCGGATACCCCGCGCGCGCACGGCGTTTACTAGGTCGTGGAGCGCGGCGGTGGAGAGGGTGGGATCGCCGAAGCCTTTCAGGAAGAGGTCGCCGTCAAGAGTGCCGCGCGCGAGCCTGCCCCGCGCGCCCAGCAGGCTGCGGAAGCGGTAGTCCGGGCCGAGGTGCTCCAACGCCGCCACGGCGGTGACCAGCTTCAGGTTGGAGGCAGGCATCAAGGCCACGTCGGGGGCGATGGCGCACAGCGAGCGACCATCCCGCAGCGACTCGACGACGACCGCCGCGATGGCGTGGCGCAAGGCCGGCGCGGCGAGGGCGGTCTCAATGGCGGGCACCAACTCCGCCTCGGTGCCGGCGCCAGCCGGGGGCGGCGGCAGGCAGCCCAGCAGGCAGGCCAGCACGAGGGGCAGCACGCGGGTAGAGCGCACCGGGGTTCTGGGCAAAGGGGTCTCCCGTTCCAGGGTCATCACCCCGCCGCGACGGGGCAGGCCATCAACCAACGTGAAGGTCGTTCACCAGGATATGCGTGCGCGCCGCCTGTTGCGCCACCTCGCCGGCGATCTCCCGCTCCTCCGGGGTGGCAACCACGCCCTCCAGGTGAACCACGCCGCCGATCATCATCACTTTCACCCGGCGCGCGTGAACGCGACCATCGCGCGCCAGTGCCTCGCGCACGCGGGCGATCATCAGGCGCTCGTCGATCTGACGGGCGGCGGCACCCGTCGTCTGTGCCGGCGCGCGGCGCAGCGCCGCCGAGCGTTCCACCCGGGCCTCGAGCAACTGCCCGAGGTCCTCCGCGCCATATTCCAGCCAGCTCCGGGCCGACGCGGTGGCGCGTTGCAGCCACCGACGCCCGCCCGGCGTGGCCAGAAGCAGGCCGGTGGCCCCCCCGATCAGGGCCGCCAGCACGACCCGAGGCTTGATGCCATCTTCTGCCATGTTCCCTCCGGCGGGGTTTGCCAGGCATCTGTTCGCCATGGCCACGCCCAAAGCCTGCCGCCCCGGCGGATCCAGCAGTCCTTATCGGAGCCCCATCAACACGTGAACCTGGTGCGTGTCGCCGTCGCGCAGGTCGGGCAACAGGGGAGACTCCAGCTCGCGCCCGTCGAGGGTGACGCGGGCCACCCCCTTCGAGACGCGTTCGGGGTTTTCGACGGTGATCTCGTAGGTGGCGCCGCGGAAGTTGCGGCGCACGCGGTGGCCCTCCCAACCGTCCGGCACGCAAGGGTCCACCACCAACCCCCGGAAGGTGGGCCGCACGCCGCAGATCCAGTCGATGCAGGCCCGCCACATCCAGGCCGCGGTGCCGGTAGTCCAGGTGAACTCGCCCCGGCCGAACTGCGGGTGGTCTGGCCCGTAGATGTACTCCGCGTAGACGTACGGCTCGACCCGGTAGCGGTCGGGGTCGCGGCCCCGGGTGAGGAAGGAGGTGCGCTGCCAGTAGTCAAAGGCCAGGTTGCCGCGGCCCAAGATGCACTCGGCGATCACCGCCCAGCACACGGGGTGGTTGAAGATAGTGCCGTTCTCCTTGGTGCCAGGCGCGAAGCGGGTGATGATGCCGATGGCGGGGTCCGGCTGCTGGTAGGCCGGCAGGAAGAGCGCCGGCCCGAACTCGGTGTCGAGGTGCCGATGCACCGCGTCCAGGCACTGGCGGGCGCGCTCCCCCTCGGCCACGCCGCTGAGCACCGCCCACGTCTGCGCGTTCAGGTAGATGCGGCCTTCCTCGTTGGTGGCGCTTCCCAGCAGCGCGCCCTCGTCGGTGCTCGCCCGCCAGTACCACTCGCCGTCCCAGGCAACCCGGTTGATCGCGTCGCGCACCTGGTGGTAATCGCGCAGCAGGCGCTGGTGGGTGCCCGTGTCACCGATCACCGCCATCAGCTCCGCGGTGTCGCGCAGCATCCAGCAGAGGAAGTGCGAGGTCATCACGCTCTCGCCGCGGCCCCGCAGGCCAACGAAGTTGAGGCCGTCGTTCCAGTCGGCGGCGCCCATCAGCGAGAGGCCGCGCGGACTGCGGCGCGCCAGGGCGTAACCGAGCCCGCGCAGGAGGTGGTCGCGCACCGGGCGCTTCCCGGCGTCCAGGAACGGCACTTCCTGTTCGAGGAAACTGAAATCGCCGCTTTCGCGCAGGTAGTTGAGGATCGCCATCACCCCCCAGAGGGGGTCATCCGAGTGCCCGGTGATCGCCGGCGTGTTGGTCAGCGGATCCCAGTTGTGCACCGTGCTGCCGTCGCGAAGCTGGCGTTCGACGATCCACAGCGTGCGCTGGCGCGACATCTCCAGGTCGTTGGGCAGGATGCCCAGGATATCCTGGGTGAGGTCGCGATAGCCGATCAGCGAGGAGCCGCCGATGTAGTAAGACGCCATCCGCGCCCAGTGCGCGGTGATCCAGGTTTGATACTTGTTCCACACGTTCACCGAGAGGTTGAAGTCGGCGTTCGGGGTGTCCACCCAAAGGCGCGGCAGGTAGTCGTTCCAGTATTCGCGCAGGCGCTCGAAGCGCGCGTCGAACGCGGCGTCGGAGCGCAGCATCTCCACCATCTGCGGGATGAGGTGCCGCTGCTGGCGCGGCACCACGCCCAGGATCACATGGAAGCGCACGCTCTCGCCCGGTGCCAGCGCGAAACGGTGCCACAGCGCGCCGATGGCATCGCGCCCCACGGCCTGGCTGTCGCGGCAACGGCCCTCCGCCACCGCCACCGGGTTCTGCCAGTCGTGGTAGATGCCGACGAACTCCTCGCGGGCGCAATCGAACCCCTCGGGCGGCACGCTAGCCGCCATGAAAACGTACTTATCCCACTGCAGGTTGGGGCGCTCGCCCCCGGCCGTGCTCTCCATCGGCCAGTAGCGTTTGCTGGCGTAGATGATCCCGTCGTGGCAGACCACGTCGTTGAAGAGGGCGTGGAAGCTGCGTTCGAGCAGGTCGGCCTCGTAACAGCCAAGGGTGAACTCCGCGTAGGCGAAGCTACTGAGGCGTCGGGGGCGATCACTGCGGTTGGTCAGGCGGAAGCCCCACAGCTCCAGGTGCTCGTCCAGCGGCACGAAGAAGAGTGCCTCCCCCTCGATGTCGGTATTGCGCGAGCGGAGGCGGGTGTAGCCCAGGCCGTGGCGACACTCCCACTCCTGCGGCGGGCGGCAGACCGGCTGCCAGTTCAGGCTCCAGTAGTCACCGCTGTCATCATCGCGAAGGTAGAGGTAGCGTCCGGGCCGGTCCACCAGCACCTGTTCGCCAGGCAGCGCCCGGAGGATGCGGTCGCACCCGGAGCCATGGACAAATGAGTAACCGCCACCGGTCTGGGAGACCAGCATGCAGTAGTCGTTGTTCGAGATCAGGTTCACCCAGGGGAGCGGCGTCTCAGGGCGCGTGATCACGAACTCGCGCCCATCCTCAGTGAAGTAACCATATTGGTTGTGCAACAAGAGCCTCCCGGGGCGCGGGCGTGAGGGAATCAGCGGCCGGGTGCGTGCCACCGGCGCCGGCTGCCCCTCCCCCCGTGGTTCTACCCACCGGGAGCCCGGGCTAATCGCCAGGCGGGGAGACCTCACCGCGCGTCCACCCAACCCTTGCTCCCACCCCGATTCTTCGGCAGCACTATTTTGCCCGCGAAGCGAACCTTCTGCCCATGCAAGCGGTCTTAATGAGTAAGGGCGCGGGCGCCTGTTGCGCTGACAGGAAAGCGCGCCGCGTCCGCGTGGTTCCGGGCCAGTCTTACCGCGTGTCGGGACGAGAACCTATCACACCTCACGATTCCCTGAAAGGAGTCTCTACCGCCTTGAAGCGCGCCCTATCCGTGTCGTCGGTGCCCCTGGCACTCGCCCTGGCACTCGTCCTTGCTGGGGTTGCCCTTCCCGTCAAGAGCAGCAAACAGCGGCGCGAGCAGGTGGCGGTGCGCAGCTACCGCAGCGGCCGCCTGGCAAACGGGATCGCGCCCTCCTCGGTGTTGCTCACGCCGGTGAGCCTGTCGGAAGACGAGCAGGAGTTCGCCCGGATGGTGAACGAGGAGCGCGAGCGCCGTGGCCTCACCCCGCTCACGGTAGACCCGGTGCTCACCGCGGCGGCACGGCAGCACAGCCGCGAGATGTTCGAGCTCGGCTATTTCGACCACTACTCGCCGGTGCGCGGGCTGCGCTCGCCGATTGACCGCTACGCGGTGGCGCTCGGCACGCGCCAGTTCCAGTGCGTGGTAGGCGAAAACCTGTTCTACAGTTCGCGGCGGGATGTGGCCCTGGGCCATCGCTCGTTGATGAACAGCCCCACGCACCGCGACAACATCGTGGCCTCCGACTACCGGGCCATCGGCGTGGGCGTCTACCTGGCCCCCACCGGCGAGTACTACGTCACCCAGATGTACCACAGCTAACCGCCTAACCCCTGGCGGCTGGGTGGTAGGTGTCAGGTGTTAGGTGTCAGGTGTTAGGTGTGGGGCGCTGTAAACGACGCCCCTGACACAAGGGACAAGCGCCCTGAAGGATGCTCCGGAGCCAGCTTCCAGCCGGCTTGCCCTTTTGGCAGGGTAGTCGTTTACGGCTACCCTGCCCGGGCTTGTCCCTTCGCCTGGGTCGCCGTTTACGGCTACCCGTGATGCCCGTTGGGCTACCCTGCCAGGGCACTCCGGCGCCGCTCCGGGGCGCTGGCCGCGGCGAGCAGGAACCGCCGCCGGTTGCTGCCAATAGGATCCCCAAGTCCGCTGGAAAGGCAGGCCGCCGTGGCAGCAGCTCCGCAAACACGCATCCTGGTCCTCAACTGCGGCAGCACCTCGCTCAAGTGCAAGCTCTTCGCCATGCCGTCGGAAGAGGTGCTGGCCGAGGGCAGCATCGAACGCATCGGCAGCGACCGCGCCCGGGTGAAGCTGCGCACGTCGGCAGAGGCGCCCGTTCACCACGAGCTGCCGGTGCCCGATCACCATGCCGGCATCCACCACCTGCTCGCCCGGCTGGACAAGCGGGGCCTGGGCAGTCCGGATGCCGTGGCGCACAAGCTCGCGCACGGCGGCGAGCGCTTCACCGGCGCTGTCGTCCTCGACGACGCCGTGCTGGCAGAGCTGCGGGCGCTGATCCCGCTGGCGCCGCTGCACAACCCACCGATGATCCGCGGCGCCGAGATCTGCCGCGCCCTGCTGCCGGAGGTGCCGCAATACGGCGTCTTCGAGACCGCGTTCCACACCACGCTGCCGGACTACGCCTTCATCTACGCGCTGCCCTGGGAGTGGTATGAGCGGCACTGCATCCGGCGCTACGGCTTTCACTCTGCCTCCCACCGCTACATCACCGCGCGCGCCGCGGCCCTGGTCGGCCGGCCGGCCAGCGAGCTGCGGCTCATCTCCTGCCACCTTGGTGGCGGCAGCAGCGTGTGCGCCGTGCGTTTTGGCCGCTCCATCGACATCAGCAGCGGCTTCACCCCCCAGTGCGGCACCGTGATGGCCACCCGCCCCGGCGATTTCGACCCGAACATCATCCCCTACGTGATCGAGTCGCTTGGCCTCAGCCCGGCGGCGGTGAGCGCGGCGATCAACCAGGAAAGCGGGCTGAAGGGCGTCTCCGGCCTCAGCGAGGACCTGCGCGACCTGGAGGCGGCCGCCGCGGCGGGCCACGAGCGCGCCCGCCTCGCCATCGACATCCACAACCACCGCGTGCGGCACTACATCGGCGCCTTCGCCGTTGCCCTGGGGGGCTTCGACGTGCTAGCGTTCACCGGCGGCATCGGCGAGAACTCGCCGACCGTGCGCGCCGCCGTCTGCCGTGACATGGAGTTCCTCGGCGTGCGCCTCGATCCGGAGCGCAACGCTACCTGCCGGGGCACCGAGGCAGACCTCACCGCCGCCGGCTGGCCGGTGCGCGTCCTGGCTATCCCCACCGATGAGGAGATCATCGTTGCCCGCGACGTGGCCGCGCTGATCGGGCTGCACCAGTAGGGGCACGCCCCCCCGGCCCCCCGAATCCGGGGGGAACTGGAGGTTGGCCCCCCGACCCCCCAAATCTGGGGGGAGTGAGGGCGGGCAGCCCCCCGGCCCCCGAATCCGGAGGGAGTAGGGTTTGGTAGCCCCCGACCCCCCGAATCCAGAGGGAGTAGGGTTTGGTAGCTCCCCCGACTTCGGGGGGGCCATCGGCCGGGGCCCCCCGACCCCCAGAATCCGGAGGGAGTAGGGTTTGGT
>JAAZEB010000210.1 GCA_012512505.1 Armatimonadota bacterium | reverse complement strand
CCGCTAGCGCCGCGCCAACGCGGATCGCCAAAGCCCCCACCCCGCCCGCCGCAGCGCCGCGCCCCGCCGCCCGCACGCCGCTCGTGAGCCCCGGCACGAGCCGCGCGCAAGGCAACACCGTCATGGCAGCCGGTGGCGCGTTGGCTCTCCCCTACGCCGGGATGCAGCAGCGAGTGACCATGCCCGCCGACGGAAGCACGCCGATGCTGGACGCCGCGGTCGGGGCCGCGCCGGTTGTCGCCATCGTGGCAACCGGACCGGCAGCCAATCTGGTGCCCAACGCCGAGGCTGCGCGGGTGGCCCCTCCTACCGGCAGCACGCGGCGGCCAGCCGTTAGCACGCGCTCCGGCAGCAACACCGCGCAACTGGCACAGCAGGACCGCGCGGTTGCCATCGCCGCGCCGGTGCCGGCCGCGACCCGCGTCGCCGCGCCAGCCACCAAGGAGGGTGGCCCACTGCTCAGCGTGCCCGCCGGCCGGTCCGGCAGTGTCACCGTGGCCCGAGTGGATCGCGACCACCAGCAGACGCAGCCGACGGCCGTGATCAGCGTCTACTCCACGCCGCCGGCGCGCCCCGCCACCACCCCCTCGGCGCCCGCGCGCAAGATCACCGTCAAACCTACCGGCAAGGGTCCGCTGACGATGGTGTTCAACGGCCGGCCGGTGAAGTTCGACCGAGCCCAGCCGTTCGCCGAGGCCGGGATCATGTTCACGCCGTTCCGCCACATCATCGAGCACCAGGGCGGCACCGTGCGCTGGAACAACCTGATCAAGCAGGTGCGCGCCACGGCCGACGGCCGGCGCATCGAGCTGACGATCGGCAACCCGCAGGCGATGGTTGGCGGCCAGCCGGTGCAACTCCAGGTAGCCCCCTCGCTGAAGAACGGCCGCACCATCGTGCCCGTCTCCTTCTTGCGTGAGGCGCTCGATGTGGTGGTGGAGTACGATCCCGCCACGGGCCGGATCACCATCGCCGCGAAGTAACTACGTCGCGAATCGCGAAGGGCCGACGCTTCGTCCATCCGGAAGCGTCGGCCCTTCGTTGTTTTCCTGGCACCCTACGGCGCTGGGTCAGATCCCCTCAACGCAAGCGCGCGCGCACCTGCTGCAGCGCCAGCTCCGCCCGGCTCCCCACCGCCAGATCCTCATCGCTGCAAGCCGCTTCGAGGGGTGGAACCGCCTCCGCGCCGCCGATGGCGCCCAGGGCGCTGGCCGCCGAAGCGCGCACCGACCACACCGGATCGTGCAGCACCTCGGTCAGGGCCGCCACCGCGCGCGGGTCGCCAGCCTCGGCCAACGCCGTGGCAGCCATCGCCCGCACGCGGGCATCACAGTCGGTCAGCGCGCGCAGCAGGAGGGGCACCGTGCGGGGATCGCGTTCGCCGTTCGGGTCACGGCCGAGGATGAAGGCAAGGGCTTCGGCGGCGGCCAGGCGCAGGTCGGCATCCGGGCCGGTGAGGGGTTCGAGCAGCGCCGGAATCGCCCGGCAATCGCCGGCGCCGGCCCGGCCACCGGGCACTTCCGGGTCGACCGCGCCGAGGGCACGGATGGCGGCCAGGCGCACGGCGCGGCTAGAATCTTGAAGCATGGCGGCCAGCGCGGGGGCAGCGGCGCGGTCACCCACGCGGCCCAGGGCGCGCACCAGGGCGAGGCGCACCTGCTCGTCGGGATGGCTCAAAGCGGCAGTAAGGCGCGATAGGACCGGGCGGTGGCGGCGAGCCACCCAGGCCAGCGCCCGCACGGCCATGACGCGCACGTCCGGGCTGTCGTCATCCAGCAGCTCGCAAAGGCGGGGCACCGAGGCGCGGTCGCGCGCGTAGTAGCCGACGCCGTGCGCGGCCGCCGCCCGCACCACCGGGTCGGGATCCTCCAGGGCCGCCCGGAGCGCCACCAGGGAGCGGCTGGCCAGGGCCCGCGCGGCACAATCGCGCACCAGGGCATAATGAGCGCGCAGCGCGCCGGCCAGCGCCTGCACCGCCTCCGGGCCAGGCAGAGCAGCAAGACCGAGGACGGCGGCCAGGCGCACGCTGCTGTCTGGGTCGTTCACCGCCTCCGCCAGGGCAGGCACCCCCAGCGGCTCGTTCATGCGGGCCAGCGCCCGCGCCGCGCCGGCACGGATGATTGGGTCAGGATATTTGAGGGCAATCGCCAGCGCCGGCACCCCCTCGCGCCCCATCTGGCGCAAGCGGTTGACGGCGTTCAACGACTGGGTGGGCAGGCTGTTCAGGATGTCCTGGATCTCTCGGTCGCGTTTCTCCATCGGCACTCATTATAGCAGATCCACCGGCGCAGCGAAAGCCACCGGCAAGCAGGATTCGCCCCATGCCTGCCGAATGAATCTGACGTGATTTGTTCTATGTGCCGCCTCCGACAACGAGACTATCGGCAGTCACTGGTCGTTGCCGCCCTCCTGGCTTTCCTGTCCGCCGTGCCAGCCGCCGCCGCCCAGGGCGGATTGGCCACCTCCGGCCAGGTGGTGGCCCATACCCGCCGCACGGTAGGCGGGAAGACGACGCTGACGATCGCCAAGCTGTGGTTCACGCGCAACCGCTATCGCCTGGAGACCAGCTACGACTCCGGCCGGCCGGTGATTGAGGTCTACAATGGCCGCGCCGCCTACCGCTGGACCGAGGGCGCGCGCAACGGGCGGGTATGGCATCCCACCGGCCTGAACGTGATTCAGGAGGTCGTGCATCCGCTCCTGGAGCAGAGCAAGGTGCCCCACCTCAAGCGTATCGGCACGGCCCGCGTTGCCGGCCTGCCCTGCACGATCTACAGCGGTGTCCGCCAGGCAAGCGCGACCCCCGGCGCCTGGTGGAAGGGAGCGCTCGCTGTCCGCATCTGGCGCAGCCAGGACCGCCGCTTCCCCTACGTGCTGCGGACCACCGGCGCTGATGCGAAGGGGAACCGGGTTGAAAGCGAAGTCATCGAGCTGCGCCTGAACCTGAAAATCCCTGAAGACCGCTTCCGCCCCTCCACCTTCACCCAGTTCCTGCCACCGCCGGATGTGCGCCGGGGCCGACAGCTCATCGCCGCCCCCCTACCGATCGGGCCGGTGGCGATCCACCTGGCCGACCCGCTCAAGGCCGGCAAGGCGAGCCCCGGCCGCCGCGTCGTCTCGTTCGCCGGCCAGCGCCTGGCGCTGGAACCGCGGGCACTGGCAGGCACCCGTGACCTGCAGGAGGCACGCCTCGAGCCCCATGCCGCCCCCAAGGGCAAGCCGCAGGAGGCGATCGTGCTCTACCTGTCGCCAGCGGCCGCCGCTCGCGTTGCCCGGACGGGAGCCAAGGCGCGCGGGCGCTATCTGGTCGTGTTGGTGGGGGGCAAGCCGGTCGCGGCGCCACGGATCCAGCGGACATGGCCTGAGGAGGAGAACCGCGTCTACATCGTCGCCAGCTCCGCGAAGCAGCTTTCCCAGATCGCGGCCACCCTGCAAGGCCCCCTGCGCTCGCTGTCCCGCTAGAAGGGGCGAAGCATCTGCACGGCGAACGCGATACGCCCCTACGGGGGATGGGTTTCCGGCTGATGAACGCACACCCCCCAACGAACACCAGCCGTGCCCTGGAGGCGATTCTGCGGCGCGTGGCGCGCGGTGACGTGCAGGCCGTGGTCGTTGCCTCGCTCACCGGTGCGACGGCGGTGCGCGTGGCACGGGCGTTGGCGGGCCGGCCGCAGCGGCTGATCTGCGTGGCCGACACCCCGGAGTGGACGGCCTACGGCCACCCCTACCCCACCCTTGACGCGGGCCACCACCGCGAACTGCTCCAGCGCGGCGTCGCGATTTTGCGCGACTACCGCAGCTCCTCAGCGGGGGCGCCCCGTTTCGATCCCACCACCGGCGCCGACGTGCCCCTCAGCGCGCCCGAGGCTGGCCTCTTCTGGGCCGGGGTGAGCGTGGTCGGCGGCGAGGGGCTGAAGACGGCGGTGAAGTGCGTCGTGCTAGCCACCGACTACGGCCTGCTGCGGCCGGGCGAGCGCGTGGCCTCCCTCGGGGGCAGCGGCGAGCAAGAAGCGGCGGTCGTGATGGACGCGCTCGGCCACGCGCAGATCCTCTCCGGGGCGCCCGGCACCCGCCTGCGCGTCCGCGAGGTGCTCCACATGCCGGACTGAGGGAGGGCGCCGTCCTGGATGCCCGTATCGGCGTCGGAGACCCTCGTACGCGGTCGGATCGCCGGCGTCCCGCCGGCATC
The DNA here is from genome assembly GCA_012512505.1 of Armatimonadota bacterium. Classification (GTDB taxonomy): domain Bacteria; phylum Armatimonadota; class JAAZEB01; order JAAZEB01; family JAAZEB01; genus JAAZEB01. Next base: position 5,571 of record JAAZEB010000210.1, on the reverse strand, counting down.
CCCCATGCCCGGCGGGCACCCAGGACGGGTGGCAAGAGACCATTTCCCGGGTAGAGCAGCGGAGCGCCGCAGCGATGCGGCTTCCCAGCCCGCCGAAGCCCGATTGCTCGGGCACTCCGACCATCTCCTGGAGGAGGAACACCCCCTCGGCGACGGAGACGCCGATACCTGCGCTCAGGTTACCTCGCCCTACAGCAACTCCACCACGCGGCCGGTGTCGAGTGACTCGATGGCGGCGGCGATCACCTTCTGGGCAGCCAGGCCGTCGGCGCCGGAGCCGTCAATCTCCGCCGGCGCGGCGCCCTCCGACACCTGCTTCACGAAGGTGTGAATGCGCTCGCGGAAGGTGTCGTCGAAGTCACGGTAGCCGCCGAAGACCGGGTTGGTGTAGACCGACTTCACCGGATCACCCGCCGGGTAGAGCGTGGCCTCGCGCCACATATCCTCCACCACGAAGCGGCCCTTGACGCCAGCCACCTCACAGCGCTCCATCGGATGGCCGCGGGCGATGTCGTAGCTGCTGGTCAGGTGGCCTACCATGCCGTTGCGGAACTGCATGTTGATGGAGGCAGTCGACCAGAAGTTGCGGCCGGGCGCCTTCATGGCAAAGCACTGCACCCGGGCAACGTCGCCGCAGTAGTAGCGCATCATATCGACCGAGTGCGGGTTGAGCGCCTTGAGGTGGAAGTAGGGCGAGTCGAACCCTCCGGGGCGGCCAATCCACAGCGCCATGTTGACGAAGAGGAGGTCGCCCAGGCGCCCTTCGTCCAGCCACGACTTCGCCAACCGCGCGGCGGGAGTGAAGCGGTGGTTGAAATCAATGCCGAAGCAGCGGCCCTTCTCGCGGGCAACGCGCACCATCTCCTCGGCTTTGGCGATCTCGTTGCAGATCGGCTTTTCGCACAAGACGTGGCAGCCCGCCTCCAGCGCCTGGATGGTGGGCTCGTAGTGATCACTGCTGTACTCAAAGCCGCCGGTCGCCACGCTGCAGGCATCGGGCGCCAGGGCGGAAAGCATCGCCGGGGCGCTGGTGAAGTAGGGAACGCCGAACCGCTCGCCAGCAGTTTGGGCGCGCTCCTCAATGCGGTCACACACCCCAACCAGCTCGACCAGCGGATCCTCCTGGTAGATCCGGGCATGCAGGCATCCGATCGGCCCCATGCCGATAACGCAAACTCGTAGCATGATGCTCCCTCAGGAACGAGGACGCGCTTGAAGCCCGTCCGGGAGACCACGAAGGGCGTGGTGAACGCCAGGGGGCCAAAGGCGGGCCACCCTGCCGCGCGCGCTCCTCGGGTGCTTCGCAGCCTGCGAGGCCGCGTTCCCGGGAGCGTTTTCGCCGGGCGCCGCCGGGAGTCCTGTCTTTGCTCTCCCGCGCGAAAGGCGGCGCCGACGCCGGGCCGTCAACCGCCGGCCGGTCAGGGCTGCTCCAGCCGCTGCCGCATCCAGGCCACGTCGGCGGCGAGCGTCTGCCGGCTCGCCTCGAACTGCCTGGGGAACTCTCGGGCCAAACGGGTGGCAAGATCCTCCAGGTGCCGCACGAAGCGACGCGCCGCCGGGCTGGACGGCGTTAAGCTGTCAAACCGTGACCGCGAGGCGTTCGTGCCCGTGCCGCCCCCGGTGACCAGAAAGCCGGGATAAGCCTCCACCAGTTCCTTCAGCACCCGGCGCTGGGCATCCGTTTTGGCAAAGCGCAGGATCGCCTGGCCGATGGAGCGCTCCGGGTCGTAAGCCCAGGGGTTGTAGGCGTAGTCGGCACAGGTAGCGAGGGGGAGGCAGTTGGCCTGGTGCTGCGGGCACAGCGGGTTGCTTAGGTAGCCGTCGATCACCGCGCACAGGTCGGGGTCGCGCCCACTGAGCGGACCCAGGTGAAGCGTCGGGGCCGAGTCGTTGACCGGATAGTTATCCCAGAGGAAGAGGCGGTGCTTCACGATCCGCTTGTAGCTCTCAGCCGCCCGGCGGGTGATGCGCGGACCCACCACGGCGTCGCCGGTCCAGAAAACGTACACGTCCGGGTGCATCTCGCGGGCGAGCGCCTCCAAGTAGGCACGATGCTCGGGGGCAGTGCCATCGCCCCAGTAGGGCACCGGGCAGAAGATGAGCTGAGCCGCTGGATCCCGCTGGCGCAGCCGCCCAAAGATGACGTTCACCAGCCAGGCGTGGGCCAAGCCGCCGGCCGCTGGCCCACCCTCGCCCCAGCTCACGTCGTCCAGCGAGACGCTGAACCACTGCACCCCCTGCTCCTGAGCCCAGGCATAGTGCTGGTAGAACTGCTCCAGGTCCGCGTCATTCCCCGGCACCAGGGGGCGCGGCGACCCAAGCTGCGGGTGGACGGCGAAGCAGAAGGTGATGCCGTGCTGGCGGCAGGCATGGAAGATCCGACTGTAGGCTTCCTTGCGGGCGGGGGGCATCGGCTCCCACCAGCGGTTCTGCCAGGCACCCCCCGGCCCATCGCTGAACAGCGAGAGGTAGCAGTTCATCAGGAAGTTCATCTTCAGCCGGCTCAAGACGGGGATCACTTCCAGATACTGATCCGGGGTCCAGTTCCAGCCCTTGGTACCCCGAAACCGGAAGCCGGGCTCCGTCCGGCCGGCGGGCAGCGGCTCCGGGAACGGGCGCGCCCGGCGCGGCAGGCGCACCGTGAAGCTGGCAAACTGCGCGTCAGGCAGCCGGTAGCCACGCCCGGCCACCGCGCACCGCGCCACCATGAACCAGGGTGGGTTGCCCAGGGGGCCCTCCGGCTCCTCACAGGAGATCGCGACCTCGTTTGCTCCCGGCCGCAGCACTCCGTCCGGGATCGGGAGGGCGCGCACCGACCACCAGCCCTGGGAGAAACCGCTGGGGCCTTGCAGCAGCGCCGTACCGTTCAGGGAGACGCGCACCCGGCACTGGCCAGGCGCGTCATCGTCCATCCCCTCCAGAAAGAGGAACAGCCGACCGCGGGGCACACGCTCCAGCGTCACTCTCGCCGCCATACGAGCGGCCGGCCCGTTGGATCGCGCGTAGACGTAGTTCACCTCTTGCCGGCCATAGAAGGTGGTGCCAAAGTGTGCCCGGGCGCCCCCCTCGAACCGGGCGCCCGGCAGCAGGATTACCGGCTTCTCCGCCGCGCCGGCCGCCACCACCAGCGCCGGCCAGGCAGCCACGGCCAAAACCGATGTTGCCGCAAGAGCGAATACCAGCCTCATACCTCTCTCCGCTCCGCCCGGCGGTGCGTTCCATGCGTCCGCGCCCGGTTGTAGTCGCGCGCTGAGGCGCGTTCCTACGAGCCAGGGTGCAAGTTTCGGGGAGGCGTTCGGTCATCAGGTTGGCGACTCCTGCAGCAGGAGCGCCTGCCGCCGGAGACGAACCCGGGTTCCACGAGCCAGCTTTGGTCTTCCTGGCGGCTCTTCTCATGCTGGCCGGCGGAGGCGCGCCACCCGGTGGCAGACGGCCGCGTCCGGCTGACCCTCCGCCGCCGCGACGGCGCCCTGCTGCACCTGGACCCGTAAGGGAAGTGAACGCGCTGTCTGCTCGGAGACAACCCGATGCACGCGATCCTGTTGGCCGCCCTTGGAGTCTGCCTTGCCGCCGCGCCGTGCCTGGGCGCCACCACCCTCAGGCTGGGCGCCGCCACCCTCCGCCTCGATGAGCGGGGGGTGGTCGTCTCGGTGCGATGCGACGGCAGGGAGTACGCCCAACCGGCGGCGCCGCCGGCGTTTGAGGTCGCCACCGACAAAGGCGTGTTCGGCCCGGCGTCCGTCCAGCGCAAGGGTAAGGAGCTGCTGGTCACTTTCGAGGGCGGCGGGCACCTGCGGCTTGCCCTGACGGAAAGAAGGGGTTTCGCGCTCCTGAGGGTGACCGACCTGGCCGTGCCGGGAACCGTCGAGCGGCTCCGCCTCTTTTGCCTTCCGACAGGGGCGCTGGAGACCCTGGCCGAGCCGATGAACGCCTGCTACGACCGTCGTTTCGCCGCCGCCGTCATGGCCACCGAGGTGAACGTACGGGCGCAGGCGCTGCGCGGCCCTGGGGCAGGCGGCAACAATCGGCAGCAGATATGGCTGACGGCGGAGACGGTGAAGCAGTTTGGGATCCAGCCAGCGGGCGCTGCCGTGATTGCCTGCCCGCGGGCGGAGTTCGAGGAGACCATCGCCCGGATGGAGCGCGCGGCAGGCCTGCCCAGTCCGCGTCCGGGCGGGGTGTGGAGCAAACGCTCGCCGTGGGCGAAGCGTTCCTACCTCTTCGTTACCCGGTTCTCCGAGGCCGATACCGACGAAGTGATCGCGCTCGCCCGACGCGGCGGCTTCCACACGATCCTCATCGGACAGGAATCGTGGTGTGCCTCGACGGGGCGCGACCCGATCAACCGGCTCAGCTTCCCCAGAGGCCTGGAGAGCCTTCGGGCGACTATCGCTCGCCTGAAAAGGGCCGGCTTCCGCGTGGGCTTACACCTCCTTGCGCTCTCCATCTACCCGCCCGACCTCTACCTGGCGCCCGTACCGGATAAACGCCTCATGCGCGACGCCTTCGCGGATCTGGCGGCGGACGTGGACCCGGCCGCCGACTTCATTCCGACGATGGCGCCGCCGAAAGCCTTTCCCGCAGTAGACGGCGGCAGCAGCGGCTACGGCACGGTGATCCAGATCGGCGACGAACTGATCCATTACGCCGAGCGCTCGATGGAGCCGCCTTACGGGTTCCGCGGGTGCCAGCGCGGGGTACACGGCACGCAGGCGGCCGCGCATGGTCGGGGGGCTCGCGTGGCCCACCTGAAGCAGGTCTTCGGCTCCTTTTACTTCGACCTCGACACCTCGCTTCTTGACGAGATAGCGGACCGCCTCGCGGCGGTGGTCAACACCTGCGGCGTCGATATGGTCTACTGGGACGGCTCGGAGATGTTCCAAGGCGAGCACTGGTACGGCACCGCCCGGCTGCACAAGGCGTTCTACGACCGTTTTCGGAACAAGGACCTGCTGCTGCAGTCCAGCAGCTTCGGCCACTACTCCTGGCACTTCGTCTCACGCGCGGCCTCTGCCGATGGGCACGGCGACCTCAAGGGCTACCTCGACCAACGCACGCCGTCGTTCAAATGGTACAACGCCAACCTGATGCCGGTGGACATCGGCTGGTACTACCTCTACGATACGAGCGCCACCACCGACCAGTTCGAGTACGTGCTGAACAAGTCGCTCGGCTGCAACGCGTCCATCTCGCTGCAGACCTCCCCCTCGGCCATCCGCGAGCATCCTTACCTCGGCGAGATCGTCGACTTGATCGGCGCCTACGAGCGCCTGCGGCTGGGTGCAGGGGTGCCGGCAACGACGCGCGCCCGCCTGCGCGAGCCAAAGCGGGACTACCACCTGGAGATGGAGGGGAACAAGCCGGTTCTGCGGCGTGTCGTCTACGAGCCGTGGCGCATGGTCGAGGCTGCCGAGGGAGCCACCTGGGAAGTAGACGTGAAGGACGGACCCTGTCGCGTGGGCGTCGAGGTCGCCGCTCAACGCGGCCGCCCGGCGGACCCGGGCTCCTCCGGCGGCCCCACGGTCTCAGCCGAGCAGCCCTTCCTTGAGGTCGACGGCAAGCGTCTTGCCT
>JAAZEB010000209.1 GCA_012512505.1 Armatimonadota bacterium | reverse complement strand
GTACCGGCTGCTGGCAGATTAGCCGCCCTCGCCGCCGCCCTGGTCGTGCTGCACGATGACCGTCAGGTCGGTAGTCGCCACGATGGCGCCCCCGGCATCGCGGGCATTGATGCGGATGACGGCGGTGCCGGTGCCCTGGCCGGTTGGCTCAATGAGGAGCGTGCCGCCCACCTGCTGGCGCCCGCTGAGCGCGTTGACGATCAGGTTGATCAGCTCCTGGCCCGAGATCACGCTGGCGTCGAAGGTGGTGGCGCCAGCGGGCAGGACCACCTGCACCGAGCGGGACCCCCCGAACGGGGAGAGGACGAGCTGGCTAATCGGCTGCCCTCCATCGGTGACTTGCACCACCGGCGCAGGGACCTCTCCGTCCACGGCCCCGAGCAGACCGCCGCAGCCACTCAGGAGCACGCCCAGAGTCAACGGCGCGAGAACAGCCAGATACCGAACTAGCTTGACACTTGGTTTCAAAGCAGTATCCCCCTTTCTCTCCTGCGGACCGTCGGAGAGGGCCTGACCTGGCAAGACCACCTGTCTGAGTAGGGCTTTCTTCATTTCCCCCCTCTTTCGGGTAGGTATCCTTCCGTGCGGTCGCTGGTGCCGCGGGTGCCTGCCGTGTCGGAGCAAGACCCACGGCCTACCGACTCTACTGCATTGGTGCAAGTGCAGAAGATGGCGTCTGGCTGGCGCTTCCCGCGCCAACCGAAGTGTGACGTTCGCACTGCAACGCCCGCTAAGCAGGCGGCGGCCTTCCGGCCGCCCCCGCTCCGTACCATAAGAGTTCCACGGCGCAAGCGAAGTTCCCCCTCGGTCTACACGCGCTTGTGATTCAGGCGCGGGGAGCAGGGCAGGGGGCAGGGCTTACCGGCCCCCTGCCAGCCGAGGGTGAACCAAGGCTTGCTTACACCCGTGTCTTCGCGGCGACCTCCTTCGCTTCCTTCGTGTCGGTGATGCTGCCGCGCTTGCTCTGCTGCACGGCGAAGAGGAGGCAGGCGGCGGAGACCACGACAACGGCCACCCGGGCGATGATGCTGATGTCTTGCACCGCGATCGGCGCGATCAGCACGGCCACCAGGTTCATGACCTTGATCAGCGGGTTGATGGCCGGGCCCGCGGTGTCCTTCAGCGGGTCGCCCACGGTATCGCCGATCACGGCGGCCTTGTGGCTGTCGGTGCCCTTGCCACCGAGGAAGCCGTCCTCGATCTTCTTCTTGGCGTTGTCCCAGGCGCCACCGGTGTTCGACATGAACACCGCCATGAGCTGCCCGCTGACGATGGCGCCGGCGAGGTAGCCGCCCAGGCCGGCGGCGCCCTTCAGCGGCTCGGCGAAGCCCAGGCCGAAGCCGACCAGGATCGGGGTGAACACGGCCAGGATGCCGGGGCCCAGCAGCTCTTTCTGGGCGGCGGCGGTGCTGATCGCCACGCAGCGCTGGTAGTCCGGCCGGTTCTTGCCCTCCATGATGCCCGGGATCTCCCGGAACTGGCGGCGCACTTCCTCCACCAGCATGAACGCCGCGCGGCTCACCGCGTTGATGGCGAACGAGCTGAAGAGGAACGGCACCGCGCCACCGATCAGCACCCCGATGAACACCTCAGGCACATCGAGGCGGATACCGACATCCAGCAGGCCTGCCTCGGCCATGAAGGAGCGGAACAGCGAAGTCGCGGCGATGACCGCGGTGGCGATCGCGAGCCCCTTGGTGAGGGCCTTGGTGGTGTTGCCCACGGCATCCAGCTTGGCAACGATGCGGCTGGCGCCTTCGTTCCCCTCCAGGGCGCCGGACATCTCGAAGATGCCGTTGGCGTTGTCGGAGATCGGGCCGTAGGTGTCCATGGCCAGCATGTAGCCGGTAGTCGTCAGCAGGCCCAGGCCGGCCAGGGCGATGCCGTAGGCCGACAGCGCCGGCTCGCCGCCGAAGATCAGCACCGAGCCAAGCACGGTGGCCGCGATGGCGACGACGCTCCACACCGAAGACTCCAGGCCCTGGCTCATGCCAGAGAGGATGATCGTCGCCGGCCCGGTGCGGGAGGAAGCAGCGATCTCGGTGACCGGGGGCTTCTCGGTGGAGGTGAAGTACTCGGTGAGCCGCTCGATCACCATCGCCAAGACGATCCCCATCAGGTTGGCGCCGGCAAAGGCGACCCAGGAGACACCGGGGATGTCGTTCAGGTAGAGGGCCGTGCTGATGACGAAGCCAACGATGGCCACCGCCGCGGCGATGTAGTAGCCCATGCTGATCGGGCGCATCGGATCCATGTCTTCGTCATCGCGGCCCTTGACCGAGATGATACCGACGATGGATGCGACGACGCCGACGGCGCGGACGATGAGCGGATACATGATCAGCTTCATCACCACGTCAGAGGTGAAGCCGGCCACACTGGCGGTTGCCGCGCCGAGGATGATCGCCGCCACGAGGGTGACCTCGTAGCTCTCGAACACGTCGGCGGCCATACCGGCGCAGTCACCGACGTTGTCACCGACGTTGTCGGCGATGGTGGCGGCGTTGCGCGGGTCATCCTCGGGGATGCCCTGTTCCACCTTGCCGACCAGGTCGGCGCCGACGTCAGCGGCCTTGGTGAAGATACCACCGCCAACGCGCATGAAGAGCGCGGCCAGCGCACCGCCAAAGCCGAAGCCGACCAGCACCTTCATCGCATCCTGGCGGAAGACGAGGAAGACGATGGTCGCGCCCAGCAGGCCAAGGCCGACGGTGAACATCCCAGCGACGGCACCCGCCTGGAAGGCGGTCTCCAGAGCGCCCTTGTAGGAGCGGAGCGCCTGGGCGGCGACGCGGACGTTGCCGCGAACGGCCATCCACATGCCGACGAAGCCGGCACCGTAGGAGGCGGCAACGCCGAGCACGAAGGCGATTGCCAAGCCGATGGCCAGCAGCACCGGGCTGCGCCCGCTGCCGATCCCCTCCGCCGCCTCGCGGGTGAAGACGCCCTGGTAGACGAAGTAGAGGAGGATGGCCAGCGCCAGCACCAGCCACTTCATCGTGCCGATCTGGCGGTTCAGGTAGGCCATCGCGCCTTCCTGAATCGCCCGAGCCACGTCCCGCATCGCGGACGTGCCCTCATCCACGGCCATCACCTTCTTCACCAGGTAGC
>JAAZEB010000208.1 GCA_012512505.1 Armatimonadota bacterium | reverse complement strand
GGAGCCAAAGCAGTTTGCCACGGCGCTCTTCAACCGCTGGGGCATCGGCAAGAAGGGGAAGGACAACGGCGTCCTCGTCTTGCTGGTGATGGAGGCGCGCCGGGTGGAGGTGGAGACCGGCTACGGCATCTGGCGCTCGCGGATTCGCCGATGCCCCGAGTGCGGGAAGCGGATGCGCAAGCTCACCGAGGAGCAGGAGGATGCTTACCTCTCTTACGAGCAGAAGGTAGAGGATGACCTGGGCGCCGTGGCGCACCACGTCTGGCGCTGCGACGACTGCCAACTGCACCAGGTGGAGCGCGGCTGGCGGTCTTGGGCCTACGAGGACTGCCCCGAGTGCGGCCACCACACGGTGACACGGCACGCCACCACCCTCCGCCTGCCCACCTACGAGCGGGAGGGCCTGCGGGAGGTGCTGCGCGAGTGCCGCTTCCCCAAGTGCTCCTTCCGCCGCACCGACCGCGAGCGCATTCCGCGCAAGGTGCGCACCACCAGCTCCTCCGGGGGCTTCCGCGGCGGCGGCTTCGGGGGTGGCATCGGCGGCGGCTTTGGGGGTGGCTTCGGTGGCGGTTCCCGCGGCGGCGGGGGGTTTGGCGGCGGCAGCTTCGGCGGCGGCAGCTCCGGGGGTGGCGGCGCCGGCCGGGGCTGGTAAGGGAAAGGACAGACGATGGCGGACGCGAGGCAGCAGTTGTCGCAGGAGGGCTTCTCCGACGCGGAGGCGGATGCGATCATCCGCCGGGCGGTGGAGCTGCAGCAGCGTTCCGGCCCCGGCAGCGACCGCATGGATGCCGCGGCGTTGGAGGCGGGGGCGGAAGCCGTAGGGGTCCAACGTGAGTTCGTGCAGGAGGCGATTCGGGAGCTGCGCGCCGAGCGGGCCCGCGCGGCCGCGCACCGTGCCCGCCGCACCCGCACGCTGCGGCTGGTGAGCGCGGTGGTGGCGGCGTTCCTCATCCTGTCGGCACTCTTCAGCCACCGGGCGCTCAACGCCAGCCTGGCCGAGGTGGAGACAAAACGTGCCCAACTGGAGAACGTGCTGCAGCGCCGTCACGACCTGATTCCCAACCTGATCGCGGTGACGCGCGCCTCCGCCGCGCACGAGAAGGAGCTGGCCGCCTCGCTGTCCGGGCTGGTGGAGCAGGCGCGCTCCGCCCGGGGCTTTGAGGAGCGCCTGGCCCTGGAGCAGCAGCTTAGTGACGGGGTGCAGGAAGTGCTGAACGCGCTGCGTGCCGATCCCCAGGCCTCCTCCACGGCGCTGTTCATCCGCCTGAGCGATGAGATGGCCGGCGCGGAGAACCGCATCGCGGTGGAGCGCAAGCGCTACAATGAGGCCGCGGCCGCCTACACGCGGACGGCCCGCGGCTTCCCAACGTTCGTGGTGCGGCCCCTGCTCGGCTTTCCCGCCAGCCAGCCCTACTTCCAGGCTGCCGAGGAGGCGCACCAGGTACCGGTGTTCAACCCCGGGCAGTCCCCGCGGTAGGCGGCGGGGCGGCGCGGGATCGCCAGCAAAGCGTTGGCCCACGCAACAGCACCCGCGGCGCGCCGGGCGCCCGGCTGGTTCGTTGACGGGCCCTAACTGGTGGCGCCGGTGGCATCTGTGCCCCGAGCCGTAGGGCGGGGGTTCGCTCACCGGCGCCGTTTCGTTGGAGGATGTGATGAGAGCAACCAAGGTGGCATTTGGCGTGCTGCTACTGGCCTTCACCCTGGCCGGCCAGGCAAGCGGGGCAGACGCCCCGGAGGCACGCCCGCGCAAGAAGCTGATCGCGACCGGGTGGGACAACCCCGACACCGCCCGCCTGCGCCAGAACCTGGCCGTGATGGAGCAGCGTCCCTTCGACGGCGTCGTCGTCCACGCGGTGGGGCAGATCGACGCCGAGAAGCGCTGCCACCTGGCCGCCGCCTTCGCTAAAGAGCCATGGCAGCGCGCCTGGTTCCGCAACTGCCTGGAGGACCTGAAGGCGTGCCGCTCGCAGCGGCTCACCGACAACTTCCTCATGGTCGGCGCCAACCCGGGCAACGTCGATTGGTTCGACGACGCCGGCTGGCGGAACCTCGTGGAGCACTGGCGCATCGCCGCTTGGCTGGCGCGCCAGGGTGGCCTCAAAGGCATCCTCTTCGACCCGGAGCCCTATACCGAGCCGTTCGCGCAGTTCAGCTACCGCGCCCAGCCGCAGCGCGATCAGCACACCTTCGCCGAGTATCAAGCCAAGGCGCGCCAGCGCGGCCGCGAGGTGATGCGCGCCATCGCCCGCGAGTACCCAAACATCACCCTCTTCACCTACTTCATGAACTGCGTCAACAGCACCGCCCTCGGGCAGCAAGATCCCAACTTGGTCCTGGAGGGCTCCGGCTACGGCCTCTACCCCGCCTTCATCGACGGCTGGCTGGATGTGATCCCGCCCCAAATGAAGCTGGTGGATGGCTGCGAGAACGCCTACCTCTTCAATAGCGACCAGCAGTACCTGGAGTCGGCGGTGATGATCAAGGGAGCCTGCCAGGAACTGGTCTCTCCCGAAAACCGGCGGAAGTACCGTGCCCAGGTGCAGGTGGGTTTCGGCATCTACCTCGATGCCTACTGGAACCCGCCCACCGTTCTCTGGTACATCCAGAACCCTGACGGCCCGCGGGTAGAGCGCCTGCGCCGCAACCTCGCCACCGCCCTGCGCGCCGCGGATGAGTACGTGTGGGTCTACGGCGAGAAGTTCCGCTGGTGGCCGACTCCCAACGCCGGCGTCAACGAGCAGGCGTGGCCAGACGTGCTGCCGGGGTGCGAGGCGGCGCTCGGCTTCGCCCGCGACCCGGTGGAGTTCGGCCGCGCCGTGATCGCCCGCATGGAGCAGGCAGGAACGCTGAAAGACCTGGCGCGCAACGGAGACTTTAGCTCCGACCAGGCCCCCGCCAACGAGGGGGCAGCCGAAGACTGGCAAGAGGGGGCCGCGCCGGCCGGCTGGAGCTCCTGGCAGGAAGAGCGCTCCAGCGGCACCTTCACCTGGGATCGGGAGACGGGCGCCACCGGCAAGGGGGCAGCGCGCGCGGCCGGCGTGGCCGGCGGCTGCTTCATCCAAAGCACCCCCGTGCAGCCGGGCGAGCGGTATGCCATCCGCGCCGTGCGCCGCCTGCAGGGCAAGGGCAACGCCTCGATCCGCGTGCGCTGGCAGACCGCCGAGTCGCGCTGGACCCAGGAGCATAAGGACGTGATCCTCATCAGCCGGGCGCCTGCCACCGAGTGGGGCGAGATCTTCGGCGTAGTGGAGGTGCCTGAGGGCGTCGGGCGGCTGGTCTTGCTCCTCGGCGTCTCCGGGCAGTCCAGCGCGCAGGACGTGGCCTGGTACGACGACGTGCGCCTCTACAAGCTGGAGTAGGGCCACCGGGGCGAAGCATTCGCGGAGCACCACCGCCAGCCGCGTGGTGGTCCGACGCGAGTGCTTCGCCCGGACGAGGGCCGTTCCAGGCGCCCCCGGCCTGGGCGGCAGGCCCAGGGAGAGGATCGCCATGGGGTGGAGCGCACCGACACGCCTGACGGCCGGCTTGCTGGTAGGGTCCGCGATGGGAGGGCTGCTGGTGACCGGCAGGAGCGGGAGTGCCGCGGAGGCGCCGGCGAAGCTGGCGCGGCTGCCGGGGGTGGTCGCCTTCGCCGAAAGCGAGCACCGCGACCGCTGGGGAGTGGATGGGTGGCATGCCTCCCTGGCCATCGACGGCAACCGCGATGGGAAGGGCGACGGGGCGCGCACGACGGCCTGGGCGTCCGACAACTGGGAGTACACCCACAGCCTGGTGCTCGTCTTCCCGAAGGAGGTCGCGGCAACCAGGGTAACCCTCTGCTGGGCGGCCCCTGCCGACACGCCGCTCACCCCGCGCCGGATCCTCGTTGAGGGCTATCGGGCCGGCCAGTGGCAGGCGCTGGCGCGCGGCGATGACCTGCGTGAGGAGGCCTCCACCACGCTCGCCTTTGAGGAGACGCGCGTGTCGGCGCTCCGCGTCTCTCAGCCGCCGGATGGCGCGCACCCATCGGCCGACCGGCGCCTCTGCATCGCCGAGGTGGAGGTTGCCGGCGCGGTGCCCGCCGACGCGCCGGACGTGCCGGTGGCAGTGCTGGCGGAGCAGCTCCGACGGGAGCTGGCAGAACGCCGGCCGGCAGAGGCGGATGCCCGGGTGCGGCCACAGCTCGAGGTGGTGATGCGGGTGCCGAAGACCGCGGGCTTCACCGGCATCATCAACCGGGAGGACCTGGCGCGGGGCCGGGCGAACATCGCGCGGCACACCTGGGCACGGAAGGCGGCCGAGGCGATGGCCGCGCAGGCAAGCTGGTGGCTCGATAAGAGCGACGACTACATCTGCTCGCTCATCCCGGGGGAGAACCCGCGCGCGGTCTGCCCCTCCTTCGAGAAGGGATGCCCGATCCACGGGGGCGCTCGGAACAGCTTCGTCGCCTCGATGGAGAAGCCCTACCGCTGGAAGTGCCTGGCCGGCGGCGAGGAGTGGTTCGACGGCGCCGTGGTGAAGAACCCGGGCACGGGCGCGGACGTGACGGTCCGCGACGACGGCAGTGGCTTCCTCGCCCCGGAGGGCTTCCCGAACGCCGGCCGGCGTTACTACTTCACAGCGGCCTACCGCTACTTCATCCTCGGCAAGCTCTTCGGCGCGCCCTATGAGGGTGACGCCGGCGGCGGCTACTCCGGCAACACCGCCGCGCTGCACCTAGCGCTGGCCTACGCCTACACCGGAGACGCTCGCTTCGCCCACAAGGCCGCCGTCATGCTCAACCGACTGGCGGATGTCTATCGCTTCATGGATGGGTGCATCGAGGGCCCCAGCCAGCGGCAGGATGGCTACATCGGACAGACGTTCGAGCGCTTCTGGGTGCAGCACATCGCCCTGGCGTGCGACCTGGTGTGGGACGAGGTGATGAAGGACGAGGCGCTGGCCGCGTTCTTCGCGGCGCGTGGAGCGACCGACTACGACGGCGACGGCCGGGTGACGCCAAAGGACATCGCCCACAACCTGCAGCGCAACCTGCTCGGCTACATCTACGAGTACGTCCATCGCCTAATGCCCTACCTCGACGGCGATTTCCTGATCTACGAGATGGGCGCCCTGGGCGCGGTCGCGGCTGCCCTGGGGAACGGCGACCTGGTTCGTGAGATGCTGGAGGGCGACTATGGCCTCCGTTTCCTGCTATCGACCGAGTTCTTCCGCGACGGTAAGTTCATCTACGACTCAAGCGGCTACAACACCGGCAACGCGATGGAGGTGGCGACGCTCGCGGAGTACCTCCACGGCTTCCGTGACGAGCGGGTCTACAAGGAGCCGCTGGATCTGTACAACGACCCGCGCTACCGCATGGGCGAGCTTTACCGCTTCTGCCGCTACCTCGACTGCGACGGGCGGGTGCCCCAGATCGGCGACACCGCCGGTCCACGCGCGCAGGTGCTGCTCCGGAACCCCCTCTTCGGCGCCAACGACGAGCGCGCCCTGCTGCGCCTGAAGGAGGACCGCGCGCTCTACGCGGCGCGCCTGCGGGCCGCTTCCGGCGGCAACATCGACACCTATCGCCAGGGCCGGGCCGACTACTGGCTCATCTTTCATGCCGATGACTCCACGCTCCCAGCCAAGGCCGGGCCGGCGCCCGCGGAAGGGAAGAGCCATCTCTTTCTCGACTCTGGGATCGCCATCCTCCGGGCGGGCACCAGCCCGGAGACGCGGTGGCACCTCCCGCTCACCTTCAGCAAGGGCAGCTATGGCCACGGGCATCCCGACAAGCTTGCCATCAACGTCATCGCCGGCGGCTACGACCTGTCCGGAGACCTAGGCTACCCCACCACCTGGACCGACGCCAAGTACGGCGGCTGGGAGACGCACACCGCCAGCCACTGGACCGTGATGCTGGACGGGCGCGGCCAGCAGGGGGGTGTCGTCGGGAAGCTCGGCTTCTACGACGCGTCGCCCTGGGTGGATGTGGTCGAGGCATCCTGCGAGGCGGCCTACCCGGGCTGCCCCCTCTATCGCCGGACGGTGGCGCTGGTGCGCCGGAGCCCCGGCGGCGAGCCGCTCTACGCGGTCGACCTCTTCCGCGTCGCGGGCGGCACGGTGCGCGACTACCTGCACCACTCCATCGGCAAGCCGGAAGAGACCCGCGCGGATCTGCTGGGCGCCCCCGGCGAGTGGCAGGTTCAGGAGAAGGGCACGCTGGCGGGCGAGGAGGTTGAGTTCGGAACGCAGCCCGGCTATGGATTCCTGAAGGACGTGCGCCGGGTAGCCTACGACGGCGCCCTCGCCGCCGAGTGGCGCGTCTCCGGGGCCAGCCAGAGCGACCGCTACCTGTGGACGCGCGCCGACTACGGCGACTTCGACCTCGAATTCACCGTCGAGCGCACGGGGAAGGCGTCCGGCCCCCAGGAGCGCGCCGTGCTCGTCCTCGGTGTCGACCCAGCCAACCCGGGCAACCGCCGCCAGCTCTGGCTAGACGCGGGCGGCACGCTGCTGCCCGTGGGCAAGCCGGTCCGCCTATCGGTGCAAGTGCGCGGCGAGAAGGCCACCGTGCGCGTTGATGGCGAGTTGGTACAGCGCACCGTGGAGACGATCGGGAAGCCGCCGGCACGAGGCCGCGTCGGTTTCCTCCACTACTACAACTACTCTCTGCGCTATGACGACCTGGTGCTCACCCCGGTCGGCGAGGGCCGGCCGCTGAAGGCCGACTTCAGCGCGCCCCTGAGCAAAGCGGAGTGGGAGCGCATCGACCCGACCTACCGCGTGGAGGGGGGCGTCCTGATCGCCGCTGATGCCGAAGAGCTGATGCTGCGGCTGCTGGTGCCGGGCGGGCTGGGGCCCGGCGCCGAGGTAATCACGGCCCTGGGCGAAGGCTACGGGCTGCGCGGGAAAAGCCCCTGGGAGACACACCTGATCCTGCGCGATCGCCAGGAGGACCCGGCGGCGGTTTCCACCTTCGCCTCGATCCTGGAGGTGCACCGGGGCACCCCGCAGGTGGCCTCGGTGCGGCGGCTGGCCATGGAGGCCGTTGGGGCCCCCCCATCCCCCCCGAAGCCGGGGGGGCTAAAGGCGGAGGCCCCCCCATCCCCCCCGAAACCGGGGGGGCTACCGGAGCCTACTCCCCCCGATCTCGGGGGGCCGGGGGGGCCTTCTACGGTGGCGCTGCGCATCGACGCGGGCGGGCGCGTGGATTACGTGATCTCCTCGCTCGACGCGGGGCAGTCGTTCGTTGTCCACGATGGCGGGCGGCGGATCGCCTTCCGGGGGCGGTTCGGGTGGCTCTCCATCGGCAAGGGCGGGGAGATGCGCGGGCGGCTGGTGGGTGGGGGGCATCTGCGCTGTGACAAGCTACGCCTGGAGGCGCCGGGCGACCTACGGGGCACCCTCGTCGCCACCGACGTGGAGAAGAACACGCTCCGCGTTCGCCTGACTAGCGGCCCGACCACGCCGAAGCCTGGCCAGTTGCTGCTCGTCGCCAACCCGGCGTTCACCAGCCCTTCGGTCTACCGCATCTCGACGGCGACTCGCGGCAAGGATGGCACCTGGACGCTGGCGCTGGGTGGCATGCCGCTAGCCGTGGGCTGGGGACGCGTCGGCACGGTGGATGCCCAGGCGGGAGCGTTCACCAGCGCCACGCCGCTGCTCAAGCTGCGCCACATCCCGGGCCTCTTCGACGGACGGCGGGTACGCCCGGCGGCACGCAACAACGCCCCGGAGTATCGGCTGGTCCGGGCGGCGGAGGGTGCCTTCGTCCTGGCCGATCCCGCCGGCCTGAAGCACTTCCGCCCGGGAGAAGAGTACTTCGTTTATGACGTAGGCCCGGGTGACCGCGTGCAGATTCTAGGCGCCGTCGGTGCCTCGCGGGCTGGCGCCAGGTAGCCACCTTAGTCGACGCCGGTGGACCACGGTGGCCACCGCGCCGGCATCTGCCAGCAGGAGCGGTCTTCCCCCGCGCCAAACCCTACCGCAGACGCCGGGCGGCCCCGCGCGTGTCGGTCAGCGGCTTGCCCTCGTCCGCGGTGGGCGGGGGTGAGGGCGATTCGAGCCCGGGATGGTGAGGAGACGCCATGATGAGCCTCGATGTGAAGAAGGTCGAGCGCATTCCGATCAGCGTGCCGTTCCGGGAGGTGCCGGCACGCAACATGATCCGCGAGCTGCCACACTGGACGCTGTTCGAGATCTGCAAGGTGACGCTGGCGAACGGCGTCGTCGGCTTCGGCGAGACGATGCAGTACTACACCTGGGGCACCGTCAGCGATGCCGCGGTGCAGCGCGCCATCGGCCGCAACGCCGCCGAACTGATGTGGGACGACTCCCTGGGCTGCGGGCTGCAGATGGCGCTGTTCGACGCGGTGGGCAAGTCGAACGACGTGCCGGTCTACCGCCTGCTGGGGCCGAAGCACCGCGACCGCTGCTTCATCGGCTGGTGGGATATCGATATGCCGGCCGAGGACTGGGTGCTGGAGTGCCGCCAGGCGGTGGCCGAGGGTTACACCGCCTTCAAGACCAAGGCCCGCCCCTGGTTTGACCTGGACCGGCAGTGCCGCATCCTCTGCGAGACGCTGCCGGCTCACTTCGACCTCGACCTCGACTTCAACGGGATGCTGGTGGATGGGGGGCACGCGGCGCGGCTGCTGCCGGAGATCGAGCGTTACCCGAACGTGAAGTTCTACGAGTCGCCGATCCCCCAGGAGGACGTGGAGGGGAACAAGCACCTGCGCGCCAAAACGCGGGTGGCAATCGCGATGCACTACGGCTCGCCGCCGATCAAGACGGCGCTGGCCGAAGACGTGTGCGACGGGTTTGTCATCGGCGGCGGCGCCACCAGCGTGATGCGTGCCGGCACCGTCGCCGCGATGGCGGCCAAGCCGTTCTTCCTGCAGCTCGTCGGCACGGCAATCACCAGTACCTTCGCGCTTCATTTCGGGGCGGTGCTCTCGCACGCGCGCTGGCCGGCCGTGAACTGCCATCAGCTTTACACCCACCAGATGATCCGCCCTGCCCTGACAGTCTTCAACGGCACTGCGCCGGTACCGGAAGCCCCCGGCCTTGGCGTGGAGCTGGACGAGGAAGCGGTGGAGCAGTTCCGGCTCCCCAGCATGCCCGCCAAGCCGTATCCCGCGCCCGGCCTGCTCCTGGCGATCCGCTGGCCTAGCGGCGCCACCAGCTACTACACCCACACGATGCAGTTCTGGGATGACTTCCTCGGTGGCCGCCTGCCGATCTTCGCCACGGGGGTGAACCTGGAGCGGGTGCCGGACGACGGCTCTGCCGAGTGGAAGGAGCTGCAGGCGCGCGCCCAGCAGGCGCCGGTCCACACC
The DNA here is from genome assembly GCA_012512505.1 of Armatimonadota bacterium. Taxonomy (GTDB): domain Bacteria; phylum Armatimonadota; class JAAZEB01; order JAAZEB01; family JAAZEB01; genus JAAZEB01. The sequence continues at coordinate 15,521 of JAAZEB010000208.1, read as the reverse complement.
GGCGGACGGCCGGTGTAGACGGAGTGCCGGCGAGCGGCCGGCGGAACCGGCGCGGCCGGGATGCGGTCCTGGAAGCAGTTTGTCGCCAACCACCGTTGCCGGCACAGCGGGCCGCGGGAAACCACCGCTGTCCGCCCGACGCCGGCCGCTCGCCGAAAGGAAGCAATGCGCACTCCTCGCCGCTCCGTGTGGCTGCTGCTGTTCCTGGCCGTTGGGCTGGCGCTGCCGGGCCTGCCGCCGGTCGCGGCTGCCGCGCCAGCATCCACCCCGGCCGCCCCCACGGCGCAGCGGGAAAGCACCCACTTCCGCGTCCGCTACGACCCGGCACGCCTCGACGCGCGGGCCGTCGCGGCGGCGGTGCGGGCCGCTGAGGAAGGGTATGCCCGCAACGCGCGGGTGTTCCCGGTCGGTCGGCTGCCACGCCAGGTCACCCTCGATCTCACCCCGAGCTTCCTGGGCGCCACCGGCCTCGCCCGGCCGGAGCAGTACGCGATCGCCATCCGGGTGCCCGACCTGGAGTATCTGGGTCTAGACCTGGACTACGTGATGACGCACGAGATCGCGCACCTTTTCACCCACGCGGAGTTGGTGGCCCGCGGCGCGCCGCGGCAGGTGGTCACCGGTCCCTGGGGCGAGGGCGTGGCCGATTTCGCCACCGGGGGCTTTGGCAGCATCCCGCTGGCGGATTGGTGGGGCCAGGCGCTGCGGGCCGGCCGGCTCTGGTCGCGCCCCGACTGGCTGGTGGACGGTTCGGCGCGCCCAGCGGAGGCCGACTTCGTGCGCCAGCGCACCGGCACCTACGCGCAGGCGGCGCTCTTCGTGCGCTACCTGGCCCAGCGCGCGGGGGCCGAAACGTTCTTCCGCTTCTACGCCGAGTACGCCAGTGCCGTGGCCCGGCCCCGGTCCGGCCAACCGGCGCGCCCCGATCGCGCCGCGCTCGATGCCCTCTTCGTGCAGCACTTCGGCGCCTCCGGGTCGGAGCTGATCGCGGCCTGGGAGCAGCGCCTGGCAGCGGCCCAGATGCCGCGCGAGGCCGGCGCCCGCCTGGCGCTGCACGAGTGGATCTACGGCTCGCTGCGCGAGTTTGAGACACAGTATGCTCGGGCGGTGCGCCAGGGCCGCGCCGACGAGGAGGCCGCGAGCGCCGTGCGCGAAGCGTTTCGCCAGGCAAACCTCTCGCTTCGCGGCAACGACCTCTCCTCGGCGGCCGCGCACCTCGCCCGCGCCCGCTCCCTGGCCGCGCCCCACCACCAGCCCGACCCCATGACCACGGCCGCCTACCACCGGGGAGGGTTCCCCTGACCCCCATACCTGGGAGGTGAGCCATCCCGGTGGCAGGCGGGGCATGGCCCCACCTCCGGCTCGCCGGCGCGGGCCGCGCGCGGCCAGGGCGGAGTTCTCCCCCGGCACGGCGAACCCTCTGGGCGGGGGGAGAACACCGATGAGAGCAGCATTCTTCAACGGTAAGGGTCAACTGCGCGTGGATGAGGTGCCGGCCACGGCGCCGGGGCCGGGGGAGGTCGCGGTCCGGGTTTCGGCCTGCGGCGTGTGCGGCAGCGACCTGCACTCGTTCCTCGGGCACTGGCCGCAGCCGCCGTTCGCGCCCGGCCACGAGATCGCCGGCACCGTAGAGGCGGTCGGTGAGGGGGTCACCCACTTCGCGCCGGGCGACGCGGTGACAATCGAACCGCTGATCCCTTGCGGCGAGTGCCGGCCCTGCCGCGCCGGGCAGCCCAGCGCGTGCGGCCATCACGAGTTCATCTCCTGGCACCGTCACGGCGGCTTTGCCGATCAGGTAGTCGCGCCCGCGCGCTGCCTGCTCGCCCTGCCAGAGGGGCCGGCGCGTGCGCAGGGCGCGCTGGTGGAGCCGCTGGCGGTGGCGATCCACGGGCTGCGGCGGGCACCGCTGCAGGGCGGCGACACCCTGTTGGTGTTGGGCGCGGGAACCATCGGGCTGCTGGCAATCGCGGCGGGGCGCGCGCTGGGCGCCGGACGCATCCTCGCGACGGCCAAGCACACGCATCAGGCAGAGCGCGCCGAGCAGATGGGCGCCGATACGGTGGTCCGCATGGGCGAAGGGAATCCCGCCGAGGCGCTTGCCACGCTGACGCAGGGGGAGGGCGTCGATGTCGTGCTCGATAGCGCGGGCGGCAGCCAGGCCATCGATCTGGCGCTCCGGGCGGCACGGCGCGGTGGCACCCTTGCCCTGGTGGGTGCCTATCCCCTGCCCCCGCGCACGGCGCTGAACGAGGTGATCGGCAAGGAGCTGCGCCTCGTCGGCTCTAACTGCTATGGGCTGGTCGACGGCCGGCGCGACTTCGCCCTCGCCATCGACCTGCTGGCCTCCGGCAGGGTGGACCCCTCGCCGCTGGTGACGCACCGCTTCCCCCTGGCCGAGATCCAGCAGGCGTTCGAGACGGCCAGCAACAAGTCGACCGGTGCCGTCAAGGTGCTGGTAGAGCCGTAGGATGGTCCGGCAGCCGGCGCCTCACTGGGCGACAGGCGGAAGGGGGATCGGCCGATGAAACGGATCCACTTCGCGCTGCTGGCAGCAGTCCTGGCGCTGGGCTTCGCCGGGTACCGGTTGGCCTACGGGGGCCCGCGGCTCTCGGACGAAGAGCGCATTCACCAGGCCATCGAGGCGGCGCGGGTGGGCGTGGTGTCGCGCGAGGTGGGCGAGATCATGGCCCACGTCTCCCGGAGCTACGACGACGGCAACTACACCTTCGAGACACTGCGCGGCCTGATCGCCTTCGGCCTGCGCCAATACTCCCACGTGCAGGTGGCGGTCTACCTCCGCGAGGTGCACGTGCAGGGCTCGAAGGCGGTCGCCAGCCTCGACGTGGATGCCGTCGGCCTGCATGCCGGGGGCGAACAGTCGCGCTACCGCGGTGCCCTGGAGGTGCACTTCGTGCGCGAGCCGGCGCGCCGCCACCTCATCTTTCCCGACCACCGCTGGCGTGCCGTCCGGATGGACCACTTTCTCGACATCCAGGACGCTTTTGAACGCTGAGGGCAGAAGGATCCCCGAAGGAGCACGAACGCTGGAGGCCGGGTCCAGGCTGCGTGCTCCTTCAGGGGTTCCGACATGGCTTCAGGCGGCGATGACCGCGTCGGCGTCGCGGCCGATCGCCTGTTGGTCTGGGTGGCGCGGCTTGTAATAGAACTCCTCGTAGAGAATCTTGATGATGGCGGCAATCGGCACCGCCAAGATCGCCCCGGTGATGCCCACCAGCGCACCCATCACCAGAACGAAGAAGGCGATCGTCACCGGGTGCAGCTCCAGGCTTCCACCGATGATCAGCGGCGAGAGGAGGTAGCTATCCAACTGCTGGATCGCCAGGTAGAGCAGCGCCACCCACAGCGCGGTGAGCGGGCTGACGGCAAACGCCACCAACACCGCCGGGATGGCGGCCACAACCGGCCCGAAGTTGGGGATGAACTCGCCAAAGAAGGCGAGGACGGCCAGCAGCAGCGAGTTCGGCACATCGAGCAGCGCCAGGCCGATCCACACCACGGTGCCGATGATGGCGCCCATCAGCAAGGAGGCAACCACCCATGCCCGCACCTGGCGGGCGATGCGCACCAGGGCCGTCCGCGTCTGCTCGCGGTACGCCGTTGGCACGGCGCCCAACAGGCCCTCTACCAGCGGCCGGGGCCGCGCCAGGGTGTAGATCGTCAGAATGAGGACCAGCAGTAAGGCAGCAAAGGCGCCGGCGGCGGTGATCGTGTAGCGGCCGGCCTGTGCCAGCAACTGCCCTCCAAGCTGGGCCACCTGCTCCACGAGCTGCCCATCTGACACCAGGCGCCTGCGGATGAACGGGAACCGCTCGCTCCAGGCCTCCACCCGCTGCCCCACCGCCGCGATGTAGCCCGGCAGGTCCAGGATGAACTGCTGGGTTTGCGCCACCACCGCCGGCACGATCAGCCAGCCCAGCAGCCCCACCACCAGCAGCACCGCCAGCGCCAGCAGCACCGCCCCCAGCGTGCGCGAGATCCGGTAGCGACACAGCCAGGTGACGACCGGGTTGAGCGCCATCGCCAGCAGGAACACCGCGAAGAAGAGAAACAGAATGATGGTGACGGCCTCCACGAACTGGAACAGCAGGTAGAGGCCCACCACCAGCAAGATCGCCTTCTGCACGTCGGCGTAGCTCATCAGCACTCCCCCCGGAACGGCATACCCGCTATCGCCGGGGGCGAACCGCCGCTCACCGCGACGGCAAGTAAGCCACCTCCAGGTGCGGCGTCTCTACCCAAACTTGCCCCCGGTAGAGGGAGTCCATGCAGGCGTCGAGGACGCCGGTGACCAGCAGCGTGCGCTCGACGGGGTACTGCGGCCGGCCGGTGACGAACATCTCCTCGATGTGGCGCACCAGGTAGGCAAAGTGCTCGTAGGGCTGCCCCTCCCACAGGTAGATGAGCGTGGATGCCGGCTCGGTCTGGCCGAGCAGGGAAGCAGCAAAGCCGAACTCGGTGAGGTGCCCGTTCAGGAGCAGCACCGTGCCGCGCAGGCCATCGCGATAGCGAAGCTGGAAGGCGACCGGAGCCGCGCAGTTGTCGCGGGGGTTGCCCGCCTGCGGATGCTCGCAGCGCGCCAGCGCCGCCGCCAGCAGTGCCGGCGACCACTCCCCGGCATCCAGCGCCTCCCATACCGCCGTGCCCTGCAGCGCCCGCACGGCGGCCACCCCGCTCTCCCCGCGGCGCTCCACCAGGCACTGCAGCGTCTCCAGGGCGTGGAAGCCGTACGACTCCGTCGGCCCGTAGCCCGCCACCAGCGCCTCGGAGATCGGGCACCCCAATGGCAGCTCCAGGGGCGGCCGGCGCACCGTCACCGGCAGCGAGGAGCCGGCCATCAACGGCATCGCCAACTCCCGGGCGGTCGCCACCATCCAATGGGCATCTTCCCAGGAGTAGGAGAGGTGCTTGTCGTTGAAGGCGGGCACGGCGCGGCCCGAGGCGCGCATCACCGCAGCCGCCTCCGCGAAGAAGCGGCGCCGGGGGTAACAGACCTGCCCTTTTTCGTTGCTGGGGTAGTCGCCGTGCTCGCCGATCAGCAGCACACCATCGACGGCGAGGGTGTCGCCGCCGCACGTCAGCGCCTCGGCAATGGTCGGGTAGATCGGCACGCCGTGTTTGGCGGCCATCGCCCGGCTCATGTCGGCGTCCGGCACCTGGTCGGTGTACAGCGAGACCACGTCCACACGCGGCGCGTGGTACTGCCCGTCGATGGAGTAGCCCTCCAAGAACTTGGTGACGATCACATCAGCGTGGGAGTGGGGTCGGTACTCGGTGACGATGGCGGCGATCCGCCTGCGCTCAACACTCATCCGGCAGCCCTCCTCAGGCCGAGGGGTTCGCCGGGCAGAAGGCCAGTCCTGCCGTTGGCGCGGCCCGCACGCCGACCACCTCAAAACCAACACCCCGGCACAAACAAACGTCCGTTTGGGCTTGACACGTTCCGACTCGCTCCGGTAGGATCAGCCCAAGTAAGGGCTGCGTCCCTCGCCCTTGCTCTCCCAGCACCACAGCACACTCTTGCCGTCGTCGTACCTATCGGAGCACTCGATGGGAGCCAAAACCCATCGGCGCTCCCGGCATCGCGCATACAGAAGCCGGTTAAGTCAAGAGGCCTATCCGAGGAGATCGAGCAGCGCGTTCAGGGCGTAGGCGGAACCGCCAAGGCGCGGTCGTGCCTCCGGAACACGTACTGCAGAGGACCACCCTACACCCGCCGAGGCTCGGGAGGAGCAACAGATGCCCAAACCCGACGAGGCCGGATTGGCGGCGCGTGGAGGGGGTGCGCACGCCGCCGTGGAGCGTGTGCTTCTCGAATTCCGTCCGCTTGTCTTGCGCTGTGCGCGACTGGCCGCTTGCTACCTGCCGTCCGAGGCTTGGGGCGAGTTGGTCGCCGAGGCGGAGTTCCACCTCGTCTGCCTGGTGAACGACTTCGACCCGGAACGCGGCGTGCCGCTGGCCGCATACCTGCAGCTCATGCTCCCCCAGCGGACACGCAACTACATCAGGGGCGAGCTTCGCCGCCGCGCGCGTGAGTGCCCGATGCCTGACTGTCTGGTAGAACCGGGTGGCGGAGAGGGTCTCCACGACGCGACGTGGGGCTACCGCGATGTACTGGTGCGAGTGTGGCTGCAGCAGGCACTGGCGGTGCTCTCCCCCCGCGAGCGCGAGGTGGTGCGATGCCTCTGCCACGGTGAAAGCATCCGTGAGATTGCGGCCTCCATGGGTCTCTCGGTGTCCAGCGCGCAGCGGTGCAAACAGCGGGCCCTGGCGAAGCTGCGGGAACAGTGGTAGCCGCCGCTCACGGCAAGTGGTACACCCGCGGAGAAAACTGAATACTATAGACTAGGAGCCTTAGAAGCCTGATCGGGCCGCGCCGTGTCCCGGCAGAGCGTAGCCTTGGTGCGCCCGCACCCTTGCCGCAACGTGTCGAAAGGAGAGGCCATGGGTCGCTCAGGTGCTGCGAAGGTTTCGTTTCTCCTGGCGCTAGCCGGGTTGGTGGCCGGCGCGCTTCCACCCCAGGCCAAGGGGCAGGACAAAGGCCCGGCGTACACGGTTCGGTTTGCTGTCTTCACGATGGAACCGTTGGTCGAGGTGACGGAGGGGCCCGGGGAGCTTCCACCCCTCTTGCAGGCGACACAGGAGGGGTGTGCGCTCACCCTGGGTGCCAATGCCGAGGAGTTCCTGCAGACGCTCGCCCAGATCGATCCCAGGTACCGCTACCGACTGCGCGCGGCCGGGGCTACCACGGAGCCTCCCGGGCCGGGAGCCCGCGTGGAATGCGCCAGCAGCCCAGACGACCCGATGGCCATTGAGTTGTCGATCGAAGCGACGGTCAAGCCAACGGGAGATACCGTCACCGTCTACGGATCGGGCGCCCTGTACTTCTCGCTGCCCGGCACCACTGGGCGGCACGGCATGGGTTGGGGGCACGGGGCGCGCGAGCACGTTGTGCCAGGACGAACGTATAGCAAGGGGCTGCTGATCTTTCCGTCTGGCGTTTGCCTGGTACCGGTGTTCTGCGTTGTGCCTGCCGACAAGTGAACCGCGTGGGAAGGACCCGACGAACCCGCAGCGCCTCCCCGCCGGGCGGGGCTGGCGTTCGCGGGTCTCCGTTTCTTCATAGCCGCCGGCGCTTACCTGACGCATCCTAACTGCAGGGCCGGCGGGGGGCGGCCGTTTTCGATAACACCCTGAGGCGCGTCTGAGGGCGCCGCGGGACAGGCCTGGCAATCGTGCAGTCTGTCTCCGCGGCGCCGCTGCATGGGCACGATGCCGGGGCCAGGGGCGCGGATGGCGCCTGAGTGGAGCACGACGAGGCACCTGCTAGTGAGAGGGGGGCTGGGGTCTCCGATGGCGACTGTGCGTGGGTGGATGAAGGCTCCGGGCCGGTGGTTCTTGCTCGCCTTTTTTGGCATCCTGGTCAGCAGCTTCGGCTCGGCTGCACCATCGAACGCTCCATCGCGCAAGCCCTCACAGGGAACGACGCGGGTGCACATCCTCGTGACTGGCAGCACCTTTGCGCTGGCACCCGAGGCTTGCGGCTGCCGCAGCGGGGATATCGGGCTGGCCCAGCGTGCCGGGTTCGTCTCACGGCTGCGGGCTCGGTTTACGCCCTCACTGCTTATCGACACGGGGGACCTGGCAACCCGCCCGGAGGCGCTGAACGTTGTGGCGGGGGTGCTGCGGGCGGTAGGCTACTCGGCGGTAGTTGTCGGCCCGCTGGACCTCGCGGTCGGCCGCGGGACGCTCGACGCGGCCGGCCTCCGTCCCTTGTTGCTCCCGGAGCACCCGCCGGCCGCCGCCACACCGCGCGGGCGGGTGTTCACGGTCGGGCAGGTGCGGGTCGGCATCGTGGCGGCTGCCGTCAGTCCGGACGCGCCCGGCGCCCTGGAGGACGCCCTCTCCGCCGTGCCAGCACTGCGCGCACAGAGCGACGTTGTGATCGTGGCATGCCGTGCCACTGCCAAGCAAGTGGCGGCACAACTCGGCACGCGGTCGCGAGCGGGGGTCCAGCCGCCGGATGTGGTCCTCGGCATCGGCCCGCGCGCCACCCTGGTGCGCCTGGGCCGATGCGCCTTCGTCTGCCCCGATCCCGACCCGGCGGTAGTCCACCGGCTCACGCTCGAGATGCACGGGCGACGGAAGAGCCATACGACCTGGCAGACCTACCGCGTGTCTCCACATTCACCCGCGGATCCCGCGGCCCAGCGGATCGTTGACGCGTTCTACGGCAAACAAGAGAAGGCCCTTCTTGCCGAATACTCGCGGGATGCGAGTCCGCAGCCGGCCTCGCTGCAGTGTGGAGAGTGCCATGCTAAGGCGGTTGCCTGGTGGCGCGCTGACCTACACGCCAGGGCGGCCCAGACCCTGAAGTCCAGACACCGGCTCGTGCCACAGTGCCTGCCCTGCCACTCGGAGACCTACGCCACCGGGGGCGGCAAGCTCATCGCCGCGGGGGGCCTGGCTGACGGCATCCAGTGCACCTCGTGCCACTCCCCGGCGCTGGAACAGTCTGCGCCGAGGCAGGTGCCGCATCAGCGGCTGGAGGTCTCCGAGGCTGCCTGCCGGCGTTGCCACAAGCCGAACACCAGTCCAGACTTCGACTTCGCGGTCCGGCGCGAGCGTATCAGGCACTGGTAGCGGGAATGCGCGCCAGATGCCTTCGCGACGCGGGAAGCGACGGCGTGCTCCCCAGTGCCTTGGCCTCTCAGTCGTCCATCGTCTCCTTGAGGCCGCTCTCTTTGAGGAGCTTCTCGACCAGCGCCGCCTCTTCGTGGAGGACCCGCAGCTTCTTGTCTGGCTGGGCCAGCGCCGCCAACTGCCGCTCCTGCAGCGCCGCCAACTCCTCCTTCACACGAGCCTTCAGAGCCTCGCGCGCCTCCTTGCGCCGCTGCAGGCGCAGCAGGCCATCGGCGTCGGCGCGGCCCCGAAGAATGCCGTCCAGCGGCTCGCTGACCACCGTGTCGATGGCCAAGCCGACCAGGAGAGCGATGGCGTTGCGCGGCTCGCCAGCCATGATGCGGTAGGCCAGGCGCTGCCCCTCCGTGAGGAGGATGCGCGGGTCGATGTGATCCTCGGTGGCGGTGTTCTGCAGTTCGCCAGCAGCCTTGACGATCTCGCGGGCCAACGCGCGCAGGTGCTGCATCGACACGAACGAAACCCCCCGCAGGAAGTTCGAAGCCTGCAGCACGGTCAACTCAGTGGTAGGCATCACCACGGGCAGCCGCATCTCCGGGTGTCGGCGGGCGTCGAGCAAGCGCTGCCGCCCTGGCGCGGATTCGCCGGCAGCGAAGTGGAGCGCGGCGCGCAGGTAGACGGGCAAGGCGTTCTCGGGGTCCAGCGCCATCGCCTGGTCGAGGTGCGTGGCGGCGGTAGCCCGATCGTTCTCCCAGTAGAGCTCGGCCAGGCGCAGGTGTGGCAGAGGCGACTGCGGCGCGAAGCGAATCGCCTGCTCGTAGATGCGGCGGGCCTGGACAAGGTCCACCGGTCTCGCCGCGGCGGGCGGCTCGCCTTCTTTTGCCGGCGTAGCGGGATCCAGGATTCGGTAGGTGTCACCCAGGGCTACCCAGTAGCGCGCTTCCTCCTCGCAGAGGCGCACCGCCTCGGTCAGCGCCGTGATGCGTGCCTCATGTGAAGAGCCGAGCGCCTCGTTGAACAGCGCTTCGGCGCGAGCGCGTGTGGCAGCCTCGGGAGCGGGAGCTTCCGCGGCGGCAGCCAGGCCCAGCGATAGGCTGAATAGCAGCAGGAGACCGGTACGCATCGGCTGTCCTCCGCCGCCACCAACGGCGGCCACGCGCCGGTGCTCACTCCGGCAGTTGCCGGGCCGAACCACGGGGCGTTCGCATTCGGTTACGCGCCGCCGTAACAGCAGCGCGCGCTGGTGCCTGCTCCGGGCGGAGGCTTCAGTGGCCGGATGCGTCGGCGCAGTGGTGAGCGGCCGGCATCCACTCCATGCCCCAGTCGGCAATACTCTCAATCACCCGGTTGAGGGCGCGGCCCTTCTCGGTGAGATCATACTCCACCCACGGCGGGATCGCGGAGAGTACCGTGCGGCAGACGATCTCCTCGCGTTCCAGGACCTTGAGGCGGTCGCGCAGCGTGCGGGAGTTGACGCCCCCCAAGCAGTGAGAGAGTTCGTTGAAGCGCTTCTTGCCGGTGAGGAGTTGGCGGATGATGTGGAGGGTCCACTTCTGGTTGAGGATGTCCATCGTGGCCTCGACGGGGCAGTGAATGAGCCGCTCGTCGCGCCGCATCTCGGGTCTGCTTACGGCCATAGACTTACCTCCCGCGGGCATTCTACCACACCCCGCAGGAGGAAGTAAAGCACCATGTGATCGTGACGCGTGGGAGGGAGTGCTGGAGTGCGGAGCGGAGGATATCGGGGCCGGAGACGCCGACCGGTCGGAGCGCCGGCGTCCCGCCGGCCGCCGTCGGAGGCGCACCCCGCCGACACTCACTTCTCCGCACCTGGACCACATGGTATAATGGGCACGGCATGCAGGAGCGTTTCGAGTGGCTGGAGATTCCCCGGGAGAGGTCGGGCGCGTCGCTGGCAAAGGCGCTGAAGGGCCAGCCGCCGGCGTCGGTTGCCAAACGCTGCCCACAGTGCGGCTGGCTGGAGAAAGAAGACGCCGGCGAGTGTTTCCGCTGCGGCTACCAGTACGGCGAGAGCCAGTACGCCGAGATGCTGCGGCGGATGGGCGTTGTCCTGCCGCCGCGCGAGGTGCGGATTGACGACGGCTACCGGCAGATCCTCTCGCGGCGGGAGCCAGACCCGCCCGGGTTCTACGATCTGCGCCTGCGCGCCGAGGAGCTCTCCAGCGTGCGCGGCTTCGAGCGCCTCCTCTGTCTCGACCTGATTGATGTCATCCACTACCCCCACCAGCTCCAGACGGCGCTGACCGCCCTGCAGAAGATGCGCGCCCGCGTGCTGCTCTGCGACGAGGTTGGCCTCGGCAAGACGATTGAGGCCGGCATCATCATGAAGGAGCTGATTGTGCGCGGGCTGGCGCGCAAGATCCTCATCCTGGTGCCGGCGTCGCTCACCGCGCAGTGGCAGGAGGAGATGCTCACCAAATTCGGCGAGCGCTTCGAGATCCTCACCAGCAAGACGCCCCACTGGGAGACGCACGACCGGGTGATCGCCTCCCTGGACACAGCCAAGCAGGAGGCGAACGCGCGCGTCATCCACGATCTGGAGTACGACCTCCTGATCATCGACGAAGCCCACAAGCTGAAGGACCGCTCGACGCAGGTCTACAAGTTCGTGGCCCGCGTGGCAAAGAAGTACGTGCTGATGCTGACGGCCACGCCGGTCCACAACAACCTGCGCGAGCTGTACAACATGATCACCATCCTCAAGCCAGGGCTGCTGGGCACCGCGCGCTCCTTCAGCCGGCAGTTCGTCGGGGCCGACCCGCGCCAGCCGCGCAACGTGCGCTACCTGCGCACCCTCCTCTCCGAGGTGATGATCCGCAACCGCCGCGCCAACGTCGGCATCCGCTTCCCCGACCGCCGCGCCGCCGTCTACCACCTGGAGCTGACCCCGGACGAGCGGGCGCTCTACGACGGCGTGGAGCGTTACATCCGTGAGGAGTTCTCCAAGGAGACGCGCGCGCGGCACCAGGTCCTTTCGCTAGTAACACTGCAGAAGGAGCTGTGCAGCTCGCCCGAGGCCGTGGCCGCCACCCTGGCCAAGATGGCCGAGCGCGGCGAGTATCCCGAGGCCACGCGGCAGCGCCTGCGGAGCTTCTACGACATGGCCGCCAGCATCCGCGAGCACCGCAAGAGCTGCGCCCTCCTGGAGCTGCTGGAGCGGTTCCCCGGCAAGCTGCTGGTCTTCACCGACTTTCTGCCAACGATGCGCCACTTGCAGCGCGCCGTGAGCGAGGCGGGCCACGCGGTAGAGGTATTCCACGGCGGCATGACCCAGCGGGAGCGCGACGACGCCATCCGCCGCTTCCGCGACGGCTCACGGGTGATGGTGAGCACTCAATCGGGCGGCGAGGGGCACAACCTGCAGTTCTGCCACCTGCTGGTGAACTACGACCTCCCCTGGAACCCGATGAAGGTGGAACAGCGCATCGGCCGCCTGCACCGCCTCGGCCAGGAGCACGATGTCTCCATCTTCAGCTTCTCCACCAACGACACCGTGGAAGCGACTGTCTTGGAGATCCTGGCGCAGAAGATCCGCATGTTCGAGCTCGTGATCGGCGAGACCGATATGATCCTCGGCCTGGCGAACATGGGGAAGTCGTTCGAGGAGCTGATCACCGCGATCTGGCTGGGCAGCCGCAGCCGCGACGAGGCCCGCGAGCGCCTGGAGCAGGTCGGCGACCAGTTTCTCGCCGCCCGTGAGAAGTACCAGAAGGTGCGCGACACCGCCGAGCTGCTCTCCGACGTGCAGGAGACGTGAGCGCGCGCGGATGAAGCTGCGCCACGCCGCTACAGCGTGAACGCGACCAGGGGCACGAGCATCTCGGCCGGGGTGGCGCCGCCGTGGCGGCCGGGCAGCGGGTGAGGCGGCCGCTCCTTCTCGTGGCCCACGATGCTGGCCCGCCCCCGCGAGAGAACCACCAGGTCGCCCATCCGAACGCGCGCCTCCGGGTGCGGCGTGCCCCCGCCGAAGAGACCACCCCGCAGCGCGGCGTCGGTCTCCAGCACGTGGAAGCGCTCCGGGAAGCGGGCCAGGATGCCGCGCACCGCGTCCAGCGCCTCGCGGCGGACGTGGAGGTAGGTGGTGCGCCGGTCGGCCGGCGGCAGGAGCAGCGCATCGGCTAGATCGGGGTGCTCGTCCAGCTTCAGCGCCTGCGCCTCCTCCACGGTCGCCTGGCCGTGGTCGGCGGTGAGCAGCACCAGCGTGCCCCGGCGCGCGGCCGGGCCGAGCCGGTCCAGAAACTCCCCCTCGAAGAGGGTGAAGAACGCCGACACCTCGGCGCCTTCCTCCGCGGAACCGGGGCCATGAACGTGGGCGATGGCGTCAATCGCGTCCCAGTAGGCACTGATGAAGAGCGGGCGCGGTTGGGTCTCCACCAGGCGGCGCAAGGAGACGCACAGATCGGAGGCGGCCACAACGCCGGTGGCTTGCGCGCCGGCGAGATGGATTTGGGACAGGGGCGTGCCGATCAGCTCGCGGCGCATCAGGGCGTGGGCCGCGATGCCGGCCTCCGCCAGGTCCGTGAAGAGGGGGCGCACCGCGAAGAACGCGCGTGGCTCGGTGCCGCCGGCCAGGATGCCCCGGTGTCCGGGGAGCATCGCCGGGTGGAAGCGCAGCAAGTCCACCAGCATTCCCAACTCGCGCAGGTACAGCGAGTGCGCCAACATGCCGTGCTCTTGCGGTGCCAGCCCGGTGAACAGGCTGGTGAGCGCCGTGGTGGTCGTGGAGGGCAGCACGCTGGTGATCGTCGAGACCTGCCCGCGCGCCAGCACCCGCGCCACGACCGGCGACGCGGCCTGGTGCGCCATGAGCTGCTCCCACCCCAGCGCATCCAGCGTCACCTGCACCACGCAATCGAAGCCCCCCGCGGGGAGCAGGCCGGCCGGCAACGGGTTTCGCGCCGGCCGACCAAACAGACCGCGCACCGAATCGGCGATGCCGGTCAGGCAGCAGCCGCCATAGTCCGGCTCGACCAGATCGCCCGGTATCAATGACACCAACCCCCTCCCTCCCAAGCGCCCGTACCCCCAAATCCGAAATCCGAAATCTCAATCCGAAATCCCAAATCCCCCCACCGCTATCCCCGTTCGCGGCGCGGTTTGACCGCCTGCCTGATGGGGTAAGAGAAGTGCGCTCCGGCGTTCTCAATAGGGAAGCAGGGCCGGAAGGCCGCGAATGAAGCGGGGTGATGCCCATTCGCGGCCGTTCGCGTGTCTTCACGGCCTCTCTGGCCGGCCCTCGGGGTGCGGTTCCAGCGCCCAGACAGGGGGAATAATGAACGGCAAGGTCATCCTGCTGGTGGAGGACAACCCGGACGACGAGCTGCTGACGCTGCGCGCCCTCAAGCAGAACAATATCATGAACGAGGTCGTCGTTGCCCGTGATGGGCAGGAGGCGCTGGATTATCTCTTTGGCACCGGGTCCCATGCCGGGCGCGACCCCAGCATTATCCCGCAGGTGGTCTTGCTCGACCTGAAGCTGCCCAAGGTGGATGGGCTGGAGGTGCTCCGGCGCCTGCGCGAAGACCCGCGGACGGACGTGCTGCCGGTGGTGGTGCTCACCTCCTCGAAGGAAGAGGCCGACCTGATCGCCAGCTATCGCCTGGGGGCCAATAGCTACATCCAGAAGCCGGTCGATTTCCAGCAGTTCAGTAAGGCCGTGCAGCAGTTAGGCCTCTACTGGCTGGTGCTTAATGAACCGCCCCCCAGCCGAGGGAGAAGCTGAGTGATGCCGCACGCAAGCGAGAACGCACCCGGCCCGGCCACCTCGGGTGCCGGCCCGCCGGCGGAGGGCGGCGGGCGGCCGCTGCGAGTCCTCTTCGTCGAAGACTCGGAGGACGATGTCCTGCTCACCCTCCGACAGTTGCGCCGTGACGGCTACCGGCCCACCTTCCGCCGGGTGGAGCGGGCCGAGGAGATGCGGCAGGCCCTCAACGAGGAGTGGGACATCATTCTGTCTGACTACACCTTGCCGGAGTTCAGCGGCCAGGAGGCACTGAAGATCTACAACGAGAGCGGCAGCGACGCGCCCTACATCATCCTCTCCGGCACCATCGGCGAGGATGCCGCCGTGGCCGCGTTGAAAGCCGGCGCCCACGACTACGTTCACAAGGACAACCTGGCGCGCTTGGCCCCGGTGATCGACCGCGAACTGCGCGAGCAAGCCGAGCGCCGGGCCCGCCAGCGTGCCGAAGAGGCCCTCCGGGCGGCGGAAGAGGAAAAGAAGCGCTTCTACCGCGAGGTGGTGCTGGCGGTCACCGGCGGGCACCTGCTGCTGCACGAGCGCGACGAACTGACGCTGCCCTGTGATGGCGAGGCGCTCCCGGTGCGCGGCCCCCAGGAGGTGCGCGACCTACGCATCCGCGTCCGCGAGGCGGCGATCGCCGCCGGCCTGCCGCCCGAGCGCGCCGACGACCTGGAGGTGGCGGCGGCGGAAGCGATGGCCAACGCCTGGAAACACGCCGGCTGCGGCCTGGTGCGCATCTGCAGCGGCGACGGCGGCATTCAAGTGATGGTGCAGGATCACGGGCAGGGCATCGCCCCGGAGAACCTCGCCCGGGCCGCCTTCGAGAAGGGCTTCTCCACCGCTCAGACGCTCGGCGTTGGCTTCTCCTTGATGCTGGGGCTCACCGACCGCGTTCACCTCGTCACCGACGGGCAGGGAACCACAGTGGTGCTGCAGATGGAACGGCACCCCTCCCCTCCGCCAGCCCCGCCCTGGTAAGCGCTCATCCGAAAAGCGCGGTACGAGCCGGAGTGCCCGAGCCATCGGGCTGGGATGCCGCATCGCTGCGGCGCTCCGCTACTCTCCCGGGGAACTGGCCGGAGTGCCCGAGCCATCGGGC
>JAAZEB010000207.1 GCA_012512505.1 Armatimonadota bacterium | reverse complement strand
TCACCTCCACCGACCAGCCGGCCTCACGCGGGGTGCCCGGCCCCGGCGAGATGACGATGCGGCGGGGCGACAGACGCTCTACCTCCTCCAGGGTGAACTGGTCGTTGCGCCATACCTCCAGTTTCTGCCCCAGTTCGCCGAGGTATTGCACCAGGTTATAGGTAAACGAATCGTAGTTGTCGATGACAAGGATCATCTGGCCCTCCTCACAACCCCTGCTCAGCCAGCTCGATGGCCCGCGTCAGCGCGCGCGCCTTGTTCACCGTCTCCTGATGCTCCCGCTCCGGAACCGAATCGGCCACGATGCCCGCGCCGGCCTGGATGTGGGCAACGCCATCCGCCAGCACCAGCGTGCGGATGGTGATGCAGGTATCCATGTTGCCGGTGTAGCTGAAGTAGCCAATGGCGCCCGCGTAGGGCCCCCGCCGTGTCGGCTCGAGTTCCTCGATGATCTCCATGGCGCGGATCTTTGGCGCCCCGGTCACCGTGCCCGCCGGGAAGCAGGCGCGCAGCACGTCGAACTGGTCCTTGCCTGGCAGCAAGTCGCCCACCACGTTGGAGACGAGGTGCATCACGTGGGAGTACTTCTCCACCGCCATCAACTCGTCCACACGAACGCTCCCCGGCCGGGCGACACGGCCGAGGTCGTTGCGGCCGAGGTCGACCAGCATGATATGCTCGGCACGCTCCTTCTCGTCGGCCAGCAGCTCCGTCATCAGGCGTTGGTCCTCGGCCTCGGTCTCGCCGCGCGGCCGGGTGCCAGCGATCGGCCGGACCGTGGCCCGCCCGCCCTTTTCGGTCACCAGGATCTCCGGTGAGGAACCGATCAGCTTCACGTCACCGTAGGAGAGAAAGTACATGTAGGGCGAGGGATTCAGGGAGCGCAGCGCCCGGTAGACATCGAACGCGTCGGCCGCGACCGGCCGGCGAAAGCGCTGGGAGAGCACCACCTGGATCGCGTCACCCGCGGCGATGTACTCCTTGGCTCGCCGCACCGCCGCCGCGAACCCCTCGGGCGTGAAGTTGCTCTCGGGGGTGAGGGGAGTGGCCTGCCCCCCCAACCCCCCCGAGATCGGGGGGGCTTGGCGGTCGCCTGTATGCTGCGCTTCCGGCGCGGTAACGCTCTCACCCATCCCCCCCGAGATCGGGGGGGCCTGGGGGGGCCCCGCCAGTGGGGCGCGCAGGCGCTCTACCAGCGCCTCCACCTTGGCGATGGCCGCGTCGTAGGCAGCATCGGGGTCGCCATTCACCTGAGCGTTGCACAGGGCGAGGATGCGGTGGCGCACGTGGTCGAAGATGAGCAGCGTGTCGGTGAAGACGAACTGGCAGTCCGGCAGGCCGAGGGTATCCTCCGCTCGCTCGGGGAGGCGCTCGAAAAAGCGCACCAGGTCGTAGGAAAGGTAGCCGACCGCCCCGCCGCAGAACGGTGGCAGCGCCGGGTCGGGCACATAGCGATAGCGCCCCAGGAGGTCCTTGAGGACGTGCAGCGGGTCCTGGCCTGCCGCCAGCGAGAACGTCCGGACGTGGCCGTTCTCGGTAAGGGTGACCTCGCGGCCGCGCGTCTGGACGACCAGGAACGGGTCGGCGCCGAGGAAGGAGTAGCGAGCAAGGCGCGCGCCGCCGGCAACGCTTTCGAGGAGGAAGGCGTGGCTGCCGCCGGCCGCCTTGCGGAAGGCGGAGACGGGGGTCTCGGTGTCTGCCAGCACCTCCCGATAGACGGGGATCAGGTTCCCCCGGGCGGCGCGGGCCCGAAATTCGCTACGGTCTGGCCGGATCATGGCGGTGCTCCTTACACCGGTCCGGTTGGTCCGGATCCGGTGGCGTACAGGGGGCGCTCGCTTAGCCAACGCCCCAGAATCACAAAGAGCCGGGGCAATGCCGCCCACGGCTCTTACGGAGCACTCCGCTTATAGCTGCGGGCGGCTAGGTCGCTCGCCCGCAGCCTTCCGGCTGCTAAGTCCGCCAGGCTACGCGCAGGTGCGTGCAGTGGCAGACCGGGCGAGCGGTCGCCACCACCACCAGCAGCTCACTTCCGCGCGAAAACGCGCGCTAATTGCCTGCGGATCGTACACTCTCAGTCACTCCCGCCAGGCCAGCAAACGATAGCCATTGCCTGGTTGCGGTTATTATACCCACACGCCTGGGGCCTGTCAAGCACTTTTCAAGGCGGCTGTGGGGCAGGGGCGCCAGGCCCTGCCCGCGGGCTCCTGGCCGCGGAACCTTTCGCGTCGCCCCGCGACCGGCGGTGGGTGTCAGGGAAGCCCCAGGGGAGTTCTCAGGGAATCTACTGATAGCAGCGACCGGCCGGGCGTGGTAGGATGGGGGGTGAGGGAGAGCCATTCGCATGTCTGAGAACGCGCGGCACCATCCGGGGGGGCATCCGGGCGGCACGCCGGAGCGCAACGCCCTGCGCCTGGTTTTCTGGGAGACGACGGCGGGCTGCAATCTGGAGTGCGTCCACTGCCGGCGCCTCGAGGTGGCGCAGCAGATGATGCAGGAGGACCTTTCCACCGACGAGGCGCTAGCGCTGGTGGAGAGCATCGCCCGGGTCGGGCGGCCGATCCTCGTCCTCTCCGGGGGGGAGCCGCTGATCCGGCCGGACATCTTCACCATCGCCCGGCACGCCGTTTCCCAGGGCCTCCTGGTCTCGCTGGCGACCAACGGGACGCTGGTGACGGCGGCAGTGGCGCGCCAGGTGAAGGAAGCCGGCGTGCGCCGGGTTTCGATCAGCCTGGACGGTGCCGACGCCCAAACGCACGACGTTTTCCGGGCGCTGCCCGGCTCCTTCGCGGCGGCGCTGCGCGGTCTGGAGTGCCT
>JAAZEB010000206.1 GCA_012512505.1 Armatimonadota bacterium | reverse complement strand
GGACTCCCCCCGTTCTCGGGGGGCTGGGGGGGCCGCTTCGAGGGCAAAGCGGACCTGCACCTGCCGTGGGCGAGAGCCGGCGTTCCGCACCGTCACCGTGGCTTTGACCGCTTCGCCCTGGCGGTAGCAGGCCCACTCGGTGCCGAGGCCGTGCAGGAACGTGCGGCGCAGGAGGGCCTCGACGGTCGCGAGGAAGACACGCCCCATGGCAGGGTGGCTGGGGGCAAACAGGTCGCGGTTGGTGACGCCAAAGAACGCCCAGCCGGAGCCAGCGAAGGGGCCATCGTAGTGGAGGGCCAGCGCGCCGAGGGCGCCGCGGTGGCGGCCATCGGCATCCTGGGCGTCCAGCAGGCGGATCCAGCGAGCATACCCGCGCGGGAAGACGGCGGAGTTGCTCCCGAACAAGCCGGCGGCGGCGTAGCCCTCAAACGGGCCATCCAGGCGCAGGCGGGCCGGCACCACCTGCTGTCCGGGCGAGGCCACCGCGCGCACCGCGTCGAGCAGCCGGTAGGAGGGATCGAAGGCACCGATCTGCTCCGGCTGCAGCTCCAGCGCGTCTCGCGGATTGCCGCGCGCGGTGTTGATCTGCACGTCGAAGCCTGCCACTGGCGGCTCTAGGTCGGCTTCCGAAACGCCCTCCGGGATCGCCTTCACCCAGTTGACGGCCACCCCGAGCTGCCGGTCGTCGCCGACACCGAAGAGGCGCGCGGGCGACCAGGTCTCCGTCTCCAAGAGGAGCTCCGACGGTTTGCCTTTGCGTGCCTTGCCCTTTGGGATCGCGAACTCGAGGACGGCGGTGCCCTCCGTGCCGGCGTACTCGCCCAGCGCCTCGCCGTTGAAGAGCACGCGCCCGCGAACGGGGAGCAGGCCGGCAACAGGCTCCCCTTCCCCGCCCGAACTCGGGGAGGCGTCGGGCGGCCTGCCGGTCACGGCGCGGTAGGCCATGGAGACCTTCAGCGTGTAGGCTTTGTCGGGGCTCAATGCCAGGTGGATGCCGGCGCGGGCGCCGGTCCACCGCTTGGTGGTGGCGTCGGCGGCGCCGCCCCACTCCCAGTGACCGCTTTCGCGGGCGTGCCAATCTCCGAAGAGGAAGGGGTCGTCGCCCGGCGCACCCACATCGACGTAGCGGGTATCGAAGGCGGTCAGGTAGGTGTCGCGGTCCACCCAGCGGTCGGCGTGCAGCACCAACGGGTTGTTGAAGGCGTAGCCACCGGTGGCGAAGAAGGCGCCGCCGCCGCGGAGATACTCCACCAACGCCTCCTTGCCGGCGGCCGGGTAGGAGGCGCCATAGGGCAGCACCAGCAGGTCGAAGTTGGCGCGCGTCAGGTAGAGGGGGTTCAGCAGATCGAGGGCGCGCACAAAGGTAACACCGTAGCCAGCGGCACGCAGCAAGCGCCCGAGGTGCTCCGGATCGGAGGGCGCACCGACGCGGGGGAGGTCGTCACGCAGGATCGCCACGCTCCCCTGCCGGCCGCGGGCAACCGGACCAGCCTCGACGGGAGGAAAGGTTACCACTTCCATAGCCACCAGCTTCATTCCCAGGGCTCGGGTGTCGGCGCTCTCACCGGTTTCGGCCGGCACGAAGCTGCCGGTGACAAGCGTCAGCGTAGCCCTGCGCGCGGCGGGGGCGGCCGGCAGGTGCACGCGGATGCTGCCGCCCTCCACGTCGACTCTCACGTCGGCAACCGGGCGGCCGTCGAGGGTCACCCGAACCGTCCGGTCGCCCTGCCACTGCGGGAGCGGGATGCGGCCGCGGAAAGTGACGAACGCGTCACGTCGCGCCGGAAGGGAGAGGCGGACCTCGGCCGGCCGGCCATCGCGCCCGGTCCAGCGGCCCAACGTGGCGCCCTCCCCCGCGTACCAGCCGGCGCCAAGGAGCGCCTCCACCTCTGGGCGCGTGTCGCCGAGGGGAACAAGCGTCCGCTCCAGGGTGGGCTCCGCGGCGGGCGGGGCGGCTTCGCCAGCCGGGAGGAAGGAGAGGGAATCGACCACGGCATCGAAGTCGCCGAAGTTGCAGCCGAGAAGGAGGCGATGCACGCGGTCGCGCTCTTGCCGCCGATTGCCGCGGCCATCGAAGCGGAACGCGGCGAGGGGGATGGTGAGGTGGTGCCAGCCCTCGGCCCAGCGGCCGAGCACGGCGCCGGCCTCCAGCACGGGGGCCACCCAGAGGTCGCCGTCCGGCTCTTCCAGCCACAGGTGCAGGGCGGCCTCCGGGTCGGCGCGCTCCTTGTAGATCCACAGCGCGAGGGAGCCGTTGCCGCCGGGCCAGGCGAGGGTACGCTGCAGGTTGCCCCAGCCGCTGGCGCCGTTGCGGTAGCGGAGGCGCAGCGCCGCCTGACCCTCGCGCACGCGGGCGGTTTCTCGCTGGAACGTGGGGGGCCGACCGCCATCCTCGCGTGGCTGCCAGGCAGCCGCATCCTCAAACGGATCGAGAAGCACCGCGGGCGCAGCGCCAACAGGCAGCGAGGCAGCGAGCAGAGCAACCGCCAGTGTGAGGCACCTCATCAGCTTCCCCCCGTCCGGTGGTGTGCCTCCTACTTCCCCGCCGGGGCCGCGGGCTCCTGCCCCAGCGGCTGGCCGGGGTGCGAGACTTGGGCACGCGCTGGAGAAGGCGGATGAAGACCGGGTATTGCTTCGAGCCAACGAGGCAGCTGAGTTGATTGGCGTGAGCCAAGCGCAGGTGTTCAACCTCGCGAAGCGCGGCGAACTCTCTTGCGTGCGAATAGGCCGATCCGTTCGGTTCCCCAGGAGAGCTCTTCAGGCGTGGATCGAGGAGAAGACCCAGGAGCCGAGGTTCTGATAGATGGTGATAGTGTGCGGCCCATCAAATCGCATCACGCCAAGGCCCGCCGGCAGGCCAACTCGCCTGGAAGGGCAGCCCGCCAGCGGCGGCGAGGGTGGGTGGTATCAGGAAACTCTGAAGCTGGCTGGTCACCTCTGCCAGATCCGGCACTGGCAGTACAAGGCGGCTTCGTTTCAGGAACCCCTGCCACTGAGTGCGCTTGCTCGTATCGGACGCGAACTCGGGCGTGAGTGCCACGGGTATCTCGATGGGTAAAGTGGTGGCTCGGCGCTCGAACGTCGCCGCGATGGCCCGCGCCAGTGTCTCTCCATCAAAGGCGAATTCGCGGGCGATGACGTGCAGATCGAGGTAATCCTTCATGCGGCTGTTGGCGATGCCCAGCAGCACCATTGCATGGTACTTCTCGGCCACGACTGATTCGCGAGGGTAAGCGCGGATCCGCGGTGCGGGCAGTCCTAGGAGCGATGGATAAGCGGCAACCTGGGGAACAACCGCATCCCCGACACCTATGTCGATCTGAAGGGAGTCTTTCGCATCGGCAAGGCGATAGCCCACTCGGACGCGTACACCGCCATATTCCGTCGCCTCGCGTATCGCCTCGCCACGCACGGTATCAGGAAGGTAATCAATGCCATCCGGCACGTCCACCGTCTGTTCGCAGAGGGAGCAGAAGATCCCTTCAAGGATGGGAATCGCGGGATCGCCCCACCGGAGCAGGTCGAGGTCGCGGGTCATCCGGTAGGGGTTGTCCACCCAGGTTACGAACAGTTGCGCACCCTTGAGAGTGAACTGGTCGGCGTATGCTGATATGGCAAGCCGATACAGGAACCTTTCCACCGCATAGCGGGAAAGAAGCCAGCCGAAGTCCTCTCCACGCTCACGGGATCGGTTCAGAAGTCGCTGGCGAACTGATGCGCCCACATTCTGCGGATTGCGTTGCTCGGTCATAGGGAAAGGGCATCCAGGTAGGGGCGCATCACGTTGGCAACACGGCACACCTTCGCGCAGCGCCACAGTTCATCCATCGAGAAGCGCCGTTCTCGCCACCCCTCGCGCAGCGCCTCCAGAGCCACGTCCAGGCCGATCTTGTTCCTGAACTTGAAGCAGTCGGCTACCGTCTTCGCGGGGCTGTAAACATGCACCATCACCCCGTCCACCTCGTGCTCCTCGACGCCTGCCACAAGAGCGTCTCCCGAGAAGCGGACGATACGTATCGGTAGTTCGGCCACGACAGGCTGCCAGGACTTAGCGTCTATCGCCATCCACACCTCTGCGGGAGCCTGCGTTGTGAATCCGTGGAAGCGCAGTGCGGAGAGCAGGCACACGACACCACGCGGCACCCGTTTGGTGGCTTCGGCAAGTGAATGGTGTGTGGATGCCGCCACGTCTGGCAGGCTGTACAGACCCCGCGCTACACGCCGCACCACGCCTCTCCGGCACAGATGGCTTAGTTGCTGCCTAGAGATGCCCAGTGCCTCGATGTCGCGCGTTCGCAGCACACTAGACCTGTGCATCGCCGCAACCAGTGTCTCCATCATCCCCCGCTCTTCCTCGGATTTGACATTACATAGGTAATTGTAGATATTTACCGAGGTAATGTCAACCCATCCGGCACCATCTGCACCCGACCTAGACCACCAGAAACCGCGCCGACGAATCTGTTGGACGGGCATGGAGATATGCGCCAGTGATCGCAACGCTGGAGTGCCCGAGCGTAGCCTGAACGAGGTGGATCGGCGCTCCCCAGTTGTCTGGGAGAGTAACGGAGCGCCGCAGCGATGCGGCTTCCTAACAGTGTG
>JAAZEB010000205.1 GCA_012512505.1 Armatimonadota bacterium | reverse complement strand
TGGCGCGCCTGGAGGGATTCGAACCCCCGACACCTGGTTCCGAAGACCAGTGCTCTAATCCACTGAGCTACAGGCGCACAACAGCGGCGGGTGCCATCGTGGCACCACCTCATTGTACCATCGGCGTGGCGTTCTGTCAACGCCCATCACGCGTCCGCGCGGCAGCAAGGCCTGCCCGCCGATGGCACCCGCTGGCTCCCGCGGTGGGGGCAGGGAATACCGGGCCGCGGGGCGAACGATTCGGGTGGGTCGCGCGCACGCCAGGTGGCAACGCCGCCGGTCAGACGCGCGCCCGGAGGATTGGACCGGACCCTTGGGCAAGCTCTACCTGATCCGTCACGGCGAGGTGCTCTGGAATCGCGAACGCCCCGCCTACTGCGGTGTGACCGACCTCGAACTCAACCCCCATGGCCGCCAGCAGGCCCGCCGCCTGGCCGACCGCTTGGCCGGCGTCAACCTGGCCGCCGTCTACTGCAGCGACCTGCGCCGCGCGCGAGAGACCGCCGCCGCCATCGCCGCCCCCCATGGTCTGACGCCTTACCCAGACCCCGCCCTCCGCGAGGTTCACTATGGGGATTGGGAAGGCGTCGCCGAGGAAGAGGTCCGCCAGCGCTGGCCCGAACCCTACCTCGCCTGGCGCGAAGACGCGGAGCACCAGCGCATCCCCGGCGGCGAAACGTTCGGCGAACTGCGCGACCGCTTCGTGCCGGCAGTCATGCGCATCCTGGCGCGGCATCCCGAGGAGAGCGTCGCCATCGTCGCGCACAAGGCGGCCAACCGGGTCTTCCTTTGCGCGGTGCTCGGGTTGTCGCCCTCCCACTATCGGCGCATCGGCCAGGACAACGCGGCCCTCAACCTCCTCGACTACGACCACGGCCGCTGGCGGGTGGATCAGCTCAACGATACCTGCCACCTGCGCGGCGACTGAGCGCCGTTCCCCCACCGCGCCGTCAGGGGCGCTCAGGCCGGCGGCCATGCAGCCGCTCTAGCGTCAGCGGCTCGCCCCCCAGGGCCGGGCCGGCGCGGCCAAAGGCAAAGACGCGCACCCCGGTGAAGTGGCGCATCCAACCTTCGCCGTGCTGGGCCAGCAGCCGTTCCGCTACCAGCGCGCCGGGGTCGCCGCTGCCAGACATCCCCTCCACCACAAAAACGCTGCTGTGCCCGGCGTGCCGCTGGCAGAAGGCGGTTACCGCGGCGGCATCCTCATCACCCAGCGGACGCCGCCAGTCCGGAAGCCCGGTGCGGGGCAGCTTCCCGCGGTAGTAGTAGTCAAACGGGAGCTGCAGGTAAGGCCGGGTGATCAGCACCTCGCCTTGCGTTTCGCCCGCCACCGCCGTGGCCTGCTCCACCGCGCGCGCCACGCCCCGCCAGTCGTCTTTCTGCCAGCCGGCAAGCGACGACGCCATCCCACCGGCGTAGAGCAGCGCCAGACTGCCGGCCAGGACCAGCCGCCGGCCGCCGCGCAGCTCCAGCAGCGCCCAGGCAACCAGCAGCAGGTAGCCCGGCAGCGCCACGAAGAGGTAGCGGTCTTGCCACGCCGGCCGCAGACGCGCGAAGGCGCCATAGCACAACAGCGGCACCAGCAGGTAAGCAAGGGCAAAGAGGATCGGCCGCAGGGCACCGGGCGCCTCTTGTCGGGCGGCGCGCGCGCCCAGGTACAGCGGGTAGGCGGTGACCACCCCCAGCAGCAGTCCAACGCCCGCCTTGACGATCCGGGGCGATTCGGCCGCTACCGGCCGGCCGAACAGCTTGTTCAGCATCTTCGCCAGGCCGGCCGGGGTGAGGTAGCCCTGCCAGTACTGGTAGCCATCCGCCGCCAGGAACGTTGGCGCTAGGTAGAGCCAGATCCCCGGAAGGGCCAGCAGCAGCAGCACCGCCCCGGCGGCCAGGGCGCGCGTACCTACTACGCCCGCGGAGGGGTCGTCGGCACGCCGCCGGCACGCCAGCAAGAGGTAGGCCGCGGCGAAAGCAGGAATCAGCAGCGCCGAATAGTGAACGTAGCAGGCCACCGCCATGAGGGAGGCGGACCCCAGCCAGTCTCCCCAGCGGTTGGCACGCAGCGCACGTGTGAAGAGCCAGGCGGCCAGCGCCCCGAGCCACAGCACCGGCACGTACTGCCGCGCCTCCTGCGAATAGTAGAGGTGGATGGGGGAGAGTGCCAGCAGCCCGGCTGCCAGCAAGGCCACCCGTCGGCCGAACAGCTCCCGCCCCAGGGCGTAGAGCACCGGCACGGTGAGGGCGCCCAGCACCGCCGAGAGGCCGCGCAGCGCCGCCTCCGAGTCGCCGAAGCCCGCCCGCCAGGCAGCTAGCATCAGGTAGTAGAGCGGAGGGTTGCCCGGGTCGGCGTTGCGACGCAGCAGCTCCCCGGGGGGCAGCAGGCTGAACGCCCGGCTGGCCGCCTCATCCAGCCACAGGCTCTGCCCGGCGATCCGCCAGAAGCGGAGCGCCAGGGCCAGCACCGTCAGCAGCAAGAGCGCCAGCCACGGCGTGATCAACCGGGCGTTCCTGGCCGGCGTGGGCGTGTCCGGCGCGGTGTCCATCGGCACCAGCAGATCCCTCCCCGCCTTGCCGGCCGAGCAGGAATCGTACCAGGTCGCTTACTCCATCGCAGGTTCGTCTACCAGGGCAACCGCGGTGGCGGTGGAGTAGAGCTCGCAGTGGGAGATGCTGATGAGGAAGCGCCGGCCGGCGGCGATCTCGCTCGCCCGGCCGTGCAAGGTGCAATAGGGCCGCCCGCGCTCGTCGTTCAGGATCTCGATGTCGCGCCAAGGCACGGCGCGGCCCAACGCCTTGATCACCGCCTCTTTGGCGGCAAAGCGCCCGGCATAGTGCTGGTAGGGCCGCCCGCGCGCCTGGCAGTAGGCCACTTCCGCCTCGGTGAAGACCCGCGGCAGGAACCGGCGCGTGCGCTGGATCGCTGCCGCCACCCGGGCGATCTCGATGATATCGGTTCCGATTCCGTCGACCATGGGGATGGTGCCTCGTGTCTAGGTGGTCCAGGGGTGGCAGGGCAGGGGAATCGCTGCCCGCGCCTGGTTCCCTCGCCCTCGTCTCTCGCGGCGCTCCTCAGCTCACGAGGACCAGGTTGTCGCGGTGGACGACCTCCTCGAAGTCGCAGGCGCCGAGGCGTTCCGCCACCTGGTCGGTGTGCAGGCCGAGGATCGCCGCCACCTCCTTGTCGGCGTAGTTGGCCAGGCCGCGCGCCAACTCCTGGCCGTGCTCGTCCTGGATCCGCACCAGGTTGCCGGCGGAGAAGCGCCCCTGCACGGCGACGATCCCGGCGGGGAGCAGGCTGCCGCCGTTCTCCAGCAGCGAGCGCCTTGCGCCTTCATTGACGACCAGAACGCCGCGCGGGCGGGCGCAGAAGGCGATCCAGCGCTTGCGACCCCGCAGGCGGTGCGCCGACGGCGGGAAGAAGGTGCCCACCGCCCGGCCCTCCAGCAACTCACCCAACACGCCATCACGCCGGCCGTGGGCGATCACCGTCGCCGTGCCGCAGCGCGCGGCGATGCGCGCCGCCTGCAGCTTGGTCACCATGCCGCCGGAGCCCACCCCCGAGCCGGGACCGCCGGCCAGGTGGAGCACCGCGGCGATGTCTGGCACCTCGGGGATCAGGCAGCCGTCGGCATCGAGCAGGCCCTCCACGTCGGAAAGCAGCAGCAGCAGGTCTGCCTCGACCAGGGCGGCGACCAGGGCGGCGAGGGTGTCGTTCTCGCCGACGCGGATCTCATCGATGGCGACGGCGTCGTTCTCGTTGATCACCGGCACGGCGCCGATGCGCAAGAGGGTGAACAGCGTGTTGCGCGCGTTCAGGTAACGCTGGCGGGAGCTGATATCCTCGCGGGTGAGCAGCACCTGGGCGGCGGCCAGGCGGCGGCGGGAGAACGCCTGGATGTAGTGGCCCATCAGCAGGCCCTGGCCAACCGCCGCGGCAGCCTGCTTCTCCGGGATGGTGGACGGGCGGCCGAGGCCGATGCGGGCGGCGCCAGCGGCAATCGCGCCGGAGGTGACCAGGAGCACCTCCACCCCGCGCTCGCGTGCCCGCGCCAACTCCCGCACCAGGTCCTCCAGGTAGGCCTCATCCAGGCCACCGGAGCCCCCGGTGAGGGTGCTGGAGCCCACTTTGACCACCACTCTGCGAATCGTCATGGCTCCCCTTCGGTCTCCCTTTCCTGGCGGCGCGCTCGCCGCCCCATCGCCATCCGCTCCAGGCGCCGGTAGTGCTCTTCCTCCTCGATGAAGTCGAACTCCAGGTCGCCCACCCGCACGGTGTTGCCGTCTTGGGCGCCCGCGGCGCGGAGGCGGTCGAAGACACCCATGCGCTCCAGTTTACGCTGCAGCGAGCGGACGCTCTCCTCGTGCTGCAGGTTGGTCATCGCCACCAGGCGCTCGACGCCCTTGCCGCGCACGACGAACGATTCCGGCCCGAGGCGCTCGACGCTCCAGGGTTGGGCGCGCGCGGGGCGCCCTGGGCGCACGACCGGGATCTCCGCCTCCTCAGGCTCCGCTGCGGCAGCCTCGGCGCGGGCCTGTGCCAGCGCCTGTGCCGCGGCACTGATCAGCGCCGGCACGCCCTCGCCGGTCACCGCCGAGATGGCGAACACCGGGCGTCCCTCGGCCGCCAACGCCTCCCGGGCCGCGGCGGCTACCTCGGTCGCGCCCGGCAGATCCACCTTGTTGAGGGCGACGAGCTGTGGCAGCGAGGCCAGGCGCGGGCTGTAGGCGGCCAGCTCCCGGTTGATGGTGTGGTAGTCGGCCACCGGGTCGCGCCCGGTCATCCCGGAAACGTCCAGCAGGTGGATCAGAACGCGGGTGCGCTCGACGTGGCGCAGAAACTGGTGGCCCAGGCCGGCTCCCTCGTGGGCCCCCTCGACCAGCCCGGGAATATCGGCCATCACGAAGCTCTGCCAGGAGTCGAGGCGCACCACCCCCAGGTTTGGCACCAGGGTGGTGAACGGGTAGTCGGCGATCTTGGGCCGGGCAGCGGATACCCGGGAGATGAGGGTAGACTTCCCGACGTTGGGGAAGCCGACCAGGCCGACGTCGGCCAGCAGCTTGAGCTGCAGGCGGAGGCGGCGCTCCTCGCCCGGCTCGCCGTTCTCGGCGAAGCGCGGCGCCTGGTTGCGCGCCGTGGCGAACGCCGCGTTGCCGCGCCCGCCCCGTCCGCCCCGCGCCACCACGCAGCGCTCGTGCTCCGGCTGCCCGGTCAGGTCGGCCAACAGGTCGCCGCTCTCGGCGTCGTAGACGAGGGTGCCGGGCGGCACCTTAAGTGTCAGCGACGCCCCATCGGCGCCTTGCTTGTTGCTGGAGCCGCCGTTCTTGCCGTTGCCGGCCTGGTGTAGCTGACGGTGCTGGAAGTCGAGGAGGGTGTTCTTGTTGGTATCCACCTCGAGGATCACGTCGCCGCCACGCCCGCCGTTGCCGCCGGCCGGCCCGCCCTGGGGGACGAACTTCTCTCGGCGAAAGGCGACGATGCCATTCCCGCCCTTGCCGGCTTTCACGTGGAGCAATGCCTCGTCAATAAACATGGTGGGATCTTACCCAGGAGGTGGGCGGTGATGGCGGTGGCGGGAGCAACGAAGCGGGGAGGTGGAGGAACGGAGAAGGGGGGACGGGTGGATGCGGCGCGGGCGCGCGCTCACCAGGCCGCCCGTGTTCCCCTTCTCCCGCACTTAGCTCAGGCGACGACCGAAACCTTGTGCGTCTTGCCTTCTCCCTCGAAGCGGACCACGCCGTCGCGGAGGGCGAACAGGGTGAAATCCCTGCCCAGGCCGACGCCATGGCCAGGCCGAACGCGCGTGCCGCACTGGCGAACAATGATGCTGCCCGCGCGCACCAGCGTGCCGTCGCTCTCCTTCACGCCCCGATACTTCGGCTGGCTATCCCGGCCGTTGCGGGAGCTCCCCATTCCCTTTTTGTGTGCCATTTCCGCTCTCTCTCCCGTTTCAGCCCTCAGGCCTGGATCTCTTGCACCAAGAGCTTCGTGAAAGGCTGCCGGTGGCCGAAGCGCCGCCGGATGTTCTTCTTAGCCTTGTAGGTGAAGCCCCGGATCTTCTCGCCCTGGCCCTGCGCCAGCACCTTGCACACGACCTTGGCGCCCTCGACGAAGGGGGTGCCGAGCCGGGTGCCGTCGTCGGTGCGGATCATCGTCACCTGGTCCAGCGTCACCTGCTCGCCGACCGGTGCGTCGAGCTTCTCAACATCCACGACCTCGTTGGGCGCCACACGCACCTGCTTGCCGCCCGAATGGACTACTGCATACATCGCCTCGTCACAACCCTTCACAAATAGTTGCGGCGGCGAGGCCGCCGCCGTCGCACCGCAACAGTGATGAACGCGCAGTATGCGGCCATTCTAGCACAGAAGGCCCCCGCTGTCAAGGTGCGGATCGCCCAAAAATCAGGCGGGCGTGGGGCAACCGCCCGTCCCCGGCGCAAAAGCATCATCACCGGCCTGGGCCGAAGCGATCATTCCCCGCGAAACGTGGGTTTCGCCGCGGGGTGGGGAGGGTATACTCCAGTCAGGTAGAGCATGGTACCTCCTTCTGGATAGTGGGATCTGTCGGGAAATGGGGCTTCTGCGGGGCGGGAGCCCCATTTCTGCTTCTGGGCGCCCTACGATTGCCCGCGCTCCGGCTGCTGCTCCAGGTTGCCAACCCACAGGGAGGTCGGCACCCGGCACTCCATCAGGCGGAACTTCCCGCTCACCGTGCGTGGGATCCGCTCCACCAGCTCCACGGCAACCTGCGCCGGGAACTCCAGGCTGCGGCAAAGCGCGTGCGCCAGCCGGTCGGCGTCGACCTCCTGATAGCCCGGCCCGGGAACGGCCTTGATGCGGAACCGGTGAACCTCCTCCTGGATGATCTGCACCTCCCGCACGCCCGGCACGTCGTGGAAGGAGAAGCTCCAGTTGGGGAAGCGCGCCGGGCCAGTGGGGGTGAGCATCACGTCTTGCGTGCGGCCGACCACGCGCGCCAAGGTGGGCAGGCCGCGGCCGCAGGGGCAGGGATCGTCGCCGACCACCGCCAGGTCACCCGTCCGGTAGCGAACCAGCGGCATCGCGTAGTTCTCGAAGTTGGTGCCGACGACCTCGCCCATCTCCCCGGGCCGGGCCGGCGTGCCGTCCGGCCGGAGGACCTCCACCAGCGCGTACTCCGCCCCGACGTGGTAAGCCCCCGCCGCGCACTGGGCGGCAGAGGCGGCATGCTCCGACATGGCGTAGTAGTCGGCAACGCGCACCCCAAAGAACGCCTCGATCTGCTGGCGCTGAAAGTCGTACAGCATCTCGGCGTCGGTCATCAGCACCCGCGGCCGGATCGCCTCGTTCGGGTGCTCGGCCAGGTACTGGTACAGCCAGTAGAGGTGCGAGGGGTAGGCCAGAATTCCCTCTGGGCGGAACTCCGCCAGCCTTGCCACCACCCACCGCAGCCGCTCCGAATCGGCCACCTGCAGGTTGAGACACAGCCAGTTGCGCGGCCGATGCCGGTAACAGTGCTCCTCTGGCGCGGGTGAGAGGAACTGAAGGAAAACGGCCAGCCGGTCACCCGGGTGGTAGCCGGCCCACCGGTAGCGCCGCTCGCGGTCGGCGGCGTGAGCGTGCTGGGCACGCTCGCTCATCAGCACCTCCAGGCGCTGCCCGGTAGTGCCGCTGGTGCGGCGCACCACCGGCTTCCAGCGCCGCCAGTCGGCCGCGGTGAACGCTTTGGGGTTGTCGCGCACGCAGGCCTTTTCCAGAAGCGGCAAGCGCCGGAACTCCTCCAACGAGGACAACTGTTCCGGGTCAAAGCCAAGCCCAGCGAAAAGGTCGGCGTAGTAGGGCACGTGCGCCTGGGCGTGGCACAGGAAGGCACGCAGACGCCGAACCTGGTACTCCTCGATGCGCGCCGGCGGCCACCACTGCATCTCTTCATTCAGGCGCTGGAAGGCACGCACCCCGCGCGGCGGCCGCCACGGCACCGGCAGGCGGTGATAGATCCGACGCATCGCGCCGCGAACTGACATCCCCCTCACCCCCCTGGGCGAACGGTGGAGCCGGGCAGACCACCAGTGGCCGAGAGCCGGCTCCGCAGAGCCTCGCGAAAGGCTCTGCGGAGCGTTTGGGCCTGCAATTGCCGGGCCACAAGGAGGCACGGACGCAGTAATCCGGCGCGGCGGGTGCGGTCATGCGCGGGCACGGGGCACCCGTAGGGGAGGGGTTCTAGGCCCAGGGGCTTGCCAGCGGAACCCACGGCAGGGCACGGCGGGTTTTAGTAGCGCGCTGGCCGGGAATAGCGGAGTGGCTTGGCGTGTGCGGTTACGGCGACGGGGAAGGGAGGAGCAGCGGCAGTGAGGTGGCGGCGGTGGCTCTACTTCGCGGGCGCGGTGTTGGCCGTCCGGGCGCTGAACCCGGCCAGCATCGCCGTGGTCGAGGGGCACTCGATGGAGCCGACGCTCCGCAACGGCCAACTCTTCGTGGTTGATCGCCTCCGCTACCGCCTGGCCCCGGTGAGCCGTGGCGACGTGATCGCCTTCCGCCACGGGCACGACATCTACGTCAAGCGGGTGGTGGCCCTGGGGGGAGAGACCGTCTGGCTGCTGGTGCGCCCCGCCACCCAAAGCGTGGAGTTGATCGAGCCTCCGTTGGTGCGCCCCCTGCGCCGGGCCACCGCGCGGCATCCCTCGCTGGGCTACCTGGAGCGGCAGGTGGTGCCCCAGGGGCACGTCTTCGTTGTTGGCGATCACCGCCGCGTGTCGTACGACAGCCGCGACTTCGGCCCGGTGCCGCTGGCGGCGGTGAGCGGGCGCGCCTATTGGTAGGGCACGCCGGGCGCCCGCCTCAGCCGAGCGGCTCCAACCACTCGGCAATGTCGACGGCGAGCTTCAGCGTCTGCCGCAGAGCTGCCGTGGTGGTGAGGGGGCCGCGCTGGCGCACGATTACCTCGCCCGGCCGGATCACCACGCTCTCGAACGTGGCGCCCATCAGGGCGTCGCGCACTTCGGGCTGCAGCAGGTCGGCCGCCTCCGGCACGTCGGAGGTCACCTCAAACCGGTCGTCGAAGGCGGGTTCCCCCACCTGAATGTCGGCCAGGCCCAGGTGGTCGGCCATACGCGTGGTCAGCGTCTCCTCACGGATGACGACGAAGCCGGGAACGGGGGCGCTGTGCCGAGCAGTGGCGCGCGTAAGGAGCCGCAGGCCGAGCGACGCTCCGGCCACCTCGGTATCGAGGCGCACCTGGCGGTCCCGGTGCAAGCCTTCCAGCGTGGGGAAGTCTGGGCCCTGCGGATCGTTGGGCTGAGCCGGGGTGAACTGGCAGCCAGTCTCTTCCGCAAGCTCCCTCAGCGCCTGTTGGTGCGCGCTGAGCCGCACTCGCTGGCGCGTGCGTGAGAACGCCACGGCGCCGAGGGCCGCCGCCACCGCGGCCGCCGCGATCGCGCCTTTGGGTGCTCCCCGACCACACCGCTGTTCCTCCTGCGGTTCCAGTTCCGACATGCCTCTTCCCTCCTCAGCTCCTCGGCTCGGTGAGGCAGCGCCGGCTGAGATGCGATCCCCGCCGCGGCGGCCTGCCGGCCCGGCTCCTGCGTGCCGGCGCGGCCGACGCCTCACCTGCTGATGCTTTCGACAGGCGCCCGGGGATCTTCCTCCTTGCCCACGAGGGCCAGCAGGGAGGCGGCGTGGTGCTACGCCTCCGGCTAGGGGGC
>JAAZEB010000204.1 GCA_012512505.1 Armatimonadota bacterium | reverse complement strand
GTGGAGAGCCGTGTGAGGGAGAACCTCACGCACGGTTCGGAGAGGGGCCGCCGGAAACGGGGAGCGCGGCCGAGCCAAGGCCCGATATGCGTGGGCACCGACCCGAAAGGGCGGAAACGGACACCTA
Source organism: Armatimonadota bacterium (assembly GCA_012512505.1). Lineage (GTDB taxonomy): Bacteria > Armatimonadota > JAAZEB01 > JAAZEB01 > JAAZEB01 > JAAZEB01. The sequence continues at coordinate 12,614 of JAAZEB010000204.1, read as the reverse complement.
GTCGTATGCAAGTCCTATCGCTCGGAAGTGACTCAACTGCGCCGGCGGCCTACTCTACCCGCCGGCCTCCTCGTCGCCGGCCAGAGGCCGGCGCTCCGACCGCGGTCGCTGACGCCGATGGTTGGGGGAAATTGGGGTCGGAGACGCCTCCTAACGACGGGCCGAGAGGATGCCGGGGTCATACCTCGAGCAGCAGGCGGGCGGGCTCCTCGATGCACTCCTTGATGTGGCGCAGGAAGGTGACCGCCTCCCGCCCATCGATCAGGCGGTGGTCGTAGGTGAGGGCGACGTACATCATCGGGCGGATGACCACCTGGCCCTCGCGGGCGACCGGGCGCTCCTGGATGGCGTGCATGCCGAGAACGCCGCTTTGGGGCGGGTTGACGATCGGCGTGGAGAGGAGCGAGCCGTAGATCCCGCCGTTGCTGATGGTAAAGGTGCCGCCCTGCAGTTCCTCAATCTTCAGCTTGTTCTCCTGGGCGCGGCGGGCGAAGTCGGCGATGGCGCGCTCCACCTCGGCGAAGCTCATCCGCTCGGCGTTGCGTAGGACGGGCACCACCAGCCCGCGCCCGCCCCCCACGGCGATGCCGATGTCGTAGTAGTTGCGGTAGACGATGTTTTCGTCCTGGATTTCGGCGTTCACCTGTGGCACCCGCTTCAGCGCCTCGATGGAGGCCTTCACGAAGAACGACATGAAGCCGAGCTTCACCCCGTGGCGCTCCTGGAAGATCGGCTGCAGCTCCTGGCGCAGGGCGATTACCGCCGACATGTCGATCTCGTTGAAGGTGGTGAGAAGCGCGGCGGTCTGCTGGGCCTGCACCAGGCGCTCGGCGATGCGCCGGCGCAGCGCCGTCATCGGCACTACCTCTTCCTGGCGCCCAATCGAGGGGGTGGCCACCCCCTCCAGGGAAGCCGCCGGAACCGCCGCGGGTGCCTCTGGTGCGCGCGCGGGCGGTGGGGCGGCAACGGCCGACTCCTGCGGCGCGGCGACGGCGGCACGGGGGGGAGCCTCGGGCGCCGGGCGCTCGGCCACAGCCGGCGGCGGGGAGGATGCCTCAGGTGCCGGGCGCTCGGCCACAGCCGGCGGCGGCGGCACCTCCACCGGGGCTTCTGGCGCGGGGGCGGCAGCGGCGGGGGCTTCAGCCTCCACCGCGGTCGGTGCCGGCGCGGCTGCTGGTGGGGGCTCCACGGCGGGCTGCGCCTCGGCCGGCTGCGGCGCGGCTGCTTCGCCTGCCACGGCGATGAGGGCGATCACCTCGCCCGGCCGGGCCGTCTCCCCGGCTTCTTTCAGCACCCGGTCCAGAACCCCGGTGGCCGGCGCGGGAACGTCCAGCGCCGCCTTATCCGTCTCCAGCACGACGACCACTTCGTCCTGGTTCACTGGATCGCCCGGGCGTTTCAGCCACTCGCCGATCTCCACCTCGCTGATCGACTCCCCGGACGCGGGCACCTTCAGCTCAACGGCCATGGCCGAGACCTCCTGTTTGGCTCTATACGAGAGGCGGACCACCCAGCCCCACGGAGACGAAGCCGGGCCACCGCTTCATCCCCTTCGCCTCTTCGGGCCTTCGTGGTGGCGACGCCAGGTATGCTTTCAGTCTTCTTCGATACCGTCGCCGAAAGCCCTGTCGATGAGCTGGCGCTGCTCCATCTTGTGGCTGCTGGCCGATCCGGTGGCCGTGCTGGCGGAGGCGGGCCGGTAGATGCCGGAGAAGGGAAGCCGGCCGATCAGGCGCCGGCCGAAGCGCACGCGCAGGTAGCGCCAGGCGCCCATGTTCTCCGGCTCCTCCTGCACCCAGAAGACTGGCGTGCCGTCGGCGTAGCGCGCCAGGCCGGCCGACAGCACCTCTTCCGGGAGGGGATAGAGCTGCTCCAGGCGCACGATCGCCACGTCGTGCCGCTCCAGGCGCTCGCGGCCCTCCAGCAGCTCGTAGTAGATCTTGCCGGTACACAGCAGCACCCGCCGCACGGCGCCGTTGTGGATCTGCGTGTCTGGCAAGATGCGCTGGAAGGTGCCGGTTGCCAGCTCGTCGAGGCTGGAGACGGCACGCGGGTGCCGCAGGAGGCTCTTGGGTGTGATCACCACCAGCGGCTTGCGCCACTGCCGCAGCACCTGCCGCCGCAGCACGTGGAACATCTGCGCTGGCGTAGAGGGGACGACCACCTGGATGTTGTCCTCCGCCGCCAGTTCGAGGTAGCGTTCAAGGCGGGCGCTGGAGTGCTCCGGCCCCTGGCCTTCATAGCCGTGTGGCAGCAGCAAGACCAGCCCGGAGAGGTAGTTCCACTTGCCTTCGGCGCTAGTGACGAACTCATCGATGATCACCTGGGCGGCGTTGGCGAAGTCGCCGAACTGCGCCTCCCAGAGGACTAGGGCATCCGGGTAGTCGAGGCTGTAGCCGTACTCAAAGCCGAGGACCCCCGCCTCGGAGAGCGGGCTGTTGAAGATCTCCACCGGCACCTGCTGCGGGTCCAGGTGCTGCAGCGGGGTGTAGGGACGCCCATCGGTCATGTCGTAGATCACGGCGTGGCGGTGGCTGAAGGTGCCCCGGCAGCTATCCTGGCCGGAGAGGCGGACGCGCGTGCCTTCAGTGGCGAGCGTGGCAAACGCCAGCGCCTCCCCGGCCGCCCAGTCAAGCGGGCGCTCGCCCCGGGCCATCTGCCGGCGGTGCTCCAGGTGGCGCGCCACCGTGGGATGGGGATGGAACCCCTCCGGCAGCCGTGCCAGGCTCTCCAGCAGCGCGGCGAGGCGCTCGCGGGGCACCCCGGTGGGAACCTCCTTCACCAGGTGTTCGGGGCCGCCCTGATACTCGCTCCACAGCTCCTCCAGGAAGCTGCGCGGGCGCATGGCGTCGTACACCTCGCTGCGCGCCGCGGCCAGTTCCCGCTCCAGGTGCTCGCGGCGGCGCACCGCGATCTCATCAGCCTGCTCGCGGGTGATGCCACCCAGCTTCAGAAGGTGCTCCAGATAGCCCTCGCGCACCGACTTCCGCTTCTCAATCGCCTGGTAGAGCAGCGGCTGGGTGAACATCGGCTCGTCGCCCTCGTTGTGGCCGCGACGACGGTAGCAGTACATGTCGATCACCACGTCGCTGCGGAACTCGGCGCGATACTCCATCGCCAGGCGCACCACCTGGGCCACCGCCTCCGGGTCCTCCCCGTTCACGTGGAAGACCGGCGCCTGCAGCATCCGGGCCACGTCCGAGGCGTAGGTGGTGGAGCGCCCCTCGCTGGGGGGGGTGGTGAAGCCGATCTGGTTGTTGACGATGATGTGCAGCGAGCCGCCGGTGGTGTAGCCCGGCAGGCGGCTCAGGTTGAGCGTTTCCTGGACGATCCCTTCGCCGGCGAACGCGGCCTCGCCGTGGATGAGGACGCACATCCCCCGCTCGCGCTTCAGATCGCCGGCACGATCCTGGTTGGCGCGCATGCGGCCCAGGGCTACCGGGTTGACGAACTCCAGGTGGCTCGGGTTGAAGCACAGGGAGAGGCGCACGGTGTTGCCGGTGGAGGTGGTCCAACTGCGGGCGTAGCCAAGGTGGTATTTCACGTCGCCGCGGCCGATGTGCAGCTCCGGGTCCGGGTCCTCGAACTCCAGGAAGATCTCCTTGGCGCTCTTGCCCATGATGTTGGCCAGCACGTTCAGCCGGCCGCGGTGCGCCATACCGATGACGATCTGCTCCAGGCCCTGCTCGCCCGCCTTCTCGATGAGCAGATCGAGGAGCGGGATCAGGCTCTCCGCTCCCTCCAGGGAGAACGTCTTGGCGCCCAGGTACTTGCGCTGAATGAACTCCTCGAAGATGACGGCGTCGGTGAGCCGGGTGAGGATGCGGATCTGCTCGGCCACGGTGAGGTCGGTGCGGTTCTCCGTCGGCTCCATGCGCTCTTGCAGCCAGGTGCGCACCTGCAGATCATCCATGTGCATGAACTGCACGCCGATGGAGCGGCAGTAGGTGGCACGCAGATGCTCGATGAGCTGGCGCAGCGTGGGGTGGCCGCGGTAGTGAACCGTCGTTTGGGCCACGCGGCGGTCCAGATCCGCCTCGGTGAAGCCGTAGTAGGCAGGGTCTAGCTCCGGCATCGGCGGCCGGGGGATCCCCAGGGGGTCGATCTGCGCGACCATGTGTCCGCGCACGCGGTAGGCACGCACCAGCTTGTCGACGCGCTCCTGGCGCACCGCTGCCTCGGCAACCTTGCCGCAGTCGGTGACGTGACGGCCGTCACACCCGGGTGGGCTGAAGACGCTGTGCCGCCGGAAGGTGGGAGTGAGCTTCGGGTTCTCCACGAAGGCGTCGTGGGTTGCCATGCCGGTGAAGTAGCGGCGCCAGTCGTCCGGCACGGAAGCCGGATCGCGCAGGAAGGCGGCGTAGAGCTGCTCGACGTAAGCGAGGTTCTGGCTGTTGAGCATCCCGTTGGTAGCTGCGGAATCATCCATCGCGCGTGAGGCCCCCAATCACCGTGTCGCTACATAAGGAACAGGCTTGCCGGCGAACACGTTCCCTGCCGGCGCTGCGCGGTAGCACCAGGGTGCGCCCGCGAAGCACGCCCTCCCTCTGTATGATACCGCTTTTCGCCAGAAGCAACACCCCGTGTATGGGGAGCCCTCGTCGCCCTGCCCGTGGTCTGGGCGCCCCCGATGCCGAGGGGCGGCCGGCATCCCCCGGGAAACCGGCCGCAATGCCCAGGCGATTGGGAAGGGGAGGGCCGAACGCCTACATCGCGAAGCGGTCGCCCAGGTAGTTCTCTTTGGCGACGGGGTCGTTGAGGATCTGCTCGGGGGTGCCAGCGGTGCGGATCTTCCCCTCAACGATGATGTAGGCGCGGTCGGTGATCGCCAGCGTCTCGCGCACGCTGTGGTCGGTGATGAGGATGCCGATGCCTCGCTCCTTCAGGTGGCGGATGATGTCCTGAATGTCGGCGACGACGATCGGGTCGATGCCGGTGAACGGCTCGTCGAGGAGGATGAAGGTCGGGTTGGTTGCCAGGCAGCGGGCGATCTCCACGCGGCGGCGCTCGCCGCCGGAGAGGGAGAAGCCCATCTCCTTGCGCAGGTGTTTGATGGAGAACTCGTCGAGGAGTTGGTCGATCCGTTTCTCCTGCTCGGCGCGCGAGAGGCCGTTCATCTCCAGGACCAGGCGCAGGTTCGCCTCAATGGTCAGCTTGCGGAAGACAGACGCCTCCTGCGCCAGGTAGCCGATGCCGGCCCGGGCGCGCTGGTACATCGGCAGGCGGGTGATGTCGCGGTCGTCCAGCAGCACGCGGCCGGAGCGGGGGCGGATCAGGCCGACGACCATGTAGAAGGTGGTCGTCTTGCCGGCGCCGTTGCGGCCGAGGAGGCCGACGATCTCCCCCTGGCTCACGTTCAGGCTGACGCCGTCCACCACGTTGCGCCCGCGGTAGCTCTTCACCAGGTCTTGCGTGCTAATCTGCACCGGAGATGCTCCCTTCGTAGCCGTCCGCCGTCAGCCAGATCTGGGCGTGTTCGCCCTCCAGGGTCATCGGCGGGGCGGCTTCCTCGTTCGCGCCGGCCGGGCCCGGCGCCGGCAGCGTCAGCAGCACCTCTCCTACCAGATCGGCGACCAGGAAGCGCTGATCCCCGGTGAGCTTCCGGCCCTCGGGGTTATGGATCGTGGCCTGGTTGCAGCGGGCGGTGGCCGTCTGCGTCTGCGTGCCGCTCTTGCGCTGCACCGACAGGCGCACCCCCCCGTTCGCTTTGATGGTGCTGAAGCGCCAGCCAGACGCCACCTCCGCCGTCGCCCGGTCGGCGTGCAGCAACTCGATCCGCTGGGCCGGGTCCTGGGCAACGGCGCGCACGTTCTTCGTGAAGGTGAGCACCACCTTGCCTTGCTGCGTCTTGTAGCCGATGCGCCCCTCGACAGTGACGGTGCCTCCCGGCCACTTCACGCTGACGCTCTTAGCCGCCGGTGCCGCCGCCACCGCGCGCACGGCCAGCGCCATTCCCAACACCAGCCCCATCCCGGCCGCCCACCGCGACGCCCGTCTCCAACCTCCTGACATCAATGCAAGCTCCTTCATGCGCCCTGCGCCAGTACGCCCCCCGAACCGCTCTGCCGGTTGCCCCCGGCACTTCGCCTGGTACGCCACGGAGTGCCGCAGCGATGCTGCTTTCCACCGTAGGAAGCTCGATTGCTCGGGCACTCCGGCAATCCCCCGGGAGAGTCTCACTCCTCCGGCAGCAGTTGGCCTTCGCTCAGGCGCGGGTTGGTTACCAGGCGCGCGCCCGCCATCTCCAACCCATCCACCTGCAGGCGGACCGTGCCGGTTGCCTCCACCACGGCACGCTTCTCCTCTTTGACGCTCAACGTCACCTGTTGGCAGCGGAACGACCGCTTGCCGTCTACCGTCTTGGCGGAAACGCCCCCCTGGAGGGCCAGCCGCTTCGCCTTCAGGTCGGCCCTCACCCGCGCGGCCTCGGCGTTCAGCGCCAGCTTCCCCTCGGCGTAAACGCGGCAGCGCACGTCCTGCAGCTCCGCCAGGCCCTGGGAGGCGGCGCCGCCCCCTTCGCTCGCCTCCAGCTCCCAGATCGGCCGGCCCTGTGGGTCTGGCAGCGTCCAGGTGATGCCCCGGGCGTGGATCTGCGGCTCAAACGGCCGCTGCGGCGGGGCCGGCTCGGGCGGCTCCGGCTCGGGCGAGCGCTGGCGGCACCCGGGGAGCAGGCAGAGGCACAGCAGCAGCGCTGCCCCCTGGCCCATTGCCCGCCGTCGGCCGGCTCTCGCCCGGCCGATCTCCCTGGCGCTTGCTGCCTTCATCGCCGTTTCCCGCTCTTCCCCTCGGTCTGATCTGACCTCACCGCACCAGCCGATACTTCAGCAGCGTCCAGAACGCCGCCACGCCGTCGCGCCAGGAGATCTTCTTGCCCTCCGCCGCCGTGCGCGCCTGGTAGGAGACCGGCACCTCCAGGATGCGGTGGCCGGCGCGCAGCGCCTTGGCCGTCGCCTCCGGACAGAAATCGAAGCGGTTGGCGCGCAGGTCCATGGCGCGCAGCACCTCGGTGCGAAACATCTTGTAGCACGTCGCCTCGTCTGTCAGGCGGCGGCCAAAGAGCAGCGTCGCGCTCCAGGCCAGGAGGCGGTTGGCAATCAGGTTCGCCAGGCGCATGCGAGGCGTGCCGTTGAGAAAGCGCGAGCCATAGACCACCGCCGCCTTCCCCTGACGGATCGGCTCCAGCATCCGGCGGAAGTCGGCCGGGTCGTACTCCAGGTCGGCGTCCTGGATCACCACCACCTCGCCGGAGGCGTGCGCCAGGCCGGTGCGGATCGCGGCGCCTTTCCCCCGGTTGCACTCGTGCTCCACCAGGCGGATCCCGCTGGTTTGGCGCAGCAGCTCGCGCGTGCCGTCAGTGGAGCCATCGTCCACCACGATCACCTCGCAGGTGACGCCCTCCCCCAGATCAGCCTCCTGCACCCGCCGGATCGCCTCGGTGATCGTATCGGCCTCGTTGTAGGCCGGCACCAGGACCGACAGCAGGAGCGGCCGCATCACCACCCCACTTTCTCAAAGAAGCGTAGCAGCGTGCCCTGCCAGGCGTAGAGGGCCAGCCCTCCTAGCGCCACGGCGAAGAGCCCGGCGCCAATCCCGCGGTGGCGCTGAGGCCAGGGGGCCAGCCACGCCATCGCCATCGCCGCGGCGATCGGCAGCACCGCCGGGTAGAGGTAACGCGCCTGCGCCTGGAAATACTCCAGGTTGAAGCGCAGAAACGCGGCCCCCACCAGCGCCGCGCACAATGCCCAGACCATCGCCGTATCCCCCTGCCACCCCTCCGGCCGGCCGCGCCACCACCGCACCACGCCGGCCACCGCCCCAGCTATCAACGCATACGTCACCCACCCCAGCACGGTGTAGATCGGGGCATCGGCACTTCCGCGCCGCAGCAGATCCGCTAGGCGCTCCGCTGGCAGGGCGCCCGGGGCGAGCCCCGGCAGCGAGTCGATGGCGCCGCCCAGCCATAAGTTCATATGGTCAAACACGCCCCAGAAGCTGCGCAGCGTGAACGCCAGCACGCGGAAGCGCAGGTACTCCAGGAACGTCAGCCCCTGCCGCGTCATGAAGTACTCCGGCGTGGCCCGGTCGCCGAAGTAGGCGGTAAACGCCCCCAGGGCGAACGGATCGCCGTAGAGCACCTGGTTACGCGCCAGCCACGGCCCCCCGATCACGAACGCCATCCCCACCAGCAGCAGCGCGTTCACGACGTAGGCGCCGGAGCGCGACCGATGCCGCCGCCACTCCAGGAAGAGCGCCACCAGCGCCACCGGCAGCAGCAGGGCGCAGGTGCTCTTCGTCAGCAGCCCCAGGCCGATCAGCGTCCCCACCAGCAAGGCGCGCCGGCGGTTGAACCCGTCGCGCAGGCCCAGCCCCAACACCAGCAGCACCGCGCAGAAGATCAGCTCCGTCAGCGGGTCATTGCTGAGCGACGAAAAGACGGCCAACCGCATCGGCAGGAACGCCGCCACGGCGCCGGCGGCCAGGCCCAGCGCCGGGTCACCCGGCAGCCAGCAGCGCACCGCCAGGAACACCAGCGTCACCACCAGCGCTCCCAGCAGCAGGCTCACCCCGCGCACGGCATAGCGCGCCAGCCGGGGCACCTCCCCCGTGCCGCGGCCGCCCGCCGCCAGGTAGGCCGGCAGCGCCACCGCGTAGGCCAACGGCGGCTGATGCGCCTCGAAGTTGGCGCGGTCCTCCGCCCGGAAGACCGGCAGCTTCCCGGCGGCAAGCTGCTGCACGTAGAGCAGGTGCGCCGCCTCGTCTGGCGCGTTCCCAAACCGCACGGTTGCCAGGTAGAGGCCGCCAAGCGCGAAGTAGACGGCAAGCAGCACCGCCAGCGCCAGGCGCTCGCGGCGGTCTGCCAGCGGTGCCCACCACGCCGGCCGCGGACTGGGCTTTGCCACCGCCGCGGTGCTGGCCGGCGGCTCGGGAGCTTCTCTCTTCTCTTTGCGAGACGTCTTGCGCGCCACTTTCGTTCGGCACCTCACTCAGGCGTTCGCCCCACGCTCTCCCTGATTCTTTGTGTTCCTTCGTGACCTTCGTGGTTTCCCTGTCGATCGCTCGCCTACTGCATTGCGTAGAGGCAGAAGCCGCGGTCCTCGTATTCGGGCACCAGGGTGCCGGCGCCGATGGCCTCCCAGAGGGGGTGCTCCCAGGCGGTCTCGGGCACCGTAGCCTCACGCGGCAGGATGCGGTGATTGATCAGTACATGGGTGACCCCCAGCTCTTCCCGAAGGAACCGGCGCATCCGCTCCTCGTTCCCGAAGCGGGTCCAGGGGATCGCGTCGTGGTGGCCCTGGTTGCCCCAGAGGTAATCGCGCTCCAGGTAGAACCCGCGCACCTCGTGGATGAGCAGGATCTTCGCGTCCTTTGGCAGGTGGCTGTTGATATAGGTGTAGAGCGGATACAGCTCGAATTGGCGGTGAAGGTAGTCTGGCACGCGCTCGCGGCCGCTGACCACCGGCCAGGCAGGCCCGGCCAGCAGCAGGGCGATGGCAAAGGCGTGCGCCACCGGCACGGCCGCGGCGGCAAAGCCGGGCAGGCGCGCCATCCGCCGCTCCTCGATCAGCCCGGTGAGGCCCCGAGCGGCGGCCAGCGCCAGCACCGGCAGCGCCGGCATCAGGTAGCGTGTCTGCTGCGAGAGGTGGAACCAGATAAAGCCGTAGGCCGTGGCGTAGAGGAGCATGCCCAGCGCCAGCCTATCCCGACGGCGCAGCAGCAGCACGGCCGGCGCCAGCGCCAGAAACGCCGGCCCCAGCGAGCCGAACAGGATGGGGAACGCCCCTTGGCCATCGGTGAAGCGCTCCGCGTGGGCCAGCAGATCCCAGGGCGCCGTCAGCAGGTGCCCCAGCCCGTGGCCACAGCCGAACTCGGCCTGGTGCTTGGCGTAGCTTTCGGCAATCGCCGCGTTCCAGTGGCGCGTGTTCGGAAAGAGCGAGAAGAAGAACGGGTAGACCGGGTTGCCGGTCCAGACGTAGCTCTTGATGTACCACGGGGCGCCGACGGCCGCGGCGAGGCCGCCCCAGGCGGCGGTGCGTCGGAGGGCGGCGGCCAGGCCCGCCTTCGCCCGCAGGGCCACCGCCAGCACCAGCGGCGCCAGCAGCAGGGCCTGGGCCATCGCCGTCATCTTGGTGCCGAGGGCGAACCCAAGGCACAGCGCGCCGGCCCACAGCCACCCCGCCCGACCGGTGCGCGCCCACAGCCAGACGCCGTAGAGCGCCAGCAGCTCGAAAGTGAGCAGCGCCAGATCGTTGTAGGCCAGGGTGGCGCTCCACAGCACCACCGGGGCGCTACACAGCAGCAGCGGCGCCAGCCAGCGCGCCCGGGCCGGCGCCTCGGGCCAGAGGTGGCGCCACGCCCCCGCCAGCGTCAGGCACGCCAGCGCCAGGAAGAGCCAGTGGAAGGCGCGCGCCCCGCCCGGGCTGCCGAAAAGCAGCCCCAGGGTGTAGAGCATCTCCACCGTGAACGGGAAGTTGGAGTGCGACTCCCAGAAAAGGTAGACCAGCCCGCCGTGGCGCAGGTAGATCGCCGGGTCGGCCAGGTGGTAAGACAGCCCGTCCCAGTCGCTGCCGGCCGGCGGCGCCAGGGCGGCCACGAGCGCTAGCAGCAGCAGCGCCGCGACGGCAGTGCCCAGCAGCAGCGAGACCCCGGCCTGCCGTGGGCGCCACTGCCGGAGCGCCCGTCCGGCCTCGCGCAGCAACTCCCACCCGGGGCCGGCGCCCAGGGCGAGAAGCGCGCCAAGAAGCAGGAGCACCGGCAGCAGCGTGAGGAGCTGCAGCAGCCCCAGCGCCAGCACCCCATACGCCAGGCAGCCCAAGCCGATCCCCAGCGCGAACGGGCCGCGAACGGCCAGCGGCGCCCCGGCCAGGCCAAGCCCGCGGAGGAGGCGCGCGCCCACGCCCAGCGCCACGGCGGCAAAAAAGACCAGCAGGAGCAGCGCGATCAGGGCCGTTGCCGCCTCCCTTCGTCTCTCCCCAGCAGCGGGATTCGCGACGCGCGCACCACCACCCGGCCGCCTGCCAGCGAAACCTCTGCCCGGCCAAGGTAGCCGGCGTAGGCGCCCGCGTGCAGGATCGACACACCGTTCACTTGCTCCGGCTCCTCCGTCAGGTCGTGGCTGTGACCGCCAAGGATTAGGTGGATGCCGGGCACGCTGGCGGCCAACGCGCGGTCGGCCGGCAAGCCCAGGTGGGTGAGCGCGATGACCACGTCGGCCTGGGCCGAAAGCGTGGGCACCAGTGCCCGGGCGGTCTCTATCGGGTCCTGAAAGAGATAGTGGCTGAAGCGGCGTGCCGGCATGGTGGCGGTGATCATCGGCACGGTGAGGCCGAAGATGGCTACGGTGAGGCCGTTGGCCAGGCGCACCCGCAGGTGCCAGTAGTACTGCACTTCCGGGCGCACCTGCGCGCGCAGCGCCTCCGGGGGCAGCGCCGACGCCGGCCCGTCCACGGCCCCCCGGCCGTCGACGTTGGCGCACAGAATCGGGAACGCCGCGGCGCCGGTTTTGGCGCGCACCGCCCACTGCCACAGGTGCGTCTCGCGGTTGCCGGCGACCATCAGGTCGTAACCGGCGTGCCCCATCCGCGCCAGGACGGCTTCCCCCCACGGGGTTATTCCGAGGTTGCCAGCGTGAAGGGCATCGCCGGCATCCACGAGAAGCACGTTGGCCGCCGTCTCCTTGGCCTGCCGAATGCGTGCAGCCGCGGCATCGGTGAGGCGGCCATGTAGATCGCCGGTGTGCAGCAGGGTGAAGGAGGGGGCAGCGGCACTCACTGGCAGCGCTCTCCTGCCAGGTAGCGCGCCACCGCGTCGTCGAGGCGGCCCTGCACGGCGAGGATTCCTTCCACCACCTCACGCACGGCGCCGCGACCGCCGCGGGCTTGCGTCACCCAGGCTGCCGCCGCCCGCACCCGCGCTGGCGCGTCGGCCACGGCAATCGGCAGGCCACAGGCGGCGAAGGCTGGGAGGTCGTTCAGGTCATCCCCGACGAAAGCGACCGCTTCGCGAGGCAGCTCCAGGCGCCGGGCCAGGTCGCGCAAGGCCTCGCCCTTATGGCGCACGCCCTCGAGGAGGTGCTCCACCCCTAGTTCGCCGGCCCGGCGGCGCACCGCCTCGGAGCTGCGCCCGGTGACGAACGCCACCTGCAGGCCGGCGCCACGGGCCAGCGCTAGGCCCAGCCCATCGTGAACGTGGAAGGCCTTCAGTTCCTCCCCCGATCGGCCCAGGTAAAGAACGCCGTCCGTCAAGACGCCGTCAACGTCCATCGCCAGCAGGCGGATTGCGAGTGCTTGCCTCATGGTGCAGGGATCCGGCGTGCCTCACGCCTCTTCGCCGCCCCAGCGCGCCCAACCGGGCCCGGGGTGTGGTTCTCATTATAGCATACGCCCTGGAGGCGGGCAATGGCGACGTGGGAGCGCCGGCTGGCTCGTCCGCGCCACTGGCAGCCGTGGCCCTGCAGGAGGAGGCCGGCGGGACGCCGGCGATCCGACCGGCAGTGGATGCCCGATCGCTCGGGCACTCCGGTCAGTTGCCTGGGAAAGCAACGGAGCGCCGCAGCAATGCGGCTTCCTAACGGTGTGAAGCCCGATGGCTCGGGCACTCCGGCCATTTCCTGGAGG
>JAAZEB010000203.1 GCA_012512505.1 Armatimonadota bacterium | reverse complement strand
GCTGCAGAACGGCACCGTGATTGAGCCGGAGGGCGCGCCCCCGGCGATCCCTCGCTCGCTCGATCTGCCGTTCACCGCGGTGCCGCTGCGCCTGGGCCCCCTGCCCGCCAGCTCGCTCCTCTTTATCGCCACCGCCAAGAACGCGGCCGGGGGCGTGGTAGCCAGCGGGTCAACAATCGCCTCACTAACCGCCGGCGCCGAGACGTCGGTGTCTCTGCCCCTGACGCCGGGCAGCGGTGGCGGTTCTGGCGCGCCCTCTGCCTCCACCGGCGGCGCGGTGCTGAACGTCAGTAACGTCGGCACCGGCGATGCCCTCCTGGTGGTGGACCCGATGCCGGGCGACCGGACGCTGACCGACCCGCCCCCGGTGCAGGTGCCGCTGCAGGGCGCCTTCGTGCAGAGTGGCTTGCCGATCACGCGGGTGCCGGTGATGGTGGCCGGCCTCTCTCCCGGTCCCTGGCTGTTCGTGGTGACCACTCACCGCGGCCTGCAGGTGAGTGACGAGGTGAACCGGGTGGGCACGGCGACGGCGACGGTGACCGCGGGTGACCTGCTGAACCTGGAGCTGCCGCTGGGCAGCGCGCAATCGGCGGCACCGCCGCGCCAGGATGGCGACCTAGTGGTGCGCACTGCTAACATCACCCCGGAGGGGGTGCAGATCATCCTGGTCGCGGTGTTCGACAGCACCGGGCGAATCAGGCAGCAGATCATCCCCCACACCCCGGGCGTGATTGAGCGCCTGGCAGAGTTCGCCCTCCCGGGCGGCCCTTACACCGTGGTCGCCGCGGCTTACGGTGGGCCGGCCTTCTCCCGCGATGCCTTCGACCAGACCCTGGCCGCCGACACGACCACCATTCCTCCTGGGGCGCTGGCCATCGGCTCAACGACTGTCTCCGTGAGCAGCGGCGCCGCTGCCGAGGCGGTGGTGGAACTGCGCTCGCAGGGGGATGCCGGCTCCGGCAGTGTCAACCTGGCGATGCTGAACGTTCCAGTCGCGATGGAGAAGAAAGAAGCGGCTGGCGTGGCCTACTGGGTGATCACCTCCAGTGTGCTGGTGAAGGTCTTCTCCCTGCGAGACAACCAGGAGATCCCATCGCTGCGGCAGGTGATGGTGCCGCCCTCCTCGGGCCTCTCGGGTGACCTGCTCATCTCGCCAACGGCACAGTACGACCAGCTCCGGCCGCTGCGCCTGCGCATCGATGGCGTGCCGATGGGCCAGATGCGGTTCGAGGTAACGGCGATGCGCGGCGCCGATGGCACCGGGGCGGTGATGGGGCGCGGCTCGACCGTAGTGAACATCGCCACCGGCGTTCAGCCGGTGACCGTGACGGTGCTGCCGCACGGAGATCTGGATCCGAACGTGGTGCTGCCAGGCATCGGCAACGACGACCCGAAGGGCGAGAACCCGCCGCCCGCCAAGGCCGCGCCGATCTTCCGCTGGCGGCGCGTGTTTGCCCGATAGCGGCACCCGACCGCTGCTTCCGTGAAAAGCCGGCAGGTGCTCCTCTCACCCGGGGGACGCCTGCCGGCTTTTCGTCTGGCGGGGCCTGCCGCCGGCCCCGCGGCCCTACCAAGGATCGCGCCCCGCTGCCGTCGAATCGAACCACAGCGCCGCGCCCGTGGAAGGGTGCGGTCGGACCACTATCGCTGCTTCGAGGAATGACCGATGCCGATTTACGAGTACCGTTGCCAGAGTTGTGACCGGCGCTTCAGCCACCTTCACGGCGTGGTAGCGGACGAGCCCGCCCTCCAGTGCCCGCGCTGCCACGGAACCGACCTCAAGCGGCTGATCTCGCGCGTGGCTCGCGTGCGCTCGGAGGATGAGATGCTCGACTCCCTCGATCCCTCACGCTTCGGCGACCTCGAGGACCCGGCCAGCCTGCGCCAGTGGGCACGCACCATGGGCAAGGAGATGGGAGAGGAGCTCGGCGACGACTTCGAGGAAAGCCTCGACGAGATGATCGAGGCCGAGGAGTCTGGCGAAGGGCTGGGCGAGGACGGCGAGGCGGGCGAAGCGGGTGAACCGGCTGCTAGCACCGCGGCCTCGGCGACCGACGACCTCTGAGCGGCGCCGGGGGGCCTGGCGCCGGGGCCGTGCTGCGGCTCAGCGCCGGGTGCGGTTGCTGGACGCCAGACCCCCGGCCACACCTTTACTGCTTGCTGGCGTGCTGCCGCGCGGCGCTGCCCCGGCCGGGGCGACCCTTCCGCCGGAGGGGCGCTTCCGGGCTCTCTTGGGGTGGCGGTGCCGCCGCCGGATCGTAGAAGAGGCGCATGCGGCAGCCGCAGGGAGCACACAGCGGCGGCTCGTCGAGGCGCACTGCCGGCGCGGCGCGCTGCCAGCACTCGGGGCAGACGTAGATGATCCCTGGCCGGCCGCGGCGCGGTTCCTCCGCCGGCACCGTGAAAAGCGTTAGCGTACCCTCCAAAACAACCTCCACCGGCGCCGGGTACTGCCGCCAACGGCGCCGGCTTGCCGAACACTCTCCCGTTCGGCAAGCGGGTCGCTGGCACCTGCTCGTTCACTCTGATCGGGCAGGAACTGAACGCCTGGCAGCGTATCTGCCCATGGGGCGGGCCGCAGAACCGGCCAAACGCCTCGCCTCGCCGTGGCAACTCCCGCTGCCACTGGCCTCCTGCTCAGAGTGGAGAGCGGTACCTCAATGCATTCGATCTGGTTGGTGATTACGGCCCTGGCGGCCTTCGCCGTGGCCTACCGCTACTACAGCGCGTTCCTGGCGGCCAAAGTGGCCGTGCTGGACGACGCTCGCCCCACGCCCGCCCACCGCCTGCGCGACGGGGTGGATTATCATCCAACGAACAAGCTGGTACTCTTCGGCCACCACTTCGCGGCGATTGCTGGCCCGGGCCCGCTGGTCGGGCCGGTGCTGGCGGCACAGTGGGGCTATCTGCCCGGCTTCCTCTGGATCGTCATCGGTGCCTGCCTGGCTGGTGCCGTGCACGACTTCGTGGTTCTCTGGGCCTCGGTGCGCGAGGATGGCCTCTCACTGCCGAAGATCGCCCAGGCCAGCATCGGTGGCTTCTCCGGCCTCACGACCTCGGTGGCGACCCTTTTCATCGTCATCGTCACCCTGGCGAGCGTGGGGATCGTGGTGGTGAACGCCCTTAGCGAGAGCTCCTGGGGGATGTTCACGATCCTGGTCACCATCGTGGCCGCGCTGATCACCGGCTGCTGGATGTACCGCATTCGGCCGGGGAAGGTGGGCGAGGCCTCTGCCATCGGGGTGGCAATCGTGCTCCTGGGCGTGCTTCTGGGCCGGCCGTTCGCGGCCTCGCCGATGGGCGCGTCGCTCCTCTTCAGCCAGCCGGCGCTCTCGCTGATGCTGCCGGCCTACGCTCTGATCGCCTCCATCCTGCCGGTGTGGGTGCTGATGTGCCCGCGCGACTACCTCAGCTCCTACATGAAGATCGGGGTGATGGTGGTGCTGGGCGTCGGCATCTTCTTCGCCAACCCGGTGCTGAAGATGCCCGCGACCACTCACTTCACGGCCGGCGGTGGCCCGGTCATCTCCGGCGCGCTCTGGCCGTTCCTTTGCATCACCATCATGTGCGGGGCGATCTCCGGCTTTCACGCCCTGATCGGATCCGGCACCACGCCGAAGATGATCTACCGCGAGCGCGATATCCGCCCGATCGGCTACGGGGCGATGCTGGTGGAAGGGTTCGTGGCCGTCACGGCGCTGGTGGCGGCGTGCGCGCTCCATCCGGGTGACTACTTCGCCATCAACGTGGCTCAGGCGAAGCCGGCCCAGCAACAGGCCTACGTGCAGATGGTGGAGACGGCGCGGGTGCAGCACCAGTGGGACCTGGCCCCGGTGGAGCTGGACGCGCTGGAGGAGGCCACCGAGGAGCCGCAGTTGCGCGGCCGCACCGGCGGCGCCGTCACCCTGGCGGTGGGCATGGCGAAAGTCTTCGCCAGCTTCCCCGGGATGCGCCAGCTCACCAGCTACTGGTATCATTTCGTTATTATGTTCGAGGCGCTCTTCATCCTCACGCTGCTAGAGACAGGGACGAGGGTCGCCCGCTTCGTTTTCCAGGAGGTGCTGGCGCTCTTCCGCCGCTCCGCGGAGCCGAGCGGCAAGGCAAACTGGGGCCTCAACGTGGTGATGAGCATCGTCGTCTGCGCGAGCTGGGGCTACCTGCTCTACACCGGCAACATCAACACCCTCTGGCGCATGCTCGGCATCGTCAACCAGCTTCTGGCCTCAATCGCCCTGGCAGTGGGCACCACCTACATCCTGATGCACTCCTCGCGGCGGGTCTACGCGCTCTGCACCGGGATCCCGTTCGTCTTTGTGCTGGTGACGACCGTGGTGGCTTCGGTCCAGAGCATCCAGGGCTGGTGGGGCCAGATCGCCACGGCGCCGGCAGGCGAGCAGTTCCCGCTGCGCTTGGTGTGCATCCTGGCGTCGATCATGCTGGTGCTGACCGCCGCCATCGCCGTGGATGCCGTCCGCCGCTGGCGAGAGCTGCTCACCCAGCCCACCCCGGCCGCGCCCCCCACGCCGGAGTTGGTCGGCCGGCCCTGAGGTGTGGGTTTGGCCCCCCCCCAACCGAGGCCGGGGGGCTTCAAGCGGTTGGCCCCCCCCAACCCCCCCGAAACCGGGGGGGCTTTCACTCCTCACTCCCCCCGATCTCGGGGGGCCGGGGGGGCCGCCAACGACCGGTGTCGTGATCAGGTT
>JAAZEB010000202.1 GCA_012512505.1 Armatimonadota bacterium | reverse complement strand
GCGGGCCATCCTTGACCGAGCCTGGCACCCCGCCGGAGGAGTGGCGGGAGTTGGCGGTCATCTACACGCCGCCGGCGGAGGACGAGCCCGACCCGGGGGTGCTCACCCTGGCCCCCCACCTCATCTTCCGCTATGGTGAGGGGACCGCCTGGTTTGATGACGTGCGGCTGGTGTGCGACGGAATGGCGCTACCCAGCGAGTGGAGAACCGAGGAACCGTGATGAAGAGTTATCGTGTGGCCATCATCGGCTGCGGCCCGCGCGGCACCGCCATCGCCCAAGGGTATGCCGCCCACCCCCGCACTGAAGTGGTGGCCCTGTGCGACCTGCGGCCGGATCACCGGGACCGGCTGGCGGCGGCGCTGGGGGTTGCCGCCTGCTATGCCGACCTGGACCAGATGATGGCCGTGGAGCGTCCGGACATCGTCGTCATTGCCACCGGCACCGAGTTTCACTACGACCTGTGCCTGCGGGTGCTGGAGTATGGTGCGCACATTGACGTGGAGAAGCCGCTCTGCACCAACCTGGAGGAGGCCGATCGGCTGCTGGCGGCCGCCAACTCCCGGGGCGTGTGCCTGGCGGTGCATCACCAGAGCCGGTTGGGTCCGCCGCTGCAGGCGGTGCGACGCGCCATCGCCGCCGGCCAGATTGGGGAGGTGCGGGCGCTGATCGCCAACGACAAGGGCTATTACGGCGGCTACGGGCTGATGAACCTGGCGACGCACCTGATCAACAACTTCCTGGCCCTGGCCGGCCGCTGCCAGGGCGTCAGCGCTGTCGCCACGGTGGCCGGCCGCCCGATCACCCCGGAGGATGTGGTGGTGGCGCCGGGGGGCATGGGGATCGTGGCCGGCGAGCGGATCACCGCGATGCTCGACTTCCCCGCCGGCGTCGTCGCCACCGTGATGTGCCACCACCTGCCGCGCGCCGATGCCCTGGCCCACGGAATCGAGATCCTGGGCACCACCGGGCGCATCCTCTGGAAGACCACTGATGCCTGGTGGCTGCCGGTGCCCCACCACGCCCCGGACGGCACGCACGACCAGTGGCAGCCGCTGCCGGCGATCCTCCCCGAAGGATACGACCCGGCCCGGGGAGCCTACCCGGACGAGTACGCCTTCGCCGACGAGATGGTGCGCGCGATCGAAGAGGGGCGAGAGCACGACTGCAGCGGTGCCGAGGCGCACCACGTCCTGGAGGTGCTGATGGGCATCTTGGAAAGCGCCGCCTACGGCCGGCGCGTGCCGCTGCCCCAGACGCGACGCGACCACCCGCTGCTTCGCTGGCGGCACGAGGCGGGCCTGGGCGACCCGGAGCCGCGCTCGCGCGACTACGATGCCTGGATCGCCGAGGAGGACGCGCGGTTGGGAAGATAGCCGGCCGCGCGCCCGCCCCGCCGGGGGTTAGGTCGCCGGGACGGGGGCCGCGGCGCCGGCCAACGCCTCGCGCAGGCGCCGGTCGAGATCGGCCAGATCCACCGGCTTGGTGAGGTGGGCATCAAAGCCAGCGGCGCGCGCTCGCTCGATGTCCTGCTCCTGGCCGAACCCGGTGAGCGCGAAGGCCGGTGTGTGCGCCAACCCCGGCAGCGCGCGCAGGCGCCGCATCACCTCGTGGCCATCGATGTCGGGAAGCCCGATGTCGCAGAGGATGGCATCGGGGGGATGTGCCGCCGCGGCGCGCAGGGCCGTCTGGCCGTCCGCCGCCGTCTCCACCTCATAACCGATCATCGTGAGCGCCAGTGAGAGCATCTCCAGGGTATCGGGGTTGTCCTCCACTACCAGCACTCGCGGCAATGCGTCGGGGGCCGCGGCGGACGCGGCCGGGGTGCCGGTCGTTGGTTGCTCCAAGGTGAGCCCCTCCTTCTCCCACTGCCCCGCTGGCGGCTGGAACACCGGTGCAGGGGGCGGAGGCCTCGGCCAGCGCGGATCGCCGCCGGTTGCGGACCTCGAAAGGGTAGTTTCCCGGCCGCTGGCCGCGCCAAACGGGACCGCGCGGCGGCTGACGAATGCAGGAGTGGCCCCGCCCCGGTGGCGTATTAGGGATTAACACAGCCTGTGGAGGTGGCTCATGAGACGATACCAACCGGCCTTGCGGCTCGCCCTCGTGGCAGTGGCGGGCCTGTGCGTGGTGGCGGCCGCCGTGGCGCAGCGCAGCCTCGGCTATCAAGACACGCCGTTGCTCCCCGGCGGCAAGTGGCACGTTCACGACGGCGAGCGCCCGCAGCCGCGCGTCGTGACGCCTGGCACCGCTAGCACCCCAGAGCAGCCCGGCCAACCCCCCTCCGATGCCATCGTCCTCTTCGACGGCACCAACCTCGAGCGGTGGCACGACGGTAAAGGCCAGCCATCGCGCTGGAAGGTAGAGAACGGCGTGCTGGTGGCCACCCCCGGCGCCGGCAACCTCGTCACCCGCGACGAGTTTGGCGATTGCCAGCTTCACCTCGAATGGGCCGCCCCCAACCCGCCCACCGGCGAAGGCCAGGATCGGGGCAACAGCGGCGTCATCCTCTTCGGCCGCTACGAGATCCAGGTGCTCGACAGCTACAACGCGCGCACCTACCCCGATGGGCAGGCCGCCGCGCTCTACGGGCAGTACCCGCCGCTGGTGAACGCCTGCCGCAAGCCCGGCGAATGGCAGACCTACGACATTATCTTTACCGCGCCCCGCTTCCGCGACGGCGAGGTGGAGACGCCAGCCTATGCCACGGTGCTGCACAACGGCGTCGTGGTGCATAACCACACGGCGCTGCTGGGCGCGGTGGCCCATCGTGCCCTGGCGCAGTACGCGCCGCACGGGGCCAAAGGCCCGCTGGTGCTGCAGGACCACGGCTGCCCGGTGCGCTATCGCAACCTCTGGATCCGCGAGCTGGGCGGCTACGACGAGCAGTGACGCCCACTCCGCCACGTCGGGCGATTATCGGAGTGCCCGAGCCATCGGGCATCGGCAGTTGGGGAGCCGCATTGCTGCGGCACTCCGCTGCTCTCCCGGCAACTGTCCGGAGTGCCCGAGCAATCGGGCTATCGCGGGCTGGGATGCCGCACGGTTGCGGCGCTCCGCCATTTTCGGATACTCGTATCGGAGACCACGAATGATGAGAATGCTACTGACCCTCTGTATCTTGTTGCTGGCGCAGGGAGTTCGCGCCGCGGAAACGACCGGCCCCGTGACGATCGGGGGCGTGACTTACGAGAAGGTTGATCCTGGAGAGCCGTTCCGCGAGGCCGCGCGGCCGGAGCAGAACTGGCAGGCCCCGGCGCCCACCCGCGCCGAGCAGCGCGCGGGGATGATCGCCTACGTGACGCCCGATCCGGGGGACTACAAGCCCTACCGCATTCCCAAGGCGGAGGAGCACGCGGCGAAGCTGTCGGCCTTCCTGGCCCGCGGCGAGGATGAGCCGGTGTGGGTGGGCCTCTACGGGCTCCGCGATCTGCGCGGCCTCCGCGTCAGCGTCGACCTCCAGGGCGCCCCGGTGAGCGTTGATATCCGGCACATGCACTTCTGGCCGCAGCGCCGCGGTTGGCGCTCGCGCGACTGGTACATCACCCCCGAGCTGCTGTTGCCCTGCGCCAACGGGAAGAAGATGGTGCCGCTGAGCCGCGGCGTCCTCGAAGAGCGGTCGTTCGACGTGAAGGCGGGAGAGAGCACCGCGCTTTGGCTCACCCTGAGCGCGAGCACCGCCGCGCGCCCCGGCACCTACCGGGCCTCGGTGAGCATTCGGGCCGCTGGCCGGCCGGCACTGGTGCTGCCGCTGGAGATCGAGGTGCTGCCATTCCTGCTGCAGCGCCCGCGAGACCGCTACTGGCTTCTCTATGCCGACGTGGCGCGCTGGAACAACATGAGCGAAGCCCAGACGCTGGCCGAACTGCGCGATTTCGCCCGGCACGGCATGACTGGCCTGGTGGAGATCCCGCTGGGTAAGGAAGACCTGTCGCAGATCAAGGCGGGGACGGCGCGCTGCGATGCCTCTCCCTACCTGCGGTTGGCGCGATTGTCGCGCGAGGCGGGGCTTCCCGGCCCGCACGTCTGCTCGATGAGCGTGGTGGGGCAGGTGCGTGACGCGGTGGGCGCCACCTGCGACGTGCAGAAGGACCCCTGGCCGGCCGAGCTGAGTGATGGCGTGCGGGCGGTGGCAGAGGCCGCCGTCGCGGCGACGACCAACGCTCCCAGCCGCTGGTACTTCTACGGAGTGGACGAGCCGAGCGGCGACAACACCTTCGCCATTCAGGACTACCAGAGCTGGCGGCGCGGCGGGGCTGCCACCTACGCCACCTTCTATCAACTGGGCTTCCTGGAGAAGGCAGCGCAGTACCTCACGGCGCCCTGCTTCGTCAGTGGCCTGATCGCCAACGAGGAGAATGCCCGCAAGGCTCGCGAGACGTGCGAGAAGACGGGCGCGGAGTTCTGGTGGTACGGCACCGGCTGCTACGTCAACCCGGCTCCCCAGGAGCGAGCGATGTTCCCCAACCGCTACGGCGCCGGCTACCTCTTCTGGAAGAGTGGCGCCCGGGCGGAGGTGACCTGGACCTTCTGCCGGCCGCACGAGGATGTGTTCAACGACTTCGATGGCTCCGCCGTGAATGCCGCCGAGCCGAAGGAACAGGCCACCGCTTACCCGCACTTCCTGAAGCCGGACGACTGGAGCACCTATCAGGGTGCCATCCCCACCATCGCCTGGGAGTCGCTGCGTGAGGGTGTGGATGACTACTCCTACCTCGCCATGCTGACCCAGCGGATCGCTCAAGCCCGGCAAGGGGGAAGCGCTGCCGCCAGGCAGGCCGCCGATGAGGCGGAAAAGCAGCTCAACGCTGCCGTCAACGCGCTGCCCTGGTGGAACCCGATGGACTGGTCCAGCGTGGACACGCGGCGCATGCAGGAGGTGCGCCGCCAGACCGCGTCTCTGATCGTCCGCCTGGATCAGGCGCTGACGCCCGCGCGGCCGTAGCTGCGAGCAACCCGCCCGGCGCCGGGCCGTCTCTCCCCCGCTTTTTGAGGCGGCCTGGCGCCGGTGCTGGGCGCCGGACGGGCGTCCGCGTTCAGCTTCCGCCGCTCGCCACAAGGGTGGAGTGGGTAGGTTATCTGGCCGTTCGACAGAGGCAACGAGCCGCGGACGTGCAGGACACCCCGCGCGCGCGCCGAAAGCAAGGGGTGCGGGAGAAAGGCGGAACGCCCATGTTACAGGAGTTTAAGTCCTTCCTCACCAAGACCAACGCGCTGGCGTTGGCAATCGGCGTCATCATTGGCGCCGCGACCGGTAAGGTGGTATCGGCCATCGTCGACGACCTGCTGATGCCGGTGATTGGCCTCGTGCTCCCCTCCGGAGGAGACTGGCGGGAGGCAAGTATCACCCTGCTGGGCACCCAGAACACAATCCGCTACGGCCACCTGATCGGCACCCTGGTTGACTTCGTCATCATCGCCTTCGTGGTCTTCCTGATCACCAAGGTGCTGCTGAAGCCAGGCCCGGCGCCGGCTGAGCCGGCCACCCGAGCCTGTCCGGAGTGCCTGGAGGTGGTGCCCCAGGCCGCGCGGCGGTGCCGGGCCTGTGGCAGCGCGCTCTCGCCGGTCACGGAGGGCACGCGCGCGGAGGTGTAACCTCCGCGGGGTGGCCGTTCGCCCGTAGGGCCGGCCGCGATGTCAGCCCACCGGCCGAGGCGGGCGTTGGGAGCGTCGGTCGGCGGGCACCATCGATCGCGCCCGGACCACGATGCCCGCATCATCAGCGCCGGTGCGGGCATCGTGGCTTGTGCCGGGTGCCCCCGAGGCGCCGAGAGGAGAGCGACCCCCATGCCCGAGCCCGAACCGCCGACTACCCCGGACCCCCTCGCCGCCTTCAGCGCGCCCACGCGCACCTGGTTCCAGCAGCGGTTTGGGCAGCCAACACCCCCCCAGGCGCAAGGGTGGGCCGCCATCCAACGCGGCGAGCACGTCCTCATCTTGGCGCCCACCGGCTCCGGCAAGACCCTCGCCGCCTTCCTCTGGGGCATCGACCAGCGCCACCGCGACCTGTCACAGGCACCGCCTGCCGGGAGTTCGCGACGCAGATCCGCGATTCGCGATTCGCAATCCGCAATTCGCAATCCGAAATCCGCAATCCCCGGAGTCCGCCTGCTCTACATCTCGCCGCTCAAGGCGCTGAACAACGACATCGAGCGCAACCTGCGCGTGCCGCTGGCGGGCAATGCCCGCACGGCGGAGGAGCTGGGCCTGCCGTTCCCGGAGATCCGCGTGGCGGTGCGCTCCGGCGACACGCCCCCGCGTGAGCGGCAGGCGATGGTGCGCAAGCCGCCCGACATCCTGATCACCACCCCCGAGTCGCTTTACCTGCTCCTCACCGGGCCGGCCGCGCGCGCTATCTTCCGCACGGTGCAGACCGTCATTGTCGATGAGATCCACACCCTTGTGGGCACCACGCGCGGGGTACACCTCGCCCTCAGCCTGGAGCGCCTGCAGGCGGTCGCCACCGCGCCGGTGCAGCGGATCGGCCTCACCGCCACCATCCAGCCCCTCGAGGAGGCCGCCCGCTTCCTCGGCGGCTGCGAGTGGGAGCCTGGACCACCGGCGGCGACTCTCTCCACCGCCGAACCACCCCAGCGCCTCGTGCCACGCCCGGTAACAATCATCGACGCCCAGTACCGCAAGGATCTGGACCTGCAGGTGATCTCCCCGGTGGCCGACCTGCGCCGGCTGCCGGGCGACTCCCTGTGGCCGTCGCTCATCCCGGTGATAGACAACTTCATCCAGCAGCACCAGACGACGCTGGTCTTCTGCAACAGCCGGCGGATGGCGGAGCGGGTGGCGGACTGGCTGAACGAGGAGAGCGCGGCGGGCGCGCAGCGCGGGCACGCCCTGGCGCTGATTGAGGACGGGGTGATGCGCGGCCGGGGGATGATGGCCGCGGGCGACGGCACTCATCCCAATCCGATCCGGGCACATCACGGCAGCGTCTCGCGCGAGTCACGCCTGGAGATGGAACAGGCGCTCAAGGCGGGTGAGCTGCCGGCGCTGGTGGCGACCTCCTCCCTGGAGCTGGGCATCGATATCGGCGCCGTCGACCTGGTGCTCCAGATCCAGTCGCCGGAGGGCGTGGCGCGCGGGCTGCAGCGCGTCGGTCGCGCCGGGCACCTGGTCGGCCAAACGTCGAAGGCACGCTTCTTCCCCACCCACGCCGAGGACCTGATGGCGACCGCCGCCGTGGTGGGCGGGATGCTGCGCGGCGAGGTGGAGAGCACCCACACCCCGCGCAACCCACTCGACGTGCTGGCGCAGCAGATCGTGGCGATGGTGTCAGTCGAGACCTGGCGAGTGGAGGACCTCTATCGCTTGGTGCGCCAGGCCTACCCGTACCAGGAGCTGTCGCCGCAGGCGTTCCACACCGTGCTGGAGATGCTGGCCGGGCGCTATCCGAGCCAGGCGCATCGAGAGCTGCGCGCGCGCCTCTCCTGGGACCGGGTGAACAACGTGCTGGCGGGCCTGCCTGGCTCGCGGCTGCTCGCCCTCGCCAACGGCGGCACCATCCCCGACCGGGGCACCTTCACCGCGTCGCTCTCCAACGGCGAGGTGAAGCTGGGGGAGCTGGACGAGGAGTTCGTCTACGAGACGAAGACCGGCGACACGTTCATGCTCGGCTCGCAGGTGTGGCGGGTGGTGGAGATCACCGACGACCGGGTGCACGTTGTCGAGGCGCCGGGCGCCAGCCCTCGGATGCCATTCTGGCGCGGCGATATCGCCTGGCGGCCTTACGACCTGGGCAAACGCGTTGGCGCGTTCCGCCGCCTGGTGGCGGAGCGCGTCCGCGCGGCGGCCGGTTCCTGGCCGAGCACCCGGCAAGATCGCGAGGCGGCCGCGAAGGGGTGGGCAGCGCCGATCCTGGACTGGCTGCGGCGCGACTATCGCCTCGACGACAACTGCGCCTGGCACGTCCTGGATTACGTGGCCCGGCAGTTGCGCGCCGTCGGCAGCATCTCCTCCGACCGCACCGTGGTGGTGGAGCTGTTCCGCGACGCCCTTGGCGATCCCCGGATGGTGGTCCACTCGCCGTTCGGTGGGCGGGTGAATGGCCCGTGGAGCCTGGCGCTGGCACAGGCGCTGCGCGAGCGCACCGGCGTGGAGGTCGAGGCGCAGTCGAACGACGACGGCATCTTGCTGCGCTTCCCGAACGCGGACGCGGAGTTCCCGACGGACGTGGTGGCGCGCATGACACCCGCCGAGGCGCGCGAGCGCATCCTGCGCGAGCTGCCGAACTCGGCGGTCTTCGGGGCGCAGTTTCGTCAGAACGCGGCACGGGCGCTGTTGCTGCCGGGCGCCCGGGGCGGGAAGCGCACCCCCTTCTGGCTGCAGCGCCTGCGTGCCAAGGAGCTGCTGCAGGTGGTGCGCCGCTTCGACGACTTCCCGATCCTGATTGAGACCTACCGCGACTGCCTGCAGGACGTGATGGATCTGCCGGCGCTGGAGGAGGTGCTGGGCGAGATCCAGGCCGGCCGAATCGAGGTGGTCGTCCATGAGGGCGCCACCCCTTCGCCCATTGCCCAGGCGCTGCTCTTCCAGTTCGTCAGCATCTTCATGTACGAGCAGGATGCCCCGAAGGCAGAACGCCAGCTCCAGCAGCTCGCCGTGAGCCGCGACCTGCTGGGCGACGTGCTGAAGGATGTGGCGCTGGAGGAGTTCCTGAAGCCGGAGGCGGTGGCGGAGGTGGCGAGTCGCCTGCAGCACACCGGGGCTGCCGGCCGGGCACGTACCCTGGAGGAACTGGCGGTCCTCCTGCAGGAACTGGGCGACCTCTCGGAGGCCGAGGTGGCCGCTCGCAGCGCCATAGATCCGACCCCCTGGATCGAGAGCCTGGCGCGGGCCGGGCGTCTCGTGCGCCTGGAGATCCCCACCGCCCACGGCCCGGAGCCGCGCTGGGTGGCCGCGGAGCTTGAGAGCGAGTACCGCGAGGCGTTCGCCGCCACCGCCGACGCGCCGGCTGCCCTGGCCATCCTCCGCCGCTACCTGGCCCACAGCGGGCCGGTGACGGCCAGCGCCATCCGCACGCGCTATGCCTTTCCGATGGAATGGCTGCGCGAGGCTCTGGAGCGGCTGGTGGACGAGGGCGTGCTGGCACGGGGGCGCTTCGCCCGCACGGCCTCCGAGGAGGAGCAGTACCTCGACCGACGCAACTTCGCGGAGATCCACCGGCAGACGCTGACGCTGCTGCGCCGCGAGGTGCGCCCGGTGCCGTTCCCCGCCTACGCCGACTTTCTGGCGCGCTGGCAGCACGCCCACCCGGCCGAGCGGTGCCAGGGGCCGGCGGGCCTCACCGAGACACTGCAGCAGCTTCGCGGCCTGCCGGTGGTGGGAACGGCCTGGGAGCGGGCGGTGCTGCCGGCGCGCCTGGAACGCTACGAACCGAAGGAACTAGAGGAGCTGTGCCGCGCCGGCGAGGTCGTCTGGGTGGCCTCGGGTGCCGCCGATCCCCGGCGGGCGCGGGTGCGCTTCTTCTTCCGCGGGGAGGGCCGGCAGTGCCTGGCCCCCGCGACGGAACCCCTCGACGCTCTCTCTGCCGAGGCGCGCGCCGTTTACGAGGCCCTCCAGTCGGAGGGGGCTGCCTTTGTGGCCGACCTCGCCTCGGTGCTGCGCCGGAGCGCGGAGGAGGTGGAGCAGGCGCTCTGGGAGCTGGCGCTGAATGGGCTGGTCACCAACGACAGCATGGAGGCGCTGCGGCGCTTGCTGCAGCCGGAGGCGGTGGGCGCCCGCGCTGGGCGCGAGCCGCAGGGCTTCAGCGCCCTGGAGGCACAGCTCGCGGCGCGCCGGCCGACGTCCTGGGGGCTGCGGCGCCCGAGCCGTTCGGAGTACTACGCGGCGAAGCGGCGGGTGGCGGAGCGCCTCCAGCAGCGTTCGGCCGCGCTGACGTCTGGTCGCTGGAGTTTGGTCCACCGGCTGGGGGTGCTGGGCCCCGAGGAGCCGGCCGACGAGACGGCGGCGCGCTATGCCCGGCAGCTCCTGCAGCGCTGGGGTGTGGTGACACGGGCGGTGCTGGAGGCGGAGGAGGGGCCGTGCGAGTGGGCGGCGGTGGCGCACCACCTGCGCTTGATGGAGATGCGCGGCGAGGTGCGCCGGGGCCTCTTCGTGGAGGGGCTGCCCGGCCCGCAGTATGCCCTCGCCTCGGCCGTGGAGCGGCTGCGGGAGAGCCGCGATGCCTCACCGGCGGAGGACCTGGTGGTCCTCAACGCCTGCGATCCGGCGAACCGCCTTGGCGCGGAGGCGCCGGCGGTTCCGGCCGGTGCCACGGGCGAGCCCCTCACCCTGGCCCGCGTGCCCACCACCTGGGTGGTTCTCCAGCGAGGCTACCCGGTGCTGGTGGCGGAAGGAGGCGGCTCGGGCCTGATCACGGCCGCGGGGACCGACGAAGGGCAGTGGGCGCGGGCGCTGGCGGCGCTGCTGCCGCACCTGCTGCGCCAGGATTACCGGGTGACGGTCCACACCTGGAACGGGGCGGCGGTCCTGGGCAGCGCCGGGCAGGCGGTGCTGGAGGCGGCCGGTTTCCACCGTGACCACCGGGGCATGACCTTCGAGCGGGGCCTTGCCTGAGCACCGACGCGGCAGCGCGGCGCCGCCACTTCCGTCCCGGCCCGCGTTCTGGAGGTCGCACTCCCGTTCCCGAGCTTTGGCAGCGTGTCAGGCAAACTGGTTGGCGGCGACGAACGCGAGCGCGGCGTCGCGCTGCTCCGGGGTGATGCGGCCCAGCCGCACCAGCGCCTCCAGCGTCGGCGTGAGGCGCATCACCGAGTGCAGCGTGTAGCCGTTCCGAGCGAGGACGCGATCCCCTCCCTGCTCGCGGTCCAGCAGGACGACCACGTCCTTCACCACCAGGCCGGCGGCCTCCAGCGGCCGGATCGCCTCGATCTTCGTGCCGCCGTCGGTGATCACATCGTCTACCACTACCACGCGCTCGCCGGCGTTGAACTCCCCCTCGATCTGCTGGCCGGTGCCATACGCCTTGGCTTCCTTGCGCGGGTAGATCAGCGGGATCTCCGCCGCGAGGCTGGCCGCCACGCCAATCGGCAGGCCGGCGTAGGGCAGCGCCGCGATCCGGTCGTGCGGCAGCGGCTGGATCACCTGTACCAGCTCCGCCGCCAGGGCGCGCAGCGTTGCCGGGCAGGAGATGAGCACCCGCAGGTCCACGTAAAACGGCGAGAGGAGCCCGGAGCGCAGCCGGAACTCGCCAAAACGAATGCAGCCACAGGCATACACCTGGTCATACAGCGAGTCAGTCATCACGTACCACCTTCAACAAGCGCCTATTCGACGCCGGCGGGCGGCCAACCTGCCGGCTCTGCACTCCGAGGCGGCGCTTGACACTGGATCGGCCGGAGGCTACAATAGGGGCGTGCTTGGCAGCCGGGCGCCTTCCCGCCCTGGGGTGGCCAGGTTGCCGCTGCCAGGCAGTTTGCCCGGAAACCCCGCCAGGCCAGCGCGCCAGCAGGCTGGTGAGAAGGAGACCCCGAATGGAAGCCAAGAAGAACCTGGGCTACGACGACACGCCCATCCTCCCCGGTGGCAAGTGGCATGTGCATGACGGCAACCGCCCACAGCCTCGGGTGATCGACCCCGGCACCGCCAGCACGCCGGAGCGGCCCGGTACGCCGCCGTCCGACGCCGTGATCCTCTTCGACGGCCGCAGCCTCGACGGCTGGGTCTCCACCGACGGCAGCCCCGCCAAGTGGAAGCTGGAGAACGGCTTCATGGAGGTGGCGCCCGGTACCGGCAGCATCCAGACCAAGGCGGAGTTTGGCGATTGCCAGCTCCACATCGAGTGGGCGGCGCCCACGGTGGTGAAGGGCGAAAGCCAGGGGCGCGGCAACAGCGGCGTCTTCTTGATGGGCAGATACGAGATCCAGGTGCTGGACTGCTACGACAACCCCACCTATCCAGACGGCACCACCGCCGCCATCTATGGGCAGTTCCCGCCGCTGGTGAACGCCTGCCGCAAGCCGGGCGAGTGGCAAAGCTATGATATCATCTGGGAGGGGCCGCGCTTCGACGGGGAAACGCTGGTCCGCCCGGCCTACGTCACCGTGCTGCACAACGGCGTGCTCGTCCACAACCATACCGAGCTGATCGGGCCCACCACCCACCGCGAGATCCTGCCCTACGTCAAGCACCCCGAGGTGGGGCCGCTGATGCTGCAGGACCATGGGGATCTGGTGCGCTTCCGCAACATCTGGTATCGTCCGCTGAAGGGCTACGACGAGCCGTAGCCGCTCATCCCCCGTACCCCCCTCTCCCGGCGCGGGGCCTGGCCCGGGCAGGAAGCCCCGGGGTGCCCGCGAACTCTGCCACAACAAGCACCCGGCCGCGCGGCCGGGGAGGGGGGCAGCATGAGCAAGGTACGTATCGGCATTCTGGGCGGCGGCGGGATCCTGGGGGCGCACGCGCCCGGCTTCCAGAAGCTGACCGACCGCTGCACGGTAACGGTGGTTGCCGAGCCGGATCCATCCCGGCACGCGCGCATCCGTCAACTGCTTGGCCCCGAGGTGATCCTCGTGGCCGACTACCACGACGCCATCAACCATGCCGAGGTGGACGCCGTGGATATCCTCCTGCCGCATCACCTCCACCTGCCGGCGACCCTGGCCGCGGCGGCGGCCGGCAAGCCGGTCCTCACCGAAAAAGTGATGGCCCGCAACATCGCCGAGTGCGACCAGATGATCGCCGCCTGCGAGGCGGCCGGCGTCTCGCTCACCGTCTGCCACGACCGGCGCTATCACGGCGAGTGGATGGCGCTGAAGGAGGTGCTGGACAGCGGCGCCCTGGGCGAAGTCTTCTACTGGAAGCTGGAGCACAACCAGAACGTGGTGATGGCGGAGGGAAGCTGGGCGCGCAGCCGTGACGGCATTGGCGGCGGGGCAATCATGAGCTGCCTGACGCACCAGATCGATGCCCTCCGCTGGTATGGCGGCGAAGTGGCGCGGGTTACCTGCCTCACCAAGGTGTTGCCGGAGCGCATGGAGGGGGAGAGCGCCGGGGTGATCGCTGCCGAGATGGCTTCCGGCGCGCTGGCGAACCTGTCGATCAACTGGTTCACTCGCTCGCACGTTGGGCCGAACGCCCTCTGGTACGAGCTGGTGCAGGTGTGCGGCACCCGGGGTGAGGCCTACTACCTCAGTGGCAAGGGCACCTTTGTGCTGCTGCACGACGAGACGAACACCGCCGCCGTGGAGCGCTATGGCCGAGAGGCGCTCAACGGCTTTGTGCCGGTGCCCTCCGGCCCCTGGAACGGCCACGAACGCTGCATCGCCGAGTGGGTGAAGCACCTGCGCGGCGAGGAAGCACACTTGCTTACCAGCGGCCGCGAGGTGCGCGGCACCGTCGAAGTGGCCGAGGCCGCCTACCGCTCCGCGCAGCGCGGGCAGACGATCACCCTGCCGATTGAGCCGGAGCCGTGGCAAAGCACCTCCGACGGCGCCATTGGTACCGCGGGGTTTGCTGCCCCGGCCGATCCCACCTACGTTGTCGCCGCCGGCTGAAAGGAGCGGGGGCCATGCAGGTTGGTCTCGATACCTTCACCATCCGAGAGCTGGAGCTGGATCCGTTCGCCACGCTGACGTTCCTGCGGGAACATGGCCTGGAAGGCGCGCAGTTCGGGGGGGTGCGCAGCCTGAGCCCCACCCTGGATCCCGGGGCGCTGCAGGAGGTGCGGCAGGAAGCTGACCGCCTGGGCCTCTACACCCACGTTTCGGTGCCTACCTGCAACCCACACCTGGTGGGTGGCTCGCTGGAGGACCACTACGCCGAGTTTGTGCGCCAGATTGAGGCGGCGGCGGCCTGTGGCTGGCACGAACTGCACAGCTCGCTTGGCGGCGGCCCGGAACGCTACGAGCACCCGGTGCGCTGGACCCAGCACCTGGCCGACTCGGCGGCCTTCATCCGCCGCCTGGGGCCTGTGCTGCGCCACCACGGCAGCCGGGTGAACCTGGAGACGCACGGCGATACCACCACCTTCGAGTTGGTCCGCCTGATCGAGGATGTGGGCCCGGCGATCGCCGGCATCTGTCTGGACACCGCCAACGTCCTGTGCCATGCCGAGGACCCGGTGGCGGCCGCGCGCCGCGCCGCGCCCTACACCCACCTCACCCACCTGAAGGATGGAATCCTCTACTTCTCCGAGAATGGCTACGTCCGCCAGGGGAAAGCCCCGGGCCAGGGCTGCCTGGACTGGGAGCGCATCCTGCCGGTGCTGGGCGAGTACCAGCCGCAACTGCCCCTCTCCATCGAGGACCACAAGTGGCTGTTCGAGTTCGCGATCTTCGACCCATGGTGGCTCTCGCTGCATCCTGACCTGACCTGCGAGGAGTTGGCGCAGGTGGTGAAGCTCGTCTGGCAGTGCGAGCGCCGCATCGCCGCCGGCGAACTGCCAGACCCCGCGGAGTATGAGGCGATCCCTTACCTCGACCAGATGGAGGAGCGCCTCCACTTCGGCCGCGATTACCTGATCGGGGTCCTGGAGCGCCGCGGGCTCCGGTGAACGGGTGAGAGTCGTGCTCGTTAGTACGCACGACCGGGCACGACGGCGCGGCGCTCCTACCCCCGAATGGCCGGGGAGACAGCCCACCATCCTGCTGGCGGGCTGGTGGCGGCCGGTGGCAAAGGAGCTCTTCTCGGGCAAGACGACGGGATTGCCCATCGGCGTCCGGTACGCCAACTCTCGTCATTCCGACGGCCTGTGGAGGGGTATCATGCTTGAGCTGAGACCGTACCAACTGCTCTGTCTTGTCTGCGCGCAGGGCGCCGACGGCGCTGCGCCGGAGGATGCCGGGCTGGCCCAGGTGCGGGACGCCATCCGGAAGGATCCGGACCAACCGGTCCGCCTGGTCTGCAATGCCGGCGACGTTTACGCCTACCAGGATCCCGGCCCGGCCGGAGACACTCCCGAGGGCGCCGAGTTCAACCGGAAGCGCGACCTGGACATCCTCTGCCGGCTCGACCTGGCGCCCGGCAACGTTCTTCCCGCGCGGGCGCTGCTGCTCACGCTGCTTCACGCGATCCCAACGGTGGCCGGCATCTGCGGCTACGAGAGCACGACTTCCGAGGCCTGGCGGGGCTGCCCCCGGGCGGGCAGCGGGTGCTACGAGAAGGGCCGGGAGAAGGGGATCGACGCACTCATTCCGCCGCGCAGCCCCGAGGAGATGGCCCGGGAGAAGCGCGCCTCGATGGAGGCTCTCCGCTCTGGCAAGGGGATCACCATCCGCCCGCACATCCTCCTCTGCGCCGTGTGCCAGTACGGTGGTGGCGTGCGCCCGCCTTACGCCGACGATAACCTGCCCGAGCTCCTCGAGATAGTCCTGACCACGCATCCCGACCTGCCGGTGACGATGGCCCGGGGAGCCGACTGGGCGATGTGCGCGCCTTGCCCCAAGCGGGTGCCGGGGCTCAACGCCTGCGTCAACGTGCTGGGTTCCGGCGGGCTGTCCAACGAGAAGCGCGACCTGGACACGCTGCAGCGCCTGGGCCTCCGCTACGGCAGCACGCTGAAGGCCCGCGACCTCTTCCGGCTCATTTTCGAGCGTATCCCGACAACCCAGCCGATCTGCGGCCGTCGGAATGCCGCGCCCTCCGTGTGGTGGGATGGCTGCGGGGAAGAGAACCGCTCTGAGGGCAACCGCAACTACGAAAAGGGCCGACGGGAGCTGATGGAGAAGCTGCGGTAACGGCTGGCCCAGACGCCTGGAGGAAGCTGGCGAGATGCGGAGGCGCGCGCATTCCTGACACCTGACACCTGGCACTTGACACCTTGAGGAGTCCCGATGACCCCACGAGAGCGTTTCATCGCCGCGCTGGAGCGCCGTCCGCTAACCGGGCGGGTGCCCCACTTCGAGCTGGTCTTCTTCCTGACCATGGAGGCGTTCGGGAAGCTCCACTTCTCGCAGCGCCACTACGGGCAGTGGGACCAGATGGAGGAGAAGGAGCGCCAGCTCCACCGCAACGACATGGCCGACCTCTATCTGGCTACCGCCGAGTGCTTCGAGCACAGCGCCATCTTCCTGCACCCGAACCCCGGCAGCCTGGAGGAGACCTTCCGCCTGATCGACCTGATCCGCGAGAAGAGCGGCGACCGCTACTTCCTGATGATGCACGGCGATGCCACCTACGGCATCCCCTCCGGCGGCAGCATGGAGGCGTTTTCCTGCCGCCTGGTAGACGAGCCGGAGAAGGTGAAGGCCGAGGCGGACGCGATGGTCAACCACGCCCTCCAGTGGGCCGAGCGGCTGCGGGCTCACGGCGGGCTGGACGGCTTCGCCCTCTGCTCCGACTACTGCCTGAACGCGGGGCCGTTCCTCAGCCCAACCCAGTTTAGCGAGTTCGTCACCCCCTACCTGGCAAAGCTGATCCAGGGCCAGCGCGACCTGGGGTTCTACACGATCAAGCACACCGACGGCAACATCCTGCCGATCCTCGACCAGCTCGTGCAGGCGAACCCGCACGCGCTGCACTCGCTCGATCCCCAGGCGGGGGTTGATATCGCCGAGGTGAAGCGCCGCTATGGCGACCGCGTCTGCTTGATCGGCAACGTGAACTGCGGCCTGCTGGACACCGGCACGGACGCGGAGTGCGCCGAGTCGGTGCGCTACGCGCTGCGCCACGGCATGCCCGGCGGCGGCTATATCTTCTCGACCAGCAACTGCATCTACACCGGAATGCGCCTCGCCCGCTACGAGGCGATGCTCGACATCTGGCGGGCCGAGGGCGTGTATCAGTAACCGGGTGGGAGTGTGGAGGGAAGCGATGCCAACCGAAAGAGGCAACCCGGGCGCGCGCTGCCCGGCCATCCTGACGCTGTTGCTGATGCTGCTGGCACCGCTGCCCGGCTGGGCGGAGGACGCGGGCGGTTCGCTGCCGCAGTGGCAGCGCTACCGCGACACGGTGACGCAGGATCCATCGCTGCTGCGCTACTACACGTTTGAGACGGTGCCGGTGCCCGATCTGGCCGGCAAGGGCGGGGCGCTGCAGTTCGAGCTGGTGCCGAAGGCGGGAGCGCCGCCGGAGACGCTGCGGGTGATTGAGGGGCGCTGGCCCGGCAAGCAGGCGGTGCGCCTCGACCAGGGCACCTTTGCCGCCGAGCCGTTCCCGGTGGCAAAGGCGTTCACCGCGGCGGCCTGGGTGCGCACCCACGGCCCTGGCGTGCATCGGGGCAACAACGATTCGACCGATGGCACGCTGCTCTCAATCGGCGTCGGCTACTGGGACGGCTGGCGGGTGACGGTCCGCTTCCCCTCCGGGCAGCTCGGCTTCGAGATTGGGCGGCCGGCGCCGGTGAACGCCGTCGGCATCAGCGGCGAAGCGCCCCTGCGCGATGGCATCTGGCACCACCTGGCCTGCACCTGGGACGGCCGGCAGATGTGCCTCTACCTCGATGGCTTGTTGATCGGCCAGGGCGACTACGCTGGCGACTACACCCCGCCCGCGCCGACCGGACGCTTTCGCGTTGGCTACGCCAACTCCGGCTGGGGCTCCGCCGTGCTGGACGTGGACGAGGTAGCCATCTACAGCCGGGCGCTGGCGCCGATGGAGATCCTGCAGGCGGCCCACTTCTACGCGCCGCTGGGCGACGCGGTGGCGTCGCGCTTCGCGGGGGCGCTGGCACACCTTTCGGCGCGAGAGCACGCCGCGGCGGCACGCGCCTTTGCCGGGGTGCTGCGGCAGACGGATCTGCATCCGCACCTGCGGGCGGTCGCGCGCCTCTGTCGGGGGCGCGCGCTGCAGGCGCAACGTGACCTGCGCGCCGCCGCCGGCGAGTGGTCGGTGCTGCTGGAGCTCCCCGGTCTGCCAGATCGGCACCGCCGGGCGGCGCTGGACCATCTGCTGCAGCTATTCCGCCAGGGGGCTGGGGATGTGGTGCCGCGCGCCCTCTACGAGAAGGTGCTGGCGCTGCCAGAGATCACCCCATCGGACCGGCTGGCCGTG
Source organism: Armatimonadota bacterium (assembly GCA_012512505.1). Taxonomy (GTDB): domain Bacteria; phylum Armatimonadota; class JAAZEB01; order JAAZEB01; family JAAZEB01; genus JAAZEB01. Next base: position 21,736 of record JAAZEB010000202.1, on the reverse strand, counting down.
CGCCTCGCGACGGCGCGCTCCTACCGTCGCGAGGGGCAGCACGCCCTGGCCTGGCAGGAGTACGAGAGGCTGATTGCCATGCCTGATTTGTCGCCCCGGCAGCAACTGGACCTCCAACTGGAGCGGGCGCACGCGCGGATGGAGGCGCGCGACTATCGCGCCGCCCGGACCGAATATGCGCGGATTGCCGCCCTCGCGGAGGCGCCGGCGCACTACCGCAGCGCCGCCCGCCTCCAGATCGCCGAGAGCTACCTCCGGGCGCGGGAGTGGCGCGCGGCCGCGGCCGAACTGCGCCAACTGCAGGAGATGGCCGACGCCCCGGAGCACCACCGCTGGGAAGCCGCCGAGCGCCTGCGCGAGGTGCAGCGCCTGCAGGCCGGCCGGCCGCCACGCCATCCCGCCGACTCGCGCGTGCGCGTGCCCCGCTTCCCGAAGCCGGCGATCACCTTTTATGTGTCGCCGCGGGGATCCGACACGAACCCGGGCACCAAAGCGCGCCCCTTCGCCACGCTCGTCGGCGCCCGCGAGGCGATCCGGGCGCTAAAGCGGCAAGGTCCCCTGCCTCGCGGCGGGGTCGTCGTCTTCCTGCGCGGGGGCGAGTACCGGCTGACCAAGACGTTCACACTGACGGAAGAAGACTCCGGCACGGCTGAGGCCCCGGTCGTCTACCGAGCGTTTCCGGGAGAGACGCCGGTGCTGACCGGAGGCACCCGGGTGCGAGGCTTCCAGCCGGTGCACGACGCGGCGGTGCTGGCGCGCCTGCCGGAAGAGGCCCGCGGCAAGGTGGTGCAGTGTGACTTGCGCGCGCAGGGGATCACCGAGTATGGCACCCTGCAGCCGCGCGGCTTTGGCATGGAGGGCTGCCCCGTCCTGGAGCTCTTCTTCGATGGCCGGCCGATGCGTCTGGCGCGTTGGCCGAACGAGGGGTTCCTCCTCACCGGCCAGGTGCGGGACCCAGGCTCGCAGGAGAAGAACCGCGGGGCCACCTTCACCTATGAGGGCGACCGCCCGGCGCGCTGGTCGCAGGCGCGCGATATCTGGATGTTCGGCACCTGGTACTACCACTGGGCCGACACGACGGTGGGCGTCGCGGCGATCGACACCTCGGCGCGGCAGGTGACGGCGGCGCACCCCGCCGCCTACCGCACGCGCGAGGGCCAGCGCTTCTACTTCTTCAACCTGCTGGAAGAGATTGACCAGCCGGGCGAGTGGTACCTCGACCGCGGGCGCGGCATCCTCTACTTCTACCCGCCGGCGGACCCGGACCGGGCGACGGTGGAGATCTCCTTGCTGGAGACACCGCTGGTGCGGCTGGAGGATGTCTCGCACGTCACCCTTCGCGGCCTGACGCTGGAGCTGGGCCGCTGGGATGGCATCACGATCCAGGACGGCCGGCGCTGCCTGCTGGCCGGCTGCACGCTGCGGCGGCTCGGCGGCAATGGCGTCGTCATTGACGGAGGCCAGGAGCACGGGATCCTCGGCTGTGACCTCTATACCTTGGGCCGGGGCGGCACCGTGGTCACTGGTGGCGACCGAAAGACGCTGACCCCAGGTGGGCACTTCGTGGAGAACTGCCACATCCACGACTTCTCGCGCGTGGACCGCACCTACACGCCGGCGGTGCTGATGAACGGCGTCGGCAACCGCATCGCCCATAACCTGTTCCACGACTCGCCGCACCATGGCATCCGCCTGGAGGGGAACGACCACGTTGTCGAGTTCAACGAGATCCATAGCGTCGTCTACGAGTCGGACGACCAGGCCGGGATCGACATGTTCCTGAACCCGAGTTACCGGGGGAATGTACTGCGCTACAACTACTGGCACCACATCGGCAGTGGGCTCGACACGATTGGCCAGGGTGGGATTCGCCTGGACGACGCGATCAGCGGCACGGTGGTCTACGGCAACGTCTTCTACCGCTGCTCCGCCGGCCTCTTCGGCGCGGTGCAGATTCACGGCGGCAAGGAGAACGTGGTCGACAACAACCTGTTCATCGACTGCCGCTACGCGGTCAGCTTCTCGCCGTGGGGCGAGGCGCACTGGCGGGAGTTCCTGCAGCAGCCGCACCTCGTCAAGCTGCTGCACGAGGACGTGGAGATCTCGCGACCGCCTTACAGCACGCGCTACCCGGCGCTGGCGCGGCTGGCCGAGCAGCCGGACGTAAACTCGGTGTGGCGCAACGTGGTCTACAACTGCGGGGAGTTCCTCACTCGCGACGGGGGCAGGCAGGATCTGCGCGACAACTGGATCACCCACGAGGATCCGGGTCTGGTGAGCCGCGAGCGGCACGACTTCCGCCTGAAAGCAGATTCCCCGGCGTTCGACCGCATCGGCTTCCGCCCGATCCCGTTCGACGAGATCGGCCTCTACCAGGACGAGTACCGTGCCTCCTGGCCGGTGCGGCACGAGGTAACGGAGCATTACCACGGCGAGCGGTAGCCAAAGAGCAGCGGAGTGCCGCGGCAACGCGGAATTCCAAACCGCCGAAGCCCGATTGCTCGGGCTCTCCGGCAATCGCCTGGAGGAGGAACACCCCCGGCGGCCGTCAGTGCCCGCTGGGGCACGAGCGGCAGGCGTTGATGGCGTCTCGCAGTTCCTGGGCGGCGCGGCGGGCGGCCGCCGCGAAGTCGGCGCCGGACGAGGCGTAGAGGATACCGCGTGAAGAGTTGATCAGCAGGCCGGCGCCGCCACGGTCTTGCCCGCTGCGCACCGCGGCTTCCACGTCGCCGCCCTGGGCGCCCACGCCGGGCACCAGAAACGGCAGATCGCCCACAAGAGCGCGCACCGCCCGCAGTTCGTCCGGGTAGGTGGCGCCCACCACCAGGCCGACATTGCCGTGGGTGTTCCAGCGTTCGGCGGCAAGCTGCGCCACCACCTGGTAAAGCGGCCGGCCGTCGCTGCCCACCGGCAGGTCTTGCAGGTCGCGCGCGCCCGGGTTGGAGGTGCGGCAGAGGATGAAGACGCCCCGGTCGGCACGGTCCAGGAACGGCTGCAGCGAGTCGCCGCCCAGGTAGGGGCTCACCGTCACCGCGTCGGCACCGAAGACCTCGAACACTTCCGTGGCGTAGCGCGCGGCCGTGCTGCCGATGTCGTTGCGCTTGGCGTCGAGGATCACCGGCACCTCGGGGTAGTGGGTCTGGAGGTGGCGGAGGGTGGCCTGGAGGGCTCGCAGGCCGCCCTCGCCTAGCGCGGCGTAGTGGGCGATCTGCGGCTTGAAGGCGGCGGCCAGGTCCACTGTCGCCTCGATGATGGCGCGGTTGAACGCCAGGATCCCATCCTCGGGGGGCGGCGCCGTGCCAGATGCCGCCGCCAGCGCTGGCGCGATCCGCTCGTAGTCCGGGTCGAGACCAACGCAGACCAGGGTGTTCGCCGTGCTCCAGCGCGCCCGCACCTTCTCCCAGAAGCCCATCTCTCTCTCCTACTCCCACCGCAAGCACAACAGCCGGCGCGTGTGTTCCTGAACGCGGGCGCGGTCGGCGATGGCGATGCCGGCCACCCAGAGGATGCCCTGGGCGTCGGCCACAATCGGCGTGCGCGCGCGCTCGGCGGCCGGCACCTTCCGCCCGATGAACAGCTTGTGCAGCGTTTGGTGCCCTCCCAGACCAAGCGGCACGAAGCGGTCACCCGGGCGCCAGGTGCGCACCTCCAGGGGGAGGGTGACGGCGTCGGCGTCCAGGGTGACGGCCCGCGCACGCGGCACGCGCGGCACCTGGAACCCCTCCGGTTTCGGCATCAGCGCCGTGGTGATCGTGCCGCCGCCAGGCGCCGGCGCCTGCCCGGGCACCGGCAGCGGTACCGCCAGCGCCTCCGGCTCTTGGACCACCTCCGGCGGCGACAGCACCAACCAGCGGCCCACCGCCGTCACCCGAATCGGCCCCGGGAGGTCGAACGGTTGCACCGCCGTGGCCCCCGCTGCCTCCCGCACGCGCTCAATCTCGCGAAACCCGATCTCCTCTGGCGTGCCCTTGACCTGCCGCAGCGCCGCGCGCACCACCCGACGCTGCAGCGCCAGGGGTAGCCCCCGCAGCTCCGGGCACGAGAGTTCCACCCGCCCGGGGCCGAGGCGGGCAACTCGCCCTAGCGCCTCCGTCGCCAGGCTCTCCAGCAACTCCGTCTCCGGCCGCGCCAGCCACGAGAGGCGCTGCAGGTTCGGCTTCACCTGCGGGCCGAAGTGGCGCTGCAGGTAGGGCAGCAGCTCCAGGCGCACCCGGTTGCGCAGGTAGGCGCGGCTGCGGTTGGTGATGTCCTCCCGCGGCTCCAGCCCCAACGCCCGGACATACGCCTCCACCTCGGTGCGCCACGTCTCAATCAGCGGACGAACCAGGCGGGGACCGGGCCCGGCGGCTGTCTCCGGCTCGCAATCGGGAATCGCCGTGCCTACCGGGGGGATGCCGGCGAGGCCGTCCGGTCCGGCGCCGCGCAGCAGGTTGAGGAGGACGGTCTCGACGTTGTCGTCGGCGGTATGCCCGGTGGCGATCGTCTGGGCGCCGATGGCGGCGGCGACCCGCGCGAGGAAGCGGTAACGCTCGCGTCGGGCGGCGTGCTCCAGGCTGAGGCCGGTGGCCCGCTTCACCGCGCGCACATCTACCGCCGCCACGGTGCAGGGGAGGCCTAGGCGCTCGGCCGTCGCCGCCACGAAGCGGGCATCGGCGGTGGCGGCCCGGCGCAGGCGGTGGTTCAGGTGGGCGACGTGCAGCGCCAGCGACAGCTCCGCGCGCAGGGCGTTCAGCGCGTGGAGGAGCGCTAGCGAGTCGGCCCCCCCGGAAACGGCCACCACCACCTGCTCGCCGCGCGAAAGCATCGCCTGACGCGCGATGGTCGCCCGCACTCCCGCCACGAACGCCTCGATCTGCTGCTCGGACATCGCTTCGGCCCGGGCGCGGCGCCGGCTGGCCCTCGCCGTGGCTTCCTTACCGAACGAGATTCTGTTTGGACAGGCCCACCCGGGGCCTGAAGTCAGGGCCCTCAGCCGCTGCCTTCGAGGTCGTAGCCTGCGACCGCGATCCCCTTCTCGATACTAGTGAGGGCATCGTCGATGGCCGTGACCATCTCGCCGCGCCCGCCGATGTAGGTGCGCAGCACCTCCCCGGTCGGGTCGACGAGCACAATCGTCGGCACGCGGAAGAGCTGGTAGGCCTGGCGCACCTCCCGCTGCTCGTCAACGCCGGTTGGGAAGGGGAAGTTGGCCGACTGCTGGAAGCGCGCGGCCGATTCGGCCGTATCGGCGCCGACTGCTACCCCGAGCACGCGCACCGGCGCCTCGGAATGCCGCTGGAACACCGCGCCAAGCTGCGGCACGTACTCCTGACAGTAGGGGCAGCTCGACTTCCAGAAGACGAGGAACGTGTGCTCGTTCGCGCCTCGCGCGAACCGGATCTGGCCGCCGTCGGTACCCGTCAGGGTGAACTCGGGGGCGGCAGAGCCGACCGGAATCGCCATGTTTCCTCCTCCCTGCGCGTGGTGGTCGGGAGGGCGGTGGAGGGTTTGCCCCGCCACCGCCGTGCTACCGAACCACCTCGATCCTTGCCGCGGGGTTGTCGGTGATCTCGCCGATGCAGGCGGCAGCCAGCGTGCCCTCCGCGCGCAGCGCCTCCTCCAGGGCGGCCGCCCGCTCGGGAGCGACCGCGATCAGGAGCCCGCCGGAGGTTTGGGCGTCGCACAGCAGGAGGCGCTCGGCCTCATCGAGCTGGGGGGCGAAGTCCACCTGGCGCTCCACGGCGGCCAGGTTGCGGCGCGTGCCCCCGGGGCACACGTCGGCACGTACTAGGTCCCAGGTTCCTTCGATCACCGGCACCCGCGAAAGGGAGACGCGCGCGCCGATGCCGCCGCCGGCCAGCATCTCGCGCAGGTGGCCCAGCAGGCCGTAGCCGGTGACGTCGGTGGCCGCGTGCGCCCCCGCCGCGCGCATCGCCCGCGACCCGCCCTGGTTCAGCGTTGTCATCACCTCGATGGCGCGCTCGACCATCTCCTGGCTCGCGCGCTCCTGCTTGATGCCGGTGGCGATGATGCCGATCCCGAGCGGCTTGGTAAGGTAAAGGCGGTCGCCCGGCCGCGCGCCGATGTTGGTGAACACCCGGTCGGGATGGACGAAGCCGACGACGGCCATCCCGTACTTCGGCTCCGGGTCATCAATCGAGTGGCCGCCAGCCACCAGCACACCGGCCTGCGCGGCCGTCGCGGCACCGCCGCGCAGAATCTCTTGCAAGAGAGTGAGCGGCAGCGTGCGCGAGGGAAAGCCGACGATGTTCAGCGCCAGGGCAGGCTCGCCGCCCATCGCCCAGGTATCGCTGAAGGCGTTGGCCGCCGCGATGCGCCCGAACTGGTAAGGGTCGTCCACGATGGGCGTGAAGTAGTCCACGGTGAAGACGACCGCCTGGTCCGGCCCGAGGCGGTAGACGGCCGCGTCATCGGCGCTCTCGGTGCCCACCAGCAGGTTGGCATCGGTGGCTCTCGGGATTGCTGCTAATACTTGCGCCAGGTCCCCTGGGCTCAGTTTGCACGCTCACCCGGCGCCGTGCGACAGCGTGGTCAGCCGGATCGGCTCTGCGTCTGCCATGGCTTCACCCCCTTTCGCATGCGTTACCCGCGCGGCCTCTCGCACCGCGCCACGAGCGGCAGTATACCTACCGGATGCTCCACTTAGCTTACCACAGATCGCCGCTGAAGGGAAGGGGCCTGCAAAGCAAGCGGGCGCTGCCTCAGCCAAGGGAAACGTCGAGGATCATCATCACGGTGAAGCCGAGCATCACCCCGGTGGTGGCCCAGTGGACGTTGCCGCCCTGTCCGGCCTCGGGGAGCAGGTCTTCGGCCACGACGAAGATCATCGCGCCAGCGGCGAAGGCGAGCGCGTAGGGGAGGATCGGCATGGCCACCAGCACGAAGGCGGCGCCCAGCATCCCGGCGACCGGCTCCACCATTCCAGACATCTGACCGTACCAGAAGCTCTTGAAGCGCGAGAGGCCCTCGCGGCGCAGTGGCATGGAAACGGCCATCCCCTCTGGGAAGTTCTGCAGGCCGATGCCGATGGCCAGCGCGATGGCGGCGGCAACGCTCGCCTCTGGCATCCCCACGGCCGCGGCACCGAAGGCGACGCCTACCGCCAATCCCTCTGGCAGGTTGTGCAGGGTGATCGCCAGGATCAACAGCGTGGTGCGCCGCCAGGTGGTTTTCGGGCCCTCAGCCTCCTCCAGCGGCAGGCCCGGGTGAAGATGCGGCAGCAGCCGGTCCACCAGGCGCAGGAATGCGCCCCCCAGCAGGAACCCCACCGCCGCCGGCACCCAGGCAGGCAGCGATCGGCCGGAGGACATCTCGATTGCCGGCGCCAGCAGCGACCAGTAGCTGGCGGCGATCATCACCCCACCGGCGAAGCCGAGCAGACCATCGAAGACCCGGCGGTCTACCTGCCGGGTGAGGAAGACGCCGGCAGCCCCCAGGGCGGTGACGAACCAGGTGAACAGGGTGCCTATCAGTGCCTGCACTACCGGGTGCAGCGTGCTGAACGCTTCCAGCATGCCTCCAACTCCTCACGATCTATCCACGAGAAACCGTGCCCGCGCGCGGGCCGGTCTGTTCGTCGACGGAACCTGGTCACTGGCATTCGCGGGCTACCCGCCGGGCAGCAGTTCGGCCGCCGCCTCGATCCACTCGGTGTAGGCGGCGACGTAGGCCGGCGAGGCCGGATGCTGGAACGGCGTGCAGGTCGGCAGCATCACGTAGCGCGACGAGGCGTTCAGGAGGGCAGCGACCTCCGCCACATGGCGGCGGATCTCCCCTGGCCGGGAGCGGTAGAACTCCTGGTCCTGAACGTAGCCCATCAGGCACAAGCGCCCGGCAACGCGCTCCAATAGCTCCGCGAGGGAGATGTCGCCTTGCGGCGGTGGCTCGATAGGCTCCAGGGCATCGGCGCCGGTCTCCAGGATCTCATCGAGCACCAGGCGGACGCGGCCGTGGCAGTGGATGCACGCCAGGTGCCCGTGCCGGTGGAGGATGCCGATGATCCGCTTCTGGTGGGGGGTCACGAAGCGCGCAAAGACGCTCGGCGGGAGCATTGGTGGCGTGGCCAGCTCTGGCCCGGCGGTGTAGAACAGCACCGGCAGCCCGGCGGACGCGGCCGCCAGGCGTTCCACCTCGCCAGCGGCGCGCTCGGCGAAGGCATCGATCAGTTCCTGCAGGCGCTCTGGCTCCGTCACGCAGCGCACCACGAACTCCTCGTAGTCGAACAGCGAGGCCGCCGCGTACATCGGGTCCGGGTAGCTCAGGTAGAGGACGCCCCGCGTCCCGATCTGCTCCAGCAGGGCGCGCACCCCGGAGGAATCGAACTGAGGGGGCGTGTAAGGCACCGAGAGCACGCGCGCGATGTCCGCGTCACTCTTGATGAACGGCTCCACCACGTAGCTTGGCTGGCCGTGGGGCGTCGCCGTCACCGAGCGCAGGTCACCTTTGGGCGTGTGCCAGACGGTGGTGGTCCGGGTCTCGCCGGGCAAGTTCTCCACCCGCCATTCCCGCTCGCCGTCGCTGCCGCCGACGCGACGCAGGTCGGCCTTGACCAGCATGCCCGCCTGGCGCTCGCCCAGCGCCAGCAGCGGCGCGTAGGAAGGGTCGTCGCCATGGCTCCCGAACGGGTGGAGGTTGTAGGTGGCAAACGGGATCCGTGGCACCTGGTCGCCGCGGACCTTTCCCAGGATCTCCTCGCGGAACGAACGGCTTGCTTGCGGCATCGGCATATCCTCACGGCACAGATTCGACCGCGCCGAACCGACTCCTGGCGCGCGTGCTGCGGCTCCAGACCGCCGAAGCTCGATGGCTCGGGCACTCCGGCCAGTTGCCTGGATGAAGAACACCCCCTCGGCATCGGAGACGTCTCCTACGCCCAGGCCCGCCGCTGGAGGCGTGGCGTTTGCACCCGGCTGCCGGGCATGGTATCATAAGGCGTGACGCGCCAGCAGAAAACGATCGGGGTCCGCCGGGCAGCCGCCCTGGGGGCCGTGCAGGGGTTGACCGAGTTCTTGCCGGTCAGCAGCTCTGCCCACACCGTGCTGCTCTCCCGGCTGATGCGTTGGCCGCGCCACTCGCTCGACGTAGACATTGTGCTGCACCTTGGCTGCCTGGCTGGCCTGCTGGCGGCGCTGCGTCACGACTGGCTCGCCCTGCTCCAGGGCGCCGCGGCGGGGAACGCGCTGCCGCTGCTGTGGGTTGCCGTGGCGTGCCTGCCGGCCGTGGTGGCCGGGGTCTTGGTGGAGGGCCCGGCGCGGGCTTGTTTCCGTCGGCCGTGGCAGGTGGCCGCCCTCACCCTGCTGATGGGGGGCGTGCTCATCGCCGTCGACCAGTTCCGCCCGGCAGCCGGCGTGCACTGGCAGCCCGGCGGGCGCGACGCCGTGGTGGTGGGCCTGGCGCAGGCGCTGGCGTTCCTACCGGGCGTGTCGCGCTCCGGGATCACGATCGCGGCGGGCGTGGTGGCCGGCCTCAGCCTTCCCGCCGCGGTGCGTTTCTCCTTTCTTCTTGGCGTGCCGATCCTCGCCGGCGCCGGCGTTTGGGGGCTGCGCGATCTGCCGCGCCGTGGCATCCCCCGGCAGCAGCGCCTGCCGCTGGCCGTCGGGTTTGCCGTCTCGGCGGTGGTGGGCTACGCGGCCGCCGCCTGGATGCTGCGCGCCGTGGCCCACCTTGGCCTCACCCCGTTTGGCGTCTATCGCGTGGTGCTGGGGTTGCTGCTGCTGCGCGGTTCAACGGCGGAGAGCCCCACCGGTACCACACTTCCCCCGGACCCCGACTGAGGGGTGCCCCCGTGGCCGCGAAACAGAGCTGTTACCGGGCGGCAACAGAGATGTAACGGGGGTGAAACGGACGCGAAACAAACCCCGGGTACAATGAAACCGGTCTCGCACTGCCGGCTACCGGCTGGGTGAGGGTAGGGGATGGTCTGGCGGGCAGCCTTGGGCTGCCCGCAATCCGTCACCGGCATCCCCGGGGGGTCTTCATGGGATCGCGTCTCCGCAATGTTCTGATAGGGATCGTGCTATTGGTGGTTGGCACTGGTGCCGGGGCGCTGGCGGCCGAGGAGGGCGTTCGGGTAGACCCGGGCGACACGGCGTTCATCTTGATCTCGGCGGCGCTGGTGATGCTGATGACGCCGGGTCTGGCGCTTTTTTATGGCGGCATGGTGCGCTCCAAGAACGCGCTGGCGACCATTCTGCAGAGCTTCGTGGCCGTGGCCGTGATCAGCGTGCAGTGGGTCCTCTGGGGCTACACGTTGGCGTTCGGCCCGGATGTGTCGCACCTGATCGGCAGCCTGGCGTGGCTGGGCCTCAACGGCGTCGGCCTGGAGCCGAACCCGGTGTACGGGGCGACGATCCCGCACCAGGCGTTCATGATCTACCAGGCGATGTTCGCCATCATCACCCCGGCGCTGATCACCGGCGCCTTTGCCGAGCGTAAGAAGTTCAGCGCCTACCTGCTCTTCATGGTGGCGTGGGCCACGCTCGTCTACGACCCGATTGCCCACTGGGTTTGGGGAGGTGACCCGGCGGCTGGCACCGCCGGCTGGCTCAAGCAGCTCGGTGCCCTGGACTTCGCCGGCGGCACCGTGGTCCACATCTCCTCCGGGGTCAGCGCGCTGGTGGCGGTGCTGGTAATGGGCAAGCGCCATGGCTACCCGCACGAGGAGATGCGGCCGCACAACCTGACGATGACGCTGCTCGGCACGGCGCTGCTGTGGTTCGGCTGGTTTGGCTTCAACGCTGGGAGTGCCATCGCCGCCGGGCAGTTGAGCACCGTCGCCTTCGTTACCACCAACACGGCGGCGGCCAGCGGGGCGCTGGTCTGGATGCTGGTGGAGTGGTGGCACCGCAAGCAGCCGACGGCGTTGGGGGCCGCCTCGGGAGCGGTGGCCGGCCTGGTGGGCATCACCCCGGCCGCCGGCTTCGTCACGCCGCTGGCGGCGGTGGTGATCGGCGCGGGCGCGGGCGCCCTGTGCTACGGCGCCGTGCTGCTCAAGAGCCGCCTCGGCTACGACGACTCGCTCGACACTTTCGGGGTGCACGGCGTGGGCGGCACCTGGGGGGCGCTGGCAACCGGGCTTTTCGCCACCACCGCGGTCAACGCGGCCGGCGCCGACGGCCTCTTCTATGGCAATGCCGCTCTGCTGGGCAAGCAGGCCATCGGTGTCGTCGTCACCATGCTCTATGCCGGCGTGATGACCTTCCTCATCCTCAAGGTGATCAACGCCCTCCTGGGGCTGCGCGTCTCCAAGGAACACGAGGAGGCCGGCCTCGACATCAGCCAGCACGGCGAAGCGGCCTACAACCTGTGAGGGCCAGTGGCCCGCCGTGAGCGCTCAGGAATGGGAGTACGGCCTGCGTTCTGGAGGGCGTACTCCTGTTCTTAGACTCTTAGCCCTCGTACCACCGGTTGACAATCGCCCAGCTCTCGTGCTAACATTCTGCCAGCACGCGAAGGCAGCCCCAACCCCGCCGACCGCGCGCCTCGAAGCGGCTGGCACCTTGCGAGTGCCGCCGGAGACGCGGTCGCTCCCTCCCCCTGAACCCTTTGGGCCCGCGGCCGTGCGGGCAGGGATCTGTCGGGGCCGGGTTGAAACACTTTGGTGTTCGTGATGTTGAGAAAGCGGCGGGCGCCGCGGTGCGGGAGGTGGGCATGCAATCGGTAGCGGAGCGGGGCACGCTGACGGCGCCCCGGCCGGCGGTGCGCGGCACGGGAAAGCATGGGGTGATGGCGTTTTCCTCGATTTTGAAGAAGGTGGCGATGGCCCTCACCGGGCTGGGGATGTTCCTCTTCCTCATCGGCCACCTGGCAGGCAACCTCCTTTTGCTGAAGGGACCGGACTCCTTCAACGGCTATGCCGCCTTCCTGGCGAAGATCCCGCTGGTGGTACCGGTGGAGATCGGGCTGCTGCTGCTGGCGCTGCTGCATATCGCCTCGGCGGTGTCGGTGACGTTGGGCAACTGGACGGCGCGCCCGCAGCGCTACGCGGTGAAGCGAACCGCCGGCAGTAGCACCTTCGCCTCCCGGACGATGTGGATCGGCGGCCTGGTGCTGGCGGTGTTCATCCCCCTGCACGTCTGGATGTTCAAGTATGGTGACCACCACGGCCCGCAGGAGTTGTACGGGCTGGTGATGCGCAGCTTCCAGAACCCCCTTATCGCCTTCGGCTATGCCTTCGCGATGATTCCACTGGGGCTGCACCTGAGCCACGGCTTCGCCAGCGCCTTCCAAACGCTGGGCATCAACCGCCCCCGGCTGCGGCCCCGTCTGCGCGCGGCCGGCGCGGTGTTGGGATGGCTGATCGCGCTTGGCTTCCTGGTCCTGCCCTTCTGGGGGTTCTTTGGGCAGTGAGCCGGCCAGAGACGCCCCGCTGTGTTCGCATTCCCCGGGGAGAAAGATGATACTCGACGCGAAAGTGCCGGATGGCCCGCTGGAAGCGAAGTGGGACCGACACCGGGACCACCTGAAGCTGGTGAGCCCGGCCAACAAGCGAAAATATACGGTCATCGTGGTTGGCACCGGGTTGGCCGGGGCCTCGGCGGCCGCCAGTCTGGGGGAGTTGGGCTACCAGGTCCTCTCCTTCTGCTTCCAGGACAGCCCCCGGCGCGCCCACAGCATCGCCGCGCAAGGCGGCATCAACGCCGCCAAGAACTACCCGAACGACGGCGATAGCGTCTACCGCCTCTTCTACGACACGATCAAGGGGGGCGACTTCCGTGCCCGCGAGGCGAACGTCTACCGCCTGGCGCAGGTGAGCGCCTCGATCATCGATCAGTGCGTTGCCCAGGGCGTGCCGTTTGCCCGCGAGTACGGCGGCTACCTGGCCAACCGCTCCTTCGGTGGCGCCCAGGTCTCGCGCACCTTCTACGCCCGCGGCCAGACCGGCCAGCAGCTTTTGCTGGGCGCCTACAGCGCCTTGATGCGACAGGCGAGCACCGGCCGGGTGAAGATCCTGCCCCGCCGGGAGATGCTCGACCTGGTGGTGGTGGACGGCGTTGCCCGCGGCATCGTGGTGCGGAACCTGGTCACCGGCGGGCTGGAGACGTACGTTGCCGACGCCGTGTGCCTGGCGACGGGCGGCTATGCCAACGTCTTCTACCTGTCGACCAACGCCAAGGGATGCAACGTGACCGCGGCCTGGCGGGCCCACCGGCGGGGGGCGTTCTTCGCCAACCCGTGCTACACCCAGATCCACCCCACCTGCATTCCCGTTGCCGGCGATTATCAGTCGAAGCTGACGCTGATGAGCGAGAGCCTGCGCAACGACGGGCGGGTGTGGGTGCCGAAGACGCCCGGCGACACGCGGCGCCCCGAACAGATCCCCGAAGCGGAGCGCGACTACTTCCTGGAGCGGAAGTACCCCTCCTTCGGCAACCTGGTGCCCCGCGACGTGGCCTCGCGCAACGCCAAGGAGCAGTGCGACGCCGGCAAGGGGATTGGCCCCGGCGGCCGCGGCGTCTACCTCGACTTCAGCGACGCGATCAAGCGCGACGGGCTGGCGGCGATCCGCGAGCGTTACGGCAACCTCTTCGACATGTACCACGAGATCACCGCCGAGGACGCCTACACCGTGCCGATGCGGATCTACCCAGCCCCGCACTACACCATGGGCGGGCTGTGGGTGGACTACAACCTGATGAGCAACCTGCCCGGGCTTTTCGTCCTTGGCGAGGCGAACTTCTCCGACCACGGCGCCAACCGCCTCGGCGCCAGTGCCCTGATGCAGGGCCTGGCCGATGGCTACTTCATCCTCCCCTACACGATTGGCGACTACCTGGCGAGCGCCAAGCTGACGGCGCTAGACACCGACCACGCCTCCTTCCGCGATGCCGAACGCGAGGTTAGCGAGCGGCTGAGCCGGCTGCTCGCCATCAAGGGGAAGCGCACGGTGGATAGCTTCCATCGCGAACTGGGGGTGATGCTGTGGAACCAGTGTGGCATGGCGCGCAATGAGGCTGGCCTGAAGGAGCTGCTGCAGCGGATCCCCGCCCTGCGGGAGGAGTTCTGGGAGAACGTCACCGTGCCCGGCAGCCCTGGCACCCTCAACCAGACGCTGGAGCGCGCCGGCCGCGTGGCCGACTTCCTGGAGTTCGCCGAACTGCTGGTGCTGGACGCCCTGGAGCGCCGAGAGTCGTGCGGCGGCCACTTCCGCGAGGAGAGCCAGACGGAGGAGGGCGAGGCGCTGCGCGACGACGAGCACTTCTGCCACGTTGCGGCCTGGGAGTTCCGGGGGGTGGGGGAGACGCCGGTGCTCCATAAGGAGCCGCTCACCTTCACCAACGTCTCGCTGGCGCAGAGGAGCTACAAGTAGAATGGACTTGACGCTGAAGGTCTGGCGGCAGGCCGGGCCGAAGGAGAAGGGCCGGCTGGTCACCTACGAGGCCAAGGGGATCCCCGAGGATGCCTCCTTCCTCGAAATGCTCGACATCGTCAACAGCCGGTTGGAGGCCCAGGGCGAGGAGCCGATTGCTTTTGACCACGACTGCCGGGAAGGGATCTGCGGGAGCTGCGGCTGCATGATCAACGGTCGCCCGCACGGCCCGGGGCAGGGGATCACCACCTGCCAGCTCTACATGCGCAAGTTCCACCACGGCGACACCATCGTCATCGAGCCGTTCCGCGCCCGCGCCTTCCCGGTGGTGAAGGACCTGGTGGTTGCCCGCTCGGCGTTCGACAAGATCATCCAGGCGGGGGGCTTCATCTCGGTAAACACCGGGAGCGCCCCGGAGGCGAACACGATCCCGGTGCCGAAGCCGAACGCGGAGGCGGCGATGGACGCGGCGGCGTGCATCGGGTGCGGGGCGTGCGTGGCCACCTGCAAGAACGCCTCGGCGGTGCTCTTCGTCAGCGCGAAGATCTCGCACCTGGCGCTGCTGCCGCAGGGCGAGCCGGAGCGCGAGCGCCGCGCCCTGGCAATGGTGGCTGCCATGGACGCGGCCGGCTTCGGCCACTGCTCCAACGAGGGCGAGTGTGAGGCGGAGTGCCCCAAAGGGATCTCGCTCGTCAACATCGCCCGCCTCAACCGGGAGCATCTGCGGGCCACCGTTCGCAAGTAAGCGGGTACCCCCTCGCCGCGCCGCGTTCGGAGCCGTCCGCGAACGACGCCACGGACGCCGGGCGCACCCCGCGACCTGCCTCCATCAGGTGGGCTCGTTTGGGGTAAGAGGGACTGCCATGACGGTGAGGGAGGAAGTCCATCAACTGGTGGACCAGCTCACGGATGCCGAGGTTCTGATGCTGCAGCGGCTCCTGCGCGGGATCACCCTGGCCGGCGAGGGGCGGGTGCCCCGCTCGCCAGCCACCGAGGAGGAGCGCCTGGCCCTGATCGAGGAGGCCTGCGCCGTCCTCACCCAGGTTCCCGATAGCGCCGCCGAAGCGCCCCCCTGCCCCCCTACCGACCCCTGATCCAGCGGTGAACCGCCACGCCGCGAGCAGGGTGGTCGGCCGCCGGTCTCTCCTTCGCGGTTCCTCCTGCCTTTGCCGGGCCGCCAGCGAACCCGCCGTGGCCGCGCCGCGCTCCATCCCGTTCGGAGCGGGCATTCGGTCCGCCGGTTCCGGTCACAGCGTCAGGCGGCGCGGTGGAGACCGCTCGGGGGCTGGAAGGGCGTCCGGGCGTGGCAGGGCCGCCGCCGGCCCGCCGCGAACAGAGTGACAGCCGGCCTGCCCGGCGGCGAGTTCGTCCGACACCAGGGGAATGACAGCGGACTATGCGGCTTTCGGAAGTGGGTGAGTTTGGGTTGATCGCGCGCCTGGCGCGGCTGATCGGCGGGCGAGAGGGCGACGCCTCCGGCATCGTCCTGGGGATCGGCGACGACGCGGCGGCCTTCCGGCCCGCGCCGGGCCGCCTGCTGATCGCGACCGCCGACATGCTGGTGGAAGAGGTCCACTTCCGCCGCGACTGGATGAGCGCGCGCGACCTGGGTTGGAAATCGCTGGCGGTAAACCTGAGCGACTGCGCCGCCATGGCTGCCGAGCCTTGTTTTGCCCTGGCCTGCGTCGCCCTGGAAAAGGAGACGGCGGTGGCGACCGTGGAGGAGCTGTACGCCGGCATGCAGGAGCTGGCGACCCACTTCGGGGTGCGGCTAGCCGGGGGCGATACTGTGCGCGCGCGCGGCGGGCAGGTGATTGCCGTGACCGCCATCGGCGACGTGGCGCCGGAGCAGATGGCCACGCGCGCGGGCGCGCGCCCGGGTGACGTGCTCCTGGTCACCAGCACCCTCGGCGATTCGGCGGCGGGCTGCGCTGCCCTCCAGGCCGGCCCGGCGGCGGTGGCGCGGGTGCCCGAAGCGGTGCTTCAGGCGCATCGTCGGCCCTGGCCGCGCGTGGCCGAGGCGCGCGCCGCGGCTGTCACGGGCGGGCTCACCGCCTTGATCGACCTCAGCGATGGCCTGGCGAGCGACGTGCGCCACATCGGCGAGGAGAGCGGGGTCGGCGCCGAGATCGACGCTGCCGCCATTCCCCTCTCCCCGGCCTGCCGCGAGGCCGCGGCGTGCCTTGGCCTCGATCCGCTCGCCCTGGCGCTCAGTGGTGGGGAGGACTACGAGTTGCTGCTCGCCGTGGCGCCCCACCGTGTCTCAGATGTCCGCGCTGCCATCGCGGCCACAGGCACATCCGCGGTGCCGATCGGCCGCGTGGTGCCCCAGGGCTTCACCCTCCTCCAGCCTGACGGAACGCGCTGCCCGCTTCCCGGCGCCGGCTTCCAGCACTTCCCCACCTGAGTAGCCCCATCACCGCCGGTCCACGGCACGAGCCCTCCGACGGCCGCGTGCTTGGCGTAGGAAACGTCTCCTACGGCGGGCCGGCGGGACGCCGGCGATCCGACCCATCGGCGGGGGTGTGCGCCTCCTACGGCGGCCGGCGGGACGCCGGCGATCCGACCTGCCGGCTGCGGGAACGTCCGGCCGTCCGGTGGTGTTGTAATGACGGACCGCAGGCCCGCGAGCCACCCGGCCGGCCGGAGCCGCGGTCGCGCGGGGGAGGAGGAGTGACCGATGGCGCACGAGGTGCTGTTGATCCCCGGTGATGGCATCGGGCCGGAGGTGACGGGGGCGGCGCGAGAGGTGTTGGCCGCCGCGGGCGTGGATATCCGGTGGCGGGAGATGGCTGCCGGGGCCGCCGCGGCCGAGGCGTGCGGCACCTGCCTGCCCGATCCGGTGCTGGAGGCAATCCGTGAGACGCGCGTGGCCCTCAAAGGCCCACTCACGACCCCGGTGGGGCGGGGCTTCAGCAGTGCCAACGTCGCCCTGCGGCGGGCGCTGGACCTCTACGCTTCCGTACGCCCGGTGCGTTCGATTGCCGGCGTGCCCTCACCCTTCCGCGACGTTGATCTGGTGGTCATCCGCGAGAACACCGAAGGGCTCTACTCCGGGATCGAGCACCTGGTGGTGCCCGGCGTCGTTGAGAGCCTGAAGGTGACCACCGAGCAGGCCAGCCTGCGCATCGCCGAGTTCGCCTTCTCCTATGCCCTGGCTACCGGGCGGACCCGGGTGACTGCCATCCACAAGGCCAACATCATGAAGATGACCGACGGCCTTTTCCTGGAGTGCGCGCGCCGCGTGGCCCGCCGCTACCCGGACATCAACTACGAGGAGATGATCGTCGACGCGGCCGCGATGCACCTGGTGACACGCCCGCACCGCTTCCAGGTGCTGCTGATGGAGAACCTTTACGGCGACATCCTCTCTGACCTGTGCGCCGGCCTGGTGGGGGGCCTGGGAGTGGTACCCGGCGCCAACCACGGACGCGATTATGCCGTCTTTGAGGCGGTGCATGGCAGCGCGCCGGACATTGCCGGCAAGGGCCTGGCCAACCCGGCGGCGGTCATCCTCTCGGCGGCGCTGATGCTGCGTCACCTGGGCGAAGAGGCGGCCGCGGCACGCATCGAGGCGGCCACCTACACCGTCCTCGGCGACCCGGCCTGCCAGACGCGCGATCTGGGTGGCGAGGCGACCACGGCGCAGGTCACCGCGGCGATCCTTGCCGCCTTGGAGCGGGGGCCGGCCGATGCCGCGCCGGCCGAGCGAGCGCTCGTTGCCGCGTAGCCGGCCCCCGCGACAATGGCCGCCGGGGCACGAGGGAAGAAGCTCCCCCGTGCCCCGACGCTTGCCGCTTGGCTCTCGCTAGAGGCTGGGTGGCGCGGGCTCCTCGCGGAAGCGCTCGAGCAACATGCGCGCGCGCTCGCGCACCACCTCGCTTTTTACCGTGGCGATCACCTTCTCCAGTTGCTGGATCGCCGCTTCACGCTCTCCCTTGAGGCCGAGGGCCAGCCCGGTGAAGAACTGGGCCCACTCCGCCTCCTCGGTGCCCGGATAGCCCTGGATCACCTTCTCCAGGTAGACCAGCGCGCGGTCGTTATTGCCGCGCGAGCCGTAGGCGATGCCGGTGCCCAGGAGCATCTCGGCCATGTCTGCCGGCGCGTCATCCTTGGGCAGCGCCGCCAGGGCATCCACCAGGGGGGCGGCCAGGTCGCCCTGACGCCGCTCGATGTAGATGCGCGCCAGGTTGGCCTTTGCCTCGTAGTCGTTGGGGTTCTCGGACACCTGCTTGCGCAGGTCGACCACCTTCTGCTGATCATCCAGCACTTGCTGCAGGCGGTCCAGGAAGATGGGCGCCGGCAAGAAGCCGACGATGCGGCCAACCTCATCCCCGGAGCCCTCCACGAAGATGAAGGAAGGCACGCCCTCGATGCCGTACTGCCGGGCCAGCTCCGGCGCCGTGTTCACATCCACCCGCACCGGGATGACCCGCTCGCACGCCTTCACGACGTCCGCGTTCGACAGCGTCTCGCTGTCCATGCGGTCGCACCACTCACAATCCGTATCGGTGAAGCTGAGCATGACCAGGCGGTCGGCTCTGGTTCCCTC
Organism: Armatimonadota bacterium; assembly: GCA_012512505.1. Lineage (GTDB taxonomy): Bacteria > Armatimonadota > JAAZEB01 > JAAZEB01 > JAAZEB01 > JAAZEB01. Next base: position 2,876 of record JAAZEB010000202.1, on the reverse strand, counting down.
AGCAAGCGCTTCTTTGACATCAGTCCGCCAGGGCAGCTGCTCTGCGCGCGCCGCAGTGGCCAGCAACAGGCCGGCCACCGCCAACGGCGCGATCCATCGCATTCGTCGCATGTTCGTTGGTCCCCGCCTCCCGATTGCGCGATCCGCGTTCGTCTGGCACCGATCCCTGTGGGGGGTCGGACGGTTTCGTCTGCTGCTGCCCCGGAACGCCGGTCCGGCGCCGGTGGCTGGGTCGGCGCAGCTCCCAAAGAGCCGCTGTGCCCTCGCCTGGGTGCCGGCGGCGGTGCGGACCTCCCGCTGCGGCGAGCCCCGGTTTCAGGAGCGATTGCAGACGCCTTCACGCCTCTGGTAGGGTCCGCTCATAGGGGCTAGATGCCCGCTGGCGGGAAACCTGAAACACGATGATGCAGGCAACGTGGGCTAAACCTAGACCACCGCCACCGCCGCGCCAACGCGCTTGACAAGGGGATAGGCGCGTGTTATAGTAGCCTGCAGCAGCCAGACGCTTACTCTCGCCTGGCTCGCGTCCAGGCCGATCACGGGTGGCCCCGCCGCCCATCGCTCGCATTGGACCGCACTGGCGGGCATCACGCACCTCTTGCCGGCGCTCTCCTCGGAACGGCGCCCCCAGCGGACGTGGCCGCCCGCTGCCCACGCGCGGAAGGGAGCAGCAATATGGCATCACGCGTTCTCTGCCTCACAGCGCTGCTGGTGCTGGCGATGCCGGCACTGCACGCCGACGAGGTGCAGATCGGCGCCAACAGTCGCCTCAGCGGCACCATCCTGGGAATGAGACGCGACAAACTGCGGTTTAGCACGGAGTACCTGGGGATTGCGGAGCTAGATTGGGGAAACGTGACCGACATCCGCAGTGATGGGGACTTGGCGGTCTACCCGGAAGGGGGCGAGGTCCTCGTGGGCGTGTTGGCCGGCATCGAGGGCGGCACGCTGCAGGTGCGAACGGCCGACGGGGTGCGCGGCGTAGACATCCGCCAGGTGAACCTGATCAGCACCGAACTGCCGCGCGGTGAGAAGCCGACCCCGGTGGTTCAGTGGCGGGGCGGCGTGCAGTTCGGCTTCGGCTGGATCACCGGCAATAAGGAGCGCAACGACTGGCTGGTGGCCGGCGACCTGCGCCGCAAGAGCACCCTCACCGAGTTGCTTTTCTCCGCTGTGGCCGAGCGCGGCGAAACGAAGACCGGCACCGGCACGGAGCCAGACCTGGCGCGGATGCGTGGTGGCGTCACCTTCAACTGGAACCAGGGAGGGCGGCGCTACCTCTCGGTCAATACCATCCTTCAGCAAGACGACGTGCAGAAGCTGATGCTGCGGCAGAACCACGCGCTGTCGATGGGCTACCGGCTGGTGCAACAGCCCCGGTTCACCTGGAACGTCGAGGTGGGTGGCAACTACGTCTGGGAGAAGTTCAGCCGCCTCAACTCCACCGACGACGTGACGGTGCGCCTCTTCTCCGCGACGCAGATGCGCGTGCTGAACGCCTCCACCCTCAGCCTGAGCATGGCCGTCCATCCCAGCGTGCGCTCGCCTTATCCCCTGCGCGCGGTCAGCGACCTGACGCTTTCCTTCCCGCTCACCCGCGCCATTAGCCTCGGGCTTTCCGCCACGCACGATTACAACAACACCCCGCGCCCGGAAGGGGTTAAAGCCTCCGACTTCCGCACTCGCACCACCCTCGGCTACACCTTCTGAGACGAGAACCCTCGGAGCGGCAGGGGGCGCCCACCGGGCGCCCCCTTGTTCTCTGGCCCTCTCGGCGCGCTAGCGTGGCGCCGGGCTATGGCGACCAGATGCTGTAGTCCACCAGGTTCGCCAGCTTCTCCCACTTCACGTGGCCGTCCATGTAGGAGACGTTGAGGCCGCCGTTGTGTCGGTCGCGGGCGCGCCAGAGGATGCGCCACTGGCAGGTGCTGGGCCAGTTCTCAGAGGCATCTCCCAGTGGCTGCCCATTTGCCGGCCCGCAGTTGGAGACGTAGCCAGACTCCGACAGCAGTCCGTTCTCGATGTTGCCGGAGTCCGCGAACAACACGCAACTGGCGGGCCGCTGCCACTGGGCGATGCTGGTGTTCTGCCGCAGGAGATAGCTGATGCCGTAGGTCAGCGTGGTGACCTCCGCGCCGCAGGGGGCAGAGCGGCCGACCTTACCGATCGAGGGGCAGATGGTGACGTCGGTGCTCTTGATGTAGGCCTGCAGCGGGGGATACCAGCAGTGCGGGTTGCCCGGCACGTAGTTGCAGCCACACGCCCAGGAGTACCACATCTCGTCGTTGTCCTGGACGTACATCAGGAATGCCGACGAGAGCTGCTTCAGGTTGCTCTGGCACGATGCCTTGCGGGCATTCTCGCGCGCCCGGGCGAACACCGGGAACAGGATCGCCGCCAGGATTGCGATGATCGCAATCACAACCAGCAGCTCAATCAGAGTGAAGCCTTCTCTCCTTCTCACAAAGCACCTCCACTCGGAGCAGTAGTGTCCGCTTGTTGACCTCCGGTCTGGTTTCGTCGGATGGGCTGCCTTGGCTCCGGTGCGAAACGCCAGGGTGCTAGGCCGGCGCTACCACCGCTCGCCAAGGCACAGCACCATCCCAGGGTCGGAAGCCTCTAGTCTGATTCTACCGCGCGATCATTAAGAATCGATTAGAAGAGTATTAGAATATTCTAATGGAAGGACCGCCAGGCGGGGTCGGGCGAGCGTCCAGGAATCGGGCGCATGATCTGGCGGGAGTGGGCGGCGGGCCGGCTGCCCTTCGCCATCGGCCGTTTTGGCACTGGGGGCAGGGGCCGGCGAGACGACCTGAAAATGGGGCTCCGTCGCTAGTCCAAGAGCTAGGCGGGTGGCAAGAGGCCATTTCCAAGGT
>JAAZEB010000201.1 GCA_012512505.1 Armatimonadota bacterium | reverse complement strand
GGCCTACGCCGTCACCCGACTCCTCAAGGGGGTCGCCGTCGCCTACGACTGCCTCTATGACCGCCTCTCCGAGGCGGAGCGGCGCGAGATCCGCGAGACGCTGCTGACGATTGGCCGCAAGTACTACCACGGCTACTTCACCACGCCCGCGATCACCGCGCCGGAGTTCTGCACGCACCATGCCATCGTCGAGTGGGCCTCGTTTGGCGTGCTGGCGCTGACTCTCCTGGGAGAAGCGCCGGAGGCGCGGGAATGGCTGGAGGCCACCGTGACGAAGTTCGAGGCTCACCTGCTGCCCAAGGGGCTGGCGCCGGACGGGGCACAGGTGGAGGGGGGCACGTTCTGGGCCTCCACGCTGCACTACCGCCTCTTCTTCATGGATGCCCTGCGCCGCGTCACCGGGCAAGACCTGTTCGGCCCCTACCGCCGCTTCATGAACGCCGACCTGGCGCGGGCCTCGGTGGCCGCCGAGCGGCGGGCCGATACTTACTCCCAAGACCACGAGACGGTGGTGCTGGAGCCCAGCTACGGCCTGATCGACTACTACGCGCCGGTGCTCCTCTGCCTGGCGCGTGAGTACCGTGACCCCACGCTGCAGTACCTGGCGCTGTGGGACCGCACCCTCGGGGCTCTGCAGCGCACGCGGGCGATCACCCCTCATGGCGAGCAGCTCCTCTTCTCCTTTGGCGGCTACGTCTACGTCTGGCTCGATCCGACGGTGCCCGCCCGCCCGGAGGAGACGCGGCTCTCCTACCACTTCCCGTCGGTGGAAGAAGCCTACCTGCGCGCCTCCTGGCAGCCGGGCGACCTGCTGGTCGGTGTCCGCAAGGGCGACCTGGTCCTCCACGCCGGCGGCCGCCCGGTGCTGGTGGAGCTGAGAGACGACGCGGAGGCGCCGCCAGCGCTGATGATCGAGGCGCTGGACGACAGCGGCGCGGTGGTCACCCTCCGCTGTGGGGATGGCAAGGGCGGGTCGGTGGTCGTCACGCTGCATCGCGCGGAGCGGCGCGTGCTGGTCCGCCGCCGGCGGCCGGGCGCCTGGCGGTGGTTTTGCCACGGGGCGCCACTCTGTGCCGGCAACGAAGTGCGCTGGGGCCGCGCGGCCCGGCTGCGCGTCTTGGCCGGCATGATCGCCGACTGGGAGCCGGAAGGTCACGCCCCGGTGCTGCGCACCGGCTTTGAGAAGCTGACGCTGGCCGATCCCGCGCCGGCGAAGTTTCCCCGAGCCACCCTCACCCCACCAGCCGACGGCGAGATCGTGCTGGAGGTGCGCGGCCGGCGGTGAGCGCAGGAGCCGGGGGGGCGGCGGTCGAACAGCCCTCCCGGGGCGCCCGCGTGGTGCCCGGCCCCGCGGGGGCGAAGGCGCCTGCCTTCCGACGAACCGGCCCGCGGGCGATGCCGCCTGCCTGATGGTGAGGAGAACCGATGCGTGCTGCGCGATCTCGCGTTGTTTCCGGCCGATGCTCGTGGCGGATGCCGTTGCTGGCCCAACTGGTGGTCCTAGCGGCGGCCCTCTTCGTGATGGCGCCCCCGGGTGCTCGGGCAGCGGTGAAGCAGGTGAGCCTGCAGTGGGGCAGCGTGAGTGCCTTCACGCCGGAGGGCTATCGGGGCGTGGAGGAAGCCGAGATCACCAGCGCGTACCCGGACGCGAACACCGGCGGCAACTGGGATCTTTACCTCGGCTCGCGCCCCGACGGCACGGTGAGCCGCGTGCTGATGCGCTGGGATCTGAGCCCGCTGGCTGCGCTCTTCAACACGCCGGGCACGCGGGTGCTGATGGTGGAGCTGAAACTGGGCGAGTGGTACACCCACGGCGTGCCAAACCAGGAGTTCACCGTCCACGCACTGACCCCCGCCAACGCGGGGTGGGTGGTCGGCACCGTCGGCCCCTACACCTGGAAGGAGTCGCAGCCGGGGTCCGTTGCCTGGAATGGGGCGCGTTTGGGTGAGCAGGCGTGGGCCGGCGCGCCGGGCTGTGGCCAGCCGGGGGTGGACTACGTGGCGGAGCCGGTGGCACGCTTCCGCTCGGACAGCGACACGCGGGGGATGCGGCCGCGCTACCTGCCGCCGTTTCGCCTGCCGGTCGCGCTGGCGCGAGAGTGGGCGCTGCACCCGGAACAGAACGCCGGCCTGCTGATGAAGGCGGTGGTGGAGGAGGGCGACCGGGGCATCTACGTGATCGGCTCGGAGCACCAGCGTGCCGACTACGGCTGGGACCGCCACCACCCGGAGCTCACCGTGACCTACTACGAGCCGGACGAGGCGCCCCCGCCGCCGCCTGGCCGCCTGGTGGTGGCGGGGCGGAGTGCCTACACGATCGTGCTGCCCGCGGACGCGACGCCGGGCGAGCGCTACGCGGCCCAGGAGCTGGCGAGCCACCTGGAGCAGATCACCGGGGCCGCACTGCCGATCCTGCCGGAGGATGCCTACCAGCGTGACATGGGGCCGGCGGTGAGCATCGGGCGCACGCGCTTGAGTGAGAAGGCGCTCTCCGCGCGGGAGCTGGCAAAGCTGGGTGACGAGGGCTACCGCCTCTGCCGGCAGGGTGTGGATCTGATCCTCGTGGGGGGGCGGCGCCGGGGCGCGCTCTACGGGGTCTACGAGCTGCTGGAGGCGCTGGGCGTGCGGTGGCTCACCCCGCAGGTCACGCTGCTGCCGAAGCGGGCCTCCCTTGGCTTGCCGGCGCGCGCCCGCACGGTGACGCCACGCTTCCGCTATCGGGATCAGCTTTGGAACAACAACGCCACCCCTGAGTGGCTGGCGCGAATGCGGGTGAACGGCGAGTATGCCCGTCTCCCGGAGGCGCGGGGTGGTTCGGCGCGCGTGGCGCTGGGCTGCCACTCGCTCGATTACCTGATTCCAGCGGAGCTGTTCGACAAGCACCCGGAATGGTTCGCCGTGAAGGAGGACGGCAAGCGCCACCGCTGCCCCGAATACTGCCTCACCAACGAGGGCTTGCGCGCATACGTGCTGGCCAAAGTGCGCGAGGAACTGCGCGCTGATCCCGGGATCGAGTATTACTGGGTGAGCCAAAACGACGGCTCGCTCTCCGGCTGCTTCTGCGAGGCATGTACTGCCGAACGCCAGCGCCACGGCGGCGGGCGCCCCACCGGCCGCACCGACCAGGCCACCATCGACTCGCCGGGTGCTGGCGCGGGCGATCCCCGCTGGTCGGCCAACACGATCTCCTTCGTGAACGCCATTGCCCGGGGCATTCGCGATGAGTTTCCCCGCGTGCGCCTGAAGACGCTGGCCTACTCCTACACGGTCACGCCGCCCGAGAACCTGCGCGTGGAGGACAACGTCACCGTGGTGCTGTGCGGCAACTACGGCTGCTGCACGTTTCATCCGCGGGGGAAGGGCAGCCTGCGCCAGCTTCTGCGCCGCTGGACGGCCATCAGCACCGAGGTGCAGACCTACTTCTATGGCGGCTCGAACTACGGCTTCTGGTGGCCCTACCCGAACGTGCCGGCGCTGGCCGAGAACTACCAGCTCGCCGACCGCGATGGCGTCACCGCCGTCTACACCCAGGGCACCGCGCCCGGTTATGGGGCCGGCCTGGTGGATCTGCGGGCCTACTTAAGCGCCCGAATCGCCTGGGATCCCAAGCGCGACATCGGCCGCGAGATCCACGAGTTCTGCGCCGGCTACTACGGCCCCGGCGGCCCCTTCATCGAGCAGTACGTCCGCGAGTACAGCGACCGGGTGACCCGACGGCGGCGGTGTGGCGGCATTAGTTGGGGCAACGCCGAGGGGTGGCGCGACTGGGTGGATGCCGAGACGATCTCCTGGGCGGAGGCGCTGTTCCAGCAGGCGCTGGCGGCGACGCGGGACCAGCCGGAGTATCACCGGCGGGTGCGGGCGGCCTCCCTGGAGGTGCTGTGGGCGCGGGTGATGCTTTCGGCGGCGCCAAAGCCGGAGCTGCGCGCCGAGGAGTACGTGCTGCTGCCCGGGTCGGCTGGCGCGGAGGTGCGCGAGGCGGCCGCCCGCTTCACCGAGATCATGGCCGAGGCTGGCTACGACCGGATGAGTGAGGTCGTTTCCTACCAGCCGACGGAGAACGCGATCACCGCGATGGGGAGGAGACACCCGGTTCAGCGCCTGCGCGGCGAGGCCGGCCAGGTTGCGGTGGTGCCCTCGCTGGGCGGGCGGATCGTGAGCTGGGAAACGCGGGCGTTTGGCGGCAACCTGCTGCGCCTGGGCGGCAGCGGCGAACCCTACTCTGGTGGCTACGAGGAGGCCAGTCAGTTCGACCTCGCTAGCCCCGGTGCCGCGGCCGACTTCCAGGTGGTGGCGTCGACGGCCGAGCAGCTCGTGCTTCGGGCGATGCTGACCAACGGGGTTGAGGTGACGCGAACGCTGGAGCTTGCGGCGGAGGGCACCGAGCTGCGCATCCGGTCGGAGTACCGCAACGCGGGCAAGGAGCCGGTGCGGGTGACGCCGCGCACCCACCCGGAGTTCGCCTTCTCGCAGCTTGGGGAAGCGCGCCTCTACGTGGCCGGGCCGGATGGCGGCTGGCAAGAGCACGAGTTGGCATCCGCGAGCACGCCAACCGCCGAGTGGCGGCTCCCGGTGGCGACGGCTGCCCGCCCCGAGTGGCTGCTGGGCGACCCGAAGCGCAACCTCGGCCTCCTGAACGTCTTCGCGCCGGACGCGGTGGAAACGCTCTACGCCTTCTGGGGCCAGGAGTACGGCTGCGTGAACCTGGAGCTATGGGGCAAGCCGGTGGAACTGGCGCCCGGCGCCGCTTGCGTGCTGGCCCACCGCTACCAGGTGATCACCGACTTGCGCGCCTTCTTGGCCGGTCGGTAGGAGGCGCGGCGGCGCCCGGTGGACGCGGCGTTGAAGGGCCGGCCGCAAAGAGGGGGAGACAACCGATGTTCATTGATATCCACGGGCACGCCTACAAGAAGCTGGGTCCAAAGCAAGACGGGCACATCCACTTCGTGACCCCGGAGCAGCTCCTCCCGCGCTACGATGAACTGGGGATCGAGCGGGGCTGCCTGCTGCCGATCATCAACCCCGAGGTGTACGTGCCGCAGTCGAACGAAGAGATCTTGGAGATCTGTGAGCGCTTCCCCGACCGCTTCATCCCGTTTTGCAACGTGGACCCGCGCGCGCTGACGAACTCGCCCGAGGCGCCGTTGGACTACCTCCTGCGCTATTACCGCGACCAGGGCTGCCGGGGCGTGGGCGAGGTGATGCCCAACCTGCCGTTCCTCGACCCGCGCGTGCAGAACCTGTTCAAGCACGTCGAGGCGGTTGGCCTCCCGCTCACCTTCGACATCTCCGCCCGCATCGGGGGCGACTACGGCCTCTACGATGACCCGGGTCTGCCGCAGCTTGAGGCGTCGCTGCGGCGCTTCCCAAAGTTGATTATCCTCGGGCACGGGCCGGCGTTCTGGGCGGAGATCGCCCCGCTGGAGACCCCGCTGGACCGGGACGGTTACCCCAGCTATCCGCTGAAGGAGGAGGGCGTGGTGCCGAAGCTGTTCCGGCGCTACCCGAACCTCTGGGGCGACCTTTCCGCCGGGAGCGGCTATAACGCCCTGGCGCGTGATCCCGACTACGCCGTGCGCTTCCTGAACGAGTTTCAGGACCGGCTGCTCTTCGGCAGCGACCTGTGCGCCGCGGATCAGCCGGTTCCCCAGGTGGCGTTCCTGCAGAAGCTGAAGGCGGAGGGGAAGATCAGCGAGGCCACCTTCAACAAGATCGCCCGGGAGAATGCCATCCGCCTCCTCGGGCTGTAAGCGCGGCGCCGCGACGGCAGGAGTGTGCCCGGCCGGCCGCCGAAGCTAGC
>JAAZEB010000200.1 GCA_012512505.1 Armatimonadota bacterium | reverse complement strand
CCCATGGTCTCGCCCCCGCCAGGTGTCAGGTGTCAGGTGTCGGGTGTCAGGACGCTCCACAGCCGGCTTCCAGCCGGCTTGTCCCTTGGACAGGGTAGTCCTTTAGGGCTACCCGCCTGCTACCCGCCTGTGTCCTGTATGGCTACCCCTTGGGCAGCGAGCCCTCCGTCCGGGGAGCTATTCCGCTGCCTCGAAGAAGGCGATCTGGCGGAACTCGGCGTAGCGGCCGGCGATCTCGGCCGGGGTGAGCGTGCGCAGCCGGTTGAGGCTGAAGTCCTCGATGTCGAACGAGGCGAGCACGCTGCCGTAGACCGTTGCCTTGCGCAGGTTCGGCTCGGAGAGGTCGCCGGTGTAGGCCAGGTAGCCAATAAAGCCCCCGGCGAAGGAGTCGCCGGCGCCGGTCGGGTCGGCCACCTGCTCCAGGAGATACGATGGGGCGGAGAAATGGCCGCTGGGCGTGAAGAGAAGGGCGCCGTGCTCCCCCTTCTTAATGATCACCGCCTTCGGACCCAGCTCCAGGATCTGCCGGGCCGCCGACAGCAGGCTGAAGGTGCCGCAGAACTGCCGCGCCTCGGCATCGTTCATGAAGACGATATCGACACGCCGCAGTACCTCCCGCAGCCGGTCCGGCTTCCCGGTGATCCAGAAGTTCATCGTATCGCACACCACCAGGCGGGGGTCATTCACCTGCGCCAGCACGTCCAACTGCAAGTCCGGGTCGATGTTCGCCAGGAAAACGAACGGCACCCCCCGGTACGCCTCAGGGAGCTGTGGCCGGAAGTGCTCGAAGACGTTCAACTCGGTGCGCCGGGTGTGTGCCTGGTTCAGATCGTAGTCGTAGAAGCCGGACCAGCGGAACGTCTCCCCGTCGGCGACCTGCAGCCCCTCCAGGTCGATGCCGCGCGAGCGGAGGAACTCGATGTGGTCGCTCGCGAAGTCGCGGCCCACCACGCCCACCAGGTGGACGGGGGCAAAGAAGGAAGCCGCAACCGAAGCGTAGACGGCCGATCCGCCCAAGCAGTTCTCCTGCTTGCCCAACGGCGTCTCGACGGTGTCGAGGGCAACCGACCCGACGATCAGCAACGGCGCCGGCTTAGCCGCGTTCTTTCCAGCGTTCCACATCGGCAATCAGATCCTCCGGTAGATCCAGGTAGGGGAAGGAGGACTGGGCAAGAAACTCCTTGAGGAGCGTGCCGCAGCGCGCGAAGATCCTCTGTCCCACCTGGGGGTTACACGAGTAGACGCGCGCCAGCAGGTTCACCTGCTGGGCGCTGTAGTCCACCACGTAAGAGAGCGTGCGCGCCAGGGCCCCCACATCGCACTCGGCCACCACGGCCGCGGCGGCGACAGGATCCACCTGCCGCAGGGTGCGCAGCAACAGCGCGGTCATCGCCAGAGCGGGCTCAGCGGTGGCGGAGATGCGCAGCGCCAGGGCCACCTGCACCTCCGGCCGCTGAATCGCCTCCCGCGCGGCGGCAGCGTCGGTCAGCAGCGCCTCACGGAGCATCTCGGCCAACGCTCCATCCTCTGGTTCCAGGCAGTGCGCCAGAATCACCTCGGCCATCGTCTCGGCATCGAGGGGAGTATGGCGCCTACCGGCCACGATGGCGCGCTCCTTCAGTCCCGCGCAGCATCGCTGCCAGCGTCAGCCACACCAGCACCGGCAGCGTCTTCACTTTGCTGATCTTGCGCGGGTTGCGCAGCAGGCGGTCCAGCCACTCCAGGTTGGCGCGCTGCACCCAGCGTGGGGCACGCTGCACTCGCCCGGAGAAGACATCCAGGCTGCCCCCCACACCGATGGCGACGCGCACTCCCAAACGCTCCAGGTGGCGGGCGATCCACTTCTCCTGACGCGGAATGCCGAACGCCACGAAAAGGAGGTCGGCGCCGGAGGCCGCGATCTCCGCGATGATCCCCTCCTCTTCCTCCGGCTGGAAGTAGCCGTGGTGGGTGCCCACCACCCGCAGGCCGGGGAAACGGGCGCACAGGCGCTCGGCCGCCGCCTCGGCGACGCCCGGCGCCGCCCCAAGGAGGTAGATGCGATGCCCCGAGGTTGCGCAGTGGGCGCAGAGGCGCGCCATCAGGTCCACTCCGGTGACGCGCTCCGGCAGCGGGTGCCCCAGACGCCGCGCCGCCCAAGTGACGCCGAAGCTGTCCGGCGTCACCAGCGCCGCCCGCTCGATGATCTCCCGCAGCTCGTGGTCGTGCTGGGCCATCACCACGGCGGAGGTGTCGGCAGTAACCACGTGGTGCGCGCCGCCGGCTTGCAGGAACTCGGCAACCGTCGCCACCGCCTGGTCCATCGTCAGTCGGTGCAGCCGCACCCCGTGCAGCCGGATCTCCTCAATCGCGTGTGCCAATGGAGTCACCGGCCCACCCACCCCAGCCAGGGAGTGTCGCGGCCCCGACGCGCGGGCACGTGGCCGCGCGAATCGGGCCGGAACGCCCGAGAGCCGCCCGTGGTCCAACAGCCGAAATGCACGCTCCGAAACGGCATCAGGTGCCCATCTCCCACGACGCCAGGTAGTTCGCCTGCTCCGGGGTCAGGGTGTCGATCTGGACGCCCATCGCCTGCAGCTTGAGCGCGGCAATGCCCCGGTCGATCTCGCGCGGCACCGGGTAGACCTTGCGCTCGAGGCGGCTGGCGTTCTTCGCCATGTACTCGGCGCACAGCGCCTGATTGGCGAAGCTCATGTCCATGACGCTGGCAGGGTGGCCTTCGGCGGCCGCCAGGTTGATCAGGCGCCCCTCGCCCAGCACGTAGATGCGGCGCCCATCCGGGAGGGCATACTCGTCCACGAAATCGCGCACGGTGCGCTTGCTGGCGGCCATTGCCTCCAGGTCGGGGATGTTGATCTCCACGTTGAAGTGGCCCGAGTTACAGATGATGGCGCCATCCTGCATCACCGCGAAGTGCTCGCCGCGCAGCACCGCGCAGTCGCCGGTGACGGTGCAGAAGATGCTTCCCTGGCGGGCGGCCTCCGCCATCGGCATCACCAGGTAGCCATCCATCACCGCCTCCAGGGCGCGCAGCGGGTCCACCTCGGTGATGATCACCTGGGCGCCCATGCCGCGGGCGCGCATGGCCACCCCGCGCCCGCACCAGCCATAGCCGGAGACGACGAACTTGGTGCCGGCCATCAGGCGGTTGGTAGCGCGCAGGATGCCGTCGATGGTGCTCTGGCCAGTGCCGTAGCGGTTGTCGAAGAAGTGCTTCGTTTCCGCGGCGTTGACGGCGACGATCGGGTAGCGCAGCACGCCATCCTTCTCCATGGCGCGCAGCCGGATGACGCCGGTGGTCGTCTCCTCCGTACCGCCGATGATCTCCTCCATCAGGTCGGTGCGCTCGGAGTGGATCACCGAGACGGTGTCGGCGCCGTCGTCCATTGTCAGGTGCGGCCGCAGGTCCAAGGCCTGATGGATGTGCCGGTAGTAGGTCTCGTGGTCCTCGCCCTTGATGGCAAAGGTCGGGACGCCGTATTCGACCAGCGCCGCCGCCACGTCGTCTTGCGTTGAGAGCGGGTTGGAGGCGCACAGCGCCACCTCGGCACCGCCCGCCTTCAGGGTGAGCGCCAGGTTGGCCGTCTCGGTGGTGATGTGCAGGCACGCCACCAGCCGCAGCCCCTTCAGCGGCTGCTCGCGCTCGAAGCGCTCGCGAATCAGCCGCAGCACGGGCATCTCCATCGCCGCCCATTCCATCCGCAGGCGGCCCTTGCCGGCCAGACCCAGATCCTTCACATCATACTGCATCAGTACCCCCAAGATTCCCGCGCCGCGCCCGGGCGCGCGATGGCAGATCGCGCCTCAGCCCGCGGATCAGAAACCGCCCATCGCCCTCCGTTCACCGAGGCAGCGCCTCCACGCCTGGATCTACGATGATCCCATCAAAAACGGCAGCGTTACTTTTCACGCGGCACTGCCGCCCGACGACGCACCGCTCCAAGACGGTGCCGTGCTGGATCTCTGCCCCTTCCCACAGAATGCTGTGGCGAACCGTGGCCCCCTCCTCAATCACCACGCCGGGGCCCACGATGCTATTCTCCAGGACACGCGCGCCCGACTCGATGATGCAGCCATCACCCAGCACCACGGGACGGCCGATCTCCGCGCGCGGCGCCACGCGCACGCCCTCTGCCACCCACAGGCCGCGCTCTATCTCCGGCAGGGCGAGGTTCACCGGCGCCACGCCGTTCAGCACGTCGTAGTTGGCCTGGCGGTACTGGCTCAGGCTGCCGATATCACACCAATAGGAGTGCATCTCGTAGCCGTACACGGGCAAGCCGTCGCGCAGCATCGCCGGGAAAAGCTGTTTGCCGAAGTCGTAGGGCACCCCGCCGGGGATCAGGTCGAGCACCGCTGGCTCCAGGATGTAAACCTGGGCGTTCACCTTGTTGCTGAAGATCTCCCCGCGGCCGGGTTTCTCCACGAAACGGCGCACGGCGCCGTCGGGCCCGGTGAGCACCACACCGAACTGGGAGGGATCATCGACCACCGACAGCCCGATGGTGGCCAGCGCCCGGTGGGCGTGGTGGAAATCGATCATCTCCGAGAGGTTTACGTCGGTGAGGTCGTCGCCGCCGATCACCACGAAGGTGCCATCAAACTCGTCGGCCGCGCGCTTCACGCCGCCGGCGGTGCCCATCAGACGCTCTTCCCGCGAGTAGAGGATGCGGGTGCCAAAGCGCTCGCCGGTGCCGAAATACTCCTCAATGCGCTCGGCGAGGTAGTGGGTGTTCATCACCACCTGCGAGCAGCCGTGGCGCACCAGCAGTTCCACCAGGTGCTCCAGCACCGGGCGGTTGGCGACCGGCACCATCGGCTTCGGCACCGTGCGCGTGAGTGGGTCCAACCGCGACCCGACACCGGCCGCCAGGATCATTGCCCTCACCGGCTACTCCTCCACTCCCCGGGCGCCTTTGGCGTCGGAGACGCCTCCTGCCCGGCTTCGCACCTGGCCGCCGCGCCGATTCGCGGCTTTTTGGCCGTGCTTCTAGGCGAAAAAGGAGCGCACGCTCGCCGCCACCAGCGCGCGCTGTTCGACCGTCAGCTCGGGGAAGACCGGCAGCGATAGCACCTGCGCCGCCGCGCGCTCCGTCTCCGGCAGGCTGCCCGGCCCCTCGCTCCACTGCGCGTAGGCTTCCTGCAGGTGCGTGGGCAGCGGGTAGTAGATCGCGCTGGCCACGCCTTGCGCCTGCAGGTGAGCCCGCAGCGCCTCTCGGTCGGTCCCCTCCGGCACCCGCACGGTGAACTGGTGGTAGATGTGGTAGTTGCCTTCCGCTTCCCGCGGCAGCAGCAGCGGGGTATCAGCCAGGGCTTCGCGGTAGTAGGCGGCGTTGGCGCGCCGGGCTTCATTCCATCCCGCCAGCGAGCCGAGCTTGGCCTCGAGGATGGCGGCCTGCAAGGCATCCAGGCGCGAGTTGTAGCCGATGCGGCTGTAGTAGTAGCTGCCGCCGCTGCCGTGGAAGCGCAGGTTGCGCAGCCGCTCCGCCAGTTCGGCATCGTTGGTCAGCACCATGCCGCCGTCGCCGGCCGCCCCCAGGTTCTTCGTGGGGAAGAAGCTGAGGCCGGCGGCATCGCCCCACGCGCCCACTCCTTTGCCCTGGTGCTGTGCCCCGATGGCCTGGGCCGCGTCCTCGATGATCCGCAGGTTGTGGCGTTCCGCCAGCTCCCGCAAGGCACTCAGGTTCGCGGTCTGGCCGTAGAGGTGCACCGGCAGGATGGCGCGCGTGCGCGGGGTAATCCGGGCGGCCACCGAGGCGGGATCCAGGCAGTAGGTCTCCGGATCGATGTCGGCGAACACCGGCGTGGCGCCGGCCAAAACAATCACTTCGGCGGTGGCTACAAAGGTGAACGCGCTGGTGATCACCTCGTCGCCGGGGCCAATGCCCAGGGCCACGAGGGGGAGCAACAGCGCGTCGGTGCCGGAGGCGACCCCGACGCCATGCGCCACGCCGCACTGCTCCGCGATGCGTGCCTCCAGCCGGGAAACCCGGTCGCCCAGGATGTACTGCGCCGTCTCGAGGACCTCCAACACCGCTCGGTCAATCTCCGCCTTCAGCCCCTGGTATTGGGCACGAAGGTCGGCCATAGGCACGCTGATCAAGGCCAGAAACTACCCTTCTATTTGGCTGCCCATTCCGGCCGGCCATCGCCCGCGCCCGGGCGCCCGTCACCCGACGGGGCTGGCACGCGGCGCGCGGCGATGGCGGTTCGGAACCGGTGCGAAGAGATTATAACAGATGGCCCGCCCGCTTTCAAGCAGAAGCGCATCAATAGCGCGCAGAGGCGCCGAGCACCGGCAGTGGCGGCGGCAGGCAAAGCTACTGTGCCGCGCCCCGCGGGTCTCAACGCCTCTGCGTCACGGCCGTTGGCCGAGCGCTACGCCGCGCGCTGGCGGAACCACTCCGCCGTCTCCCAAAGGCCCTGTTCCAGGTTGGTCTTCGGGCGCCAGCCCAGGAGGCGCTCGGCGCGCTCAATGGAGAGATAGGTCTGGCGGATCTCGCCAGGGCGCGCCGCCCCGTAGCGGGGTTCGATGTCAGTGCCCATCGTGCGCTGCACGGCGGCCAGCAGCTCGCTCACGCTGGTGCCCCGGCCGGTGCCGATGTTCAGCTCCGCCCCGCTGCCGCGCGTCAGCGCCGCCAGGTTCGCCTCCACGACATCGCCCACAAAGACGTAGTCGCGCTCCATTTCCCCATCGGGATAACGGAACACGGTGGGCGTTTCGCCGCGCGCCAGGGTGCCGAGGAAGATGGCCACCACGCCGGCCTCGCCGTGGGGGTCTTGCCGCGGCCCGTAGACGTTGCCGTAGCGCAGTACGGTGTAGTCCAACTGATGCACAACGCGATAGAAGTAGCAGTACTTCTCGCCGGTATACTTGGTGATCCCGTAGGGGGTGATCGGCCGGATCGGGTGGTTCTCGTCGGCCGGCAGGCGCTCCGGCTCGCCGTAGACCGCGCCGCCGGAAGAGATGAAGATCACCTTGCGCACCTGATTGCGCACGCAGTTCTCCAGCACGTTGATCAGGCCCAACACGTTGACACGCGCGTCGAATACCGGGTCTTCCACCGCCCGGCGCACGTCCATCTGTGCCGCGTGGTGGTTGACGACCTCCGGGCGCTCGCGCGCGAACACCTCGGCCAACTGTGGGTCCTGGATGTCCATCTCGTAGAACCGCGCGGCCGGGTTCAGGTTCTCCCGCTTGCCGGTGGAGAGGTTGTCTACCACCACCACCTGGTGGCCCTCGGCCAACAAGCGATCCACAAGATTAGAGCCGATGAAACCGGCCCCCCCGGTGACCAAGACCTTCACGAACCGTTCTCCTCCCCAACAGCAAGCAAGCGTCGTAGGTGGGCGCGCAGCCCCTCGCCCAGCTCCGGGTCACGCAAGCTGATCTCCACAAACGCCCGGAAGTAGCTTTCGAAGTTCCCGATATCGTAGCGCTGCTGGTCCTTCTCCAAACGGACGCACCAAACCGGCCACCCGGCGCGCAGCAACTGGCGGATGGCGTCGGTCAACTGGATCTCGCCGCCGTGGCCGGGCTCGGTGCGCCGCAGCATCTCGAAGATCTGCGGGTTGAACACGTAGCGGGCGGCAATCGCGTAGCGGCTCGGGGCGGCCTCCACCGAGGGCTTCTCGATCAGATCGGCAATCGGGAAAACCGGTCCCACCTCGTGCTTCGGCTCGACGATGCCGTAGTGAACCACGTCCGCCGCCGGCACTTCCTCCACGGCGATCGTGGCGGCAGCGCACGCCTGCAGGTGGGTCTCAATCAGGCGGGTCATCAGGCTGTGGTTCTCACCGTGCCAGATGATCGAGTCGCCCAGGGCAACGACGAACGGCTCGCCGGCGACAAACTCCTCGGCGAGGAGGACGGCGTGCCCCAGGCCGCGCGGCTCGCTTTGCCGGGCATAGAAGTAGTGAACATCCAGCCGCTCGAAGGCAAGCTGCTCCAGCAACTCGGCGTTCTGCTTGCGAGAGAGCTCCGCCTGCAGCGAGGTGTCTGGGTCAAAGTGGTCGTCAATCGCGCGTTTGCTGCGCCCGGAGACGATCAAGATGTGGCTGAGGCCGGCGCCCACCATCTCCTCGACGACGTACTGAATGGTGGGCTTGCGCGCCACGGGCAGCATCTCTTTGGGCTGAGACTTAGTGGCAGGAAGGAGGCGAGTGCCCCGGCCGGCCGCGGGGATCACCACCTTGCGAACGCGCGGTGAGGGAACAGACATCGGGTGCGCACCTCTTCCGAAGGGAAAGGCCCGCGGCAGAGCTGCGCCGGGGTGCTGCCACCAGGGAGGCGCGGCGCCCCAGCAGGGCATGACCCGCCACACGGGCCCGGCCCCGGCCCGCACGCGGGCTGGCGCTGGGCCACGCATCCGCGCCGGTCCGATGCCTCCACCCATCGCGTACGGGGTCACGGCCGGCCCAGCCTTACCAGCCGGGCAGCCGTATTCTAGCACACGGCCCCAGGGGTGTCAAGCGCGCGGCGCCGCTAACGGTCGGCCCAGGCGAACTGGCTAGTCGCCACCAAGCCGTGGTACAGCAACTCGGGAGGGAAGTTATACCACGAGGTGGTCACCAGCCCGAGCGTCCGCCCGTTTTGCCGACAGCGCCCGGCATAGGCGTGGATGTTCCGGAAGAAGCGCTCGACGTTGGGCAGGCCAAACAGGAACTCGTGGTTGCCCAGAGCGCTGGGGCCGGCCAGCACTTCAAAGCCCTGGTCCTGGTAATACTCCAGGTAGGGGAAGGGGCGAATGAAGCGGGGAAAGTCGGGGCCCAGGTACTTGCCATAGCGGCCCAGGAACTCCTCCCCCAGATCCGTCTCCAGGTCGACGCCCGTGGAGAAGGTGTTGAGGACACCCCGCTGCACGTCCGGGAGAGTCTCCAGCGGCCACTCCTTGCCCCAGCGCGCGTCGTGCACGATGACCGGCTTCCCCTTCCGGTTGAAGCGCGCGACGAAGTAGGGCGAGGGTTCGTCAACCGTCCAGTACTCCCAGTACATGATGACGGTCTCGCGCGGGATGTAGGCGAGCGCCTCCGGGTGGGCGCAGAGCATGTCGTCCCAGAGGATGGGGCGCAGGCCACGGTCCAACACCCAGCCAAGCACCCGTTCCATGTGCGTCCCATAGAGGCTGCCGAGCCCACCCTCACGAGCGCGCTCGCGACAGCGAGGACACACGCCAAGCTGCCGCGTCTCGTCGCCGCCCACGTGCAGGAACCGGGCGTCCGGATGCAGAGACAGGACCTCTTCTGCCAGGGCCGTGAACAGCTCGAACGAGCGCGGGTTCAGGGGGCACATCTGGTCGCGGACCTGGTCTTCCTCGCGTACGCCGGCGTACTCGTCGTGGCGCAGCACGTAGTCCAGGTGGCCCAGAGACTGCTGGAGCGGGATCGTCTCCAGGCCGTTGGATCGGGCACACGCCACCAGGTCGCGCACTTCCTCCTCGGAGAAGGCGTTGGGCGCGCGGACCTGCTGGTGCTTGCGATAGGGGAATCGCGCCTCGTACTCCAGCAGCAGCGCATTGAGCTTCAGCCTTCCGGCCGACTCGATGAGGCGCTGCACGGACGCGAAGTCGGTCTGCTGCTGGAAGTTGGTGTGGAAGCCCCGGATCCCCAGCCGTGGGTGGTCCTCGACCACGCAGACCGGTAGGTCGCCGGCGCGCAGCATCTGCCGCAGCGACTGCAGCGCCAGGCGGAACCCCTGCTCGGAGCCCGCGGCCACGGCTCCGCCCTCGGCGGTGAGCTCGATCCGGTAAGCCTCCGGACCCAGATCCGCCTCGACGAGACGCAGCCGCTTGCCGGACGCGCCGAGCGAGATCCCCAAAGTGGTGGCATAGGCTTCGTTGAGCGAAGCGGCGGCCTGCGTCTCGCAGACCAGGCTCCACCCCTCACGCAGCCCGACGGTCCCGCCCGGGAACTCGGCCCGGACGGGCTCGGGGATCAGGTAGACCGGCTTGGAGGATGGCATACTAGTACTCCCGTGTCCCGGTACGGCCCGGCATAGGGATCGGGTAGCGGCCGTCGGCATCCGGCTGCAGCGGTGCCGGCGAGTCCAGGGTCAGCTTGTCAAGGTCGGGCGCCAGCTCGTGGTCATGGTTCAGCACCTGGTCCCAGGTGACCACCTGCCCGGTGTGGCAGGCCATGCGCCCCATCACGGTGGCCAGGCTGGCCTCGGCGCCGCGCTTCGCCTCATTGTAAGGCTGGTTCTGGCGGATGGCATCGACCAGGTGCTGCCACTCCCGCTGGTAGGGGTTCGGGGCGCCCCGCCCGTAATCCCAGGCCAGGTTCTCGCGGCTGCGGGTCTGGCCGCGATAGATGCGGCAGACAGCACCGTGCCCGCCCTCGGAGATGGTGACCAGGCCCTTGGTGCCATGGGCGTAGCTGGCAAACGGGTTGTGGCAGCCCGGCATGCAGCGGCCATCGAGGAACAGCTTCGCCCCGTCGGCGAAGGTGTACTCCACCGAGTAGACATCGAAGTTCTGGTCCACCGAGTTGCCGCGGTAGTGGCGCGCGCCCAGCCCCTGGGCTTCCACCGGCCAGGCATCCTTCATCCAGCAGCACTCGTCGATGTTGTGGATGTAGAAGTCGCTGAAGGCGCCGCCGCCGGACCAAAGGAAGCTGTGGAAGCGTTGGATCTGGTAGAGGAGGTGGCTGATCCCCTCCGGTTTCGGGTCGGAGGTGAAGAAGCCGACGGCGTCGTGCATGCGGTAGGCACGCAGGGTGATAATCTCGCCCGCCTCGCCGGCGCGAAGGCGCTGGTACAGCTCCTCGCGGGCGGCGCAGTGGCGACACATCAACCCCACGCCCACCTTCAGGTTCTTTTGCACCGACTGCTCGGCGAGGGCCAGCATCTTGCGGGTGCTGGGACCATCCACCGAGACCGGCTTCTCCATGAAGACATGGAGGCCTTTCTCGATGGCGTAGGCGAAGTGCACCCAACGAAATGCCGGGGGCGTCGCCAGGATCACCACGTCGCCCGGCCGCAGGCAGTCCATCGCCTGCTTGTAGGCATCGAGGCCCACAAAGCGCCGCTCCTCCGGCACGTCCAGGCGGTCGCCCAGACCCTTCAGCGCCTCGTAGCTGCCATTCAGGCGGTCGGCGAACAGGTCGGCCATGGCCACCAGGCGCAGCGGACCGCCCTGGGTGCTCATCGCATCGCCCACGGCGCCAGCGCCCCGGCTGCCGCAGCCGATCAGCGCCAGACGGATGGTGTTGTCTTCCGCGGCGTGAACGTGGGGGAAGGCCGTCGCCGCCAGGGCCGAGGCCGCCGCCACCCGGCCGGTATCGCGCAGGAACGCCCGCCGCGACATCACGCTGCTCTTCGGTTCGCCCATGGTGTCCTCCTCGGACTTGCTTTGCCGCTCAGGGGAAGGCTGGTCTCACTGACCGACGCACCAGAGGCGCTTGGCGGTGCGCAGGAAGAGCCGCCCCGCCGCGGCGACGATCGTAGCCTGGCAGGGCCCCTCCCCCACCGTGAACTGGGAGAGCACCAGCAGCGTGTCGCCAGCGGCCAGGACGGTCACCTCTCCCGCCTCGTTGATGCAGTAGACCTTGCCGTCTGCCCCCAGGGGAGAGGCACGGTAAGGGCCCCCCGCCTTCAGCGGCGTTTGCCATATCTGCCGACCGGTAGCGGCATCCAGGCAAGAGAGCACCGGCGTGGTGTCGTCCAGCACGTAGAGGCGCTCCCGGTACAGCAGCGGCACGCAAACATCCGGGGTATCCCGCTCGAACGTCCAGGCCAGGTCGCTCCAGGCGAGGGTACCACTGCGGTCGGCCGGGATGGCGAAGAGCGGATTGCGCCCCCGCGGGGTGACGGCGTAGACCAGGCCGTTGCCGGGAACGGGAGTGGGGATCAAGCGCCAGTTGCGCCGCTGCCGGGGGTTGAACGCCAGCCGCCACACCTCTTCGCCGGTGGCCGGGTCATGCGCCGTCACGTAATCGGCGCCGGCCACCAACACCTTCGCCTGCCGCCCGCGCCCGTAGAGAGCCGGCGTGGTGTAGGCATCTTGCGACTCATCGCGGGCGTCGGTTTGCCGCGCGTGCTTCCACAGTGTTTTGCCGGTGGCCGCGTCCACGGCCAGCAGGAAGGAGTCGGTGGGCCACTCGCCGGGGCCAGACCACTCGTACGGTTTCTGGCAGCGCAGGACCTGGATGTAGAGGCGCCCCTCGTGCAGGAGCGGACTGGAGCTATAGCCGAACATCAGGCTGAACTGGCCATACTCCTGCGCCAGGTCGCGCGACCAACGCGGCGTGCCGTCGACCTCGAAGGCGGCCAACTCGCCGGTGCCATAGAAGAAGTAGACGCGTTTCCCGTCGGTCACCGGAGAGGGCGAGGCCATGGTGTTGCTGGGAGGGGTGCGCTTCACCGTGCCGGCCTGCCGGCGCCAGAGGAGCTTCCCATCCCGCGCGCGGAAGCAAAGCGCCAGCAGGTCGGGGCTGCCGGCGGCGGTAGAGCTGACAAACACGCGCCCGCCCGCCACCACCGGCGTCGCCGCCGCGGGGCCGGGCAGATCCACCGCCCAGACCAGGTTTTCGGTGGCGCTCCAGACGGCCGGTAGGTTGCGCTCGTTGGCCGAGCCGTTCTGGTACGGCCCGCGCCACTGCGGCCAATCTCCCGCCTGCACGCCACCGGCAAGCAGCAGCAGCATCCCGCAAAGCAGTGTCTTGGTCACCGTCACGCTCCCGTTTGCGCCCGGCATGCCCGGGTCTGCCGCGAGGTTCGGCACCAGCGGCCGCCAATCCTGCCGTGGCGGGCAGGCCGGCGCCGTATACTCCCACCCGCTGTCCTTCGCGCTCACGCCCAGAACTTGCGGTCGAGGCTGCGGTATTGGATCGCCTCGGCGACGTGGGCGACACGGATGTCGTCGCAGCCCTCCAGGTCGGCGATCGTGCGGGAGAGCTTCAGGATCCGGTCGTAGGCCCGGGCAGAGAGGCCAAGCTGCTGGATCGCGGCCTTGAGCAGCTCGCGGGCGTCGTCGCCCAGTTCGCAGAACTTGCGGACGTGGCGGCTTTGCATCTGGGCGTTGCAGTAGAGGCCCAGCTTGTGGAAGCGCTCTGCCTGGCGCTTGCGGCACGCTGCCACGCGTCGGCGGATGTCGGCCGAGGACTCGCCGGTTGGGCCGCCGGAGGTGAACTCCTCCAGCTTCAGGCGGGGCACCTCGATGTGGATGTCGATTCGGTCGAGCAACGGGCCGGAGATGCGCTGCAGGTAGCGTTGGATGAGGTGCGGCGAGCAGGTGCATTGGCGCGCCGGATCCTGGTAGTAGCCGCAGGGGCACGGGTTCATCGCGCTCACCAGCATGAAGGAGGCGGGGTAGGTGTAGGCGGCGGCGGCGCGGCTGATCGTCACCTGGCCGTCTTCCAGCGGCTGACGCAGCACCTCCAGGGCGTCGCGGCGGAACTCGGGCAACTCGTCGAGGAAGAGGACTCCATGATGGGCCAGGCTCACCTCGCCGGGGCGAGGCACGCTGCCGCCTCCCACCAGGCCGACAGTGCTCACCGTGTGGTGCGGACTGCGGAACGGGCGCGTCGTCACCAGCCCGGCGTTCCCCGAGAGGAGCCCCGCCACCGAGTAGAGCTTGGTCACGTCCAGCGCCTCATCGAGGCTCATCGCCGGCAAGATTGTGGGCAACCGGCGGGCCAGCATCGTCTTGCCGGAGCCGGGCGGGCCGACCAT
>JAAZEB010000199.1 GCA_012512505.1 Armatimonadota bacterium | reverse complement strand
GGGCCATTCCGTGGTCACCGAGATCGTCGGCAGCGAGATTGCCGGCAGCAGGTCTACCGGCAGGCGCATCAAGCAGATCGCGCCAAGCGTCACCAGCGCGGCGATCTGCATCGTGACGGCGACCGGACGGGCGACGGAGAAGCGTGCGATGTTCACCGGCGCTCACCATCCTTGGTCGCACGCTCAGGCCCCGAGGCTCCAGGCGGGCCGGAGGAGGCCGGGCGCCGCTCCGCAGGCGCCGCGGCGCGGCCCGACGGCGCGTCGCTGCCAGCACCCGCCCGTCTGCCGCCCACGCGCACCTCCTGGCCATCTTGCACCGGCATGGCGCTGACGACAACCACCTGCTCGCCCGGCTGCAGCCCCCGGGTGATCACCACCCCGCTGGAGTCGCTGGCGCCGACGCTCACCGGGCGGTGGTGGGCCACCTGGTTTTCGTCCACCACCACGACGAAGGGGCTGCCGTCGCGCTCTTGGACCGCTTCCTGGGGCACGACCACGGCGCCGCGCACCTGCTGGGTGATCATGGAGACGCGGGCGAACATGCCCGGTTTGATCTCGCCCTTCGGGTTGGCCAGGACGAGGCGCACGGGGAACTGGCGCGTCGTCACGTCTACCGCGGCGCTCACCTGCTCTACCCGGGCGGTGAAGCGGCGGCCGGGCAAGGCGTCGAAGGTGACGGTAGCGGTAGTGCCGACGCGGACCTGCTGCTGCACTTCCTCGGGCACCGGCACCGTCACCCACACCGGGTCAATCGCCTGCACCTCGAGCACCGGCTGATTGGGCGAGGCGACGGCACCGGGGTCCATGTGGCGCGCGGTGACGAAGCCGTCAATCGGCGAGCGGACCACGGTGCGCGAGAGGAGCGTTTCGGCGGTCTCCAGTGAGGCCTGCGCCGCGTCCACGGCAGCCTGCAGGGCAGCCAGGTTGGCGCGGTAGGCGGGTTTGCGGGCACGGTTCGCCCGGGCATACTGGAGGGCGGCCTTGGCGCGCGCCACCTCGGCGCGGGCCGCCTCGATATCGGCTTTGCCCTTCGTCTTCACAACCTCCGCCTGCTGCTCGGCGGCCCGCTGCTGGGCCAGCGCCGCAGCGTGCGCGGCGGCGGCGGACTTCTGCTGGCTGCGGGCGGCATCCAGCGCCGCCCGCTGCACGCTCACGGCGGCGCGGGCGTCGTCGAGGTCTTGCGCGGCGATGTAACCTTGCTGGTACAGCTCCTCCACCCGCTTTTGCTGGGCGAGGGCGTTATCAAGGTTCGCCTGGGCACTGCGGATCGCTGCCTCGGCGTTGGCGATGGTGGCGGCGGCCCCCTCCACGCGGCCCTGCATCTCGGTGACGCTGGCCTGCGCGGCGCCCAACTGCGCCTCGTAGTTTTGCACTGCCTGCCGGTAGTGCGCCTCGGCGCTGGCCAACTCGGCCTCTTTCTGCTGCACATCGGTAGCGACGGAGGCATCGGTCGGTGCCTGCGAGATCTGCGCCTGCGCCAGGCGGTGCCGCTCCTCGGCCAGCGCCGCCCGCCGCTGCGCCACTTGCGCCTGCAGCTCGGAGGCATCCAGACGCACCAGCACCTGGCCGCGCCGCACGCGGTCGCCCTCCTGCACCTGGAGGAAGGTGATCCGCCCCGATACCTCCGGCGACAGCCGGGTGTTCAGCGGCGCCTCGGCGGTGCCGATCGACTCGAATCGTTTGACCAGGTCGCGCACCTCCGCCGGCACGACCGACACGGTGGCCGGCGCGCGGCGGCGAGCGTCACGCTGTTGGCTGCCCACGGCGGCAGCCGCCTTCTTGGTCTGGAGACGCCAGGTAATCAGGCCTCCAAGAAAAAGCAACGGGATGAGAACCAGGATCCAGCGCTTCATACTCCCTCTCGCCCTCGCCACAAGAGCGAGGCCCAGGCACGAGTAAGGAACCAGCAATGATGGCCGCGGCCAACCAGGGCACGCGCAACCGCCGGCACGCGCGGCACGCCCCCACGGGATAAGACCCCGCCGGGGCGAACGCCGTGCCGATCCGAGCGCCCCTCCCAGGTGGCCGACATCACCCACTTCAGCGGGACCGCCGCGCGGCCCGCCCGAGCGATTCGCCGCGCGCGTGACCGGCTCCTACCACGGCCCCCCCGCCGGCAGCGAGCGGTCGCCGCAGCTCACTCCCTTTTGGACGTGCGAACCGCCGCCAAGGATGCGTGCTTCGTGCCGAACGCCGGCAGCACGAGGCGCGAGGAGGAAGCCGGGCCGCGCGTCGCGAATGAGCGCACAGCCGCCTACCGCAGGCGGTGGAGGGGAGAAGGAGGATGGCGGTCTTCACCACCCGTCCGGTGATCCAGGGCAGACGGGGAGTCGTTACCGCGGGGCACTATCTGGCCGCGGCCGCCGGCTTCCGCATCATGGAGGCGGGCGGCAACGCCGTGGATGCCGCCGTGGCAACCGGCTTTTGCCTGGAGGTGCTCGAACCACACCTCACCGGCATCGGCGGCGAGGTGCCGATCCTGATCTACTCTTCCCGGCAGGGGCGCGTCTTCTCCCTCAGCGGGCAGGGCGTCGCCCCGCGCGCCGCCACCATCGACTGGTTCCGCAGCCGGGGCATCTCCCTCATCCCTGGCGACGGCTTGCTGGCCGCCACGGTGCCCGCCGCCGTCGATACCTTCATCACCGCGCTGGCCGAGTTCGGCACCCTCCCCCTGGGGCAGGTGCTGGCGCCGGCCCTCTCGCTGGCGAGCAATGGCTTCCCGATGTACCGCACCTTGCGCGACAACATCGCCGCCAACGCCGCGCGCTACCGGGAAGAGTGGCCCACCACCGCCCGCATCTTTCTCCCGCAGGGGCGCGTGCCCGCCGTCGGCGAGATCCTGCGGCAGCCGGACTGGGCCGAGACCTTCGAGAAGCTGGTCCGGGCCGAGCACGACGCGCGTGGCCGGGGCCGGGCGGCGGCCCTGCAGGCTGCCCGCGATGTTTTCTACCGCGGCGAGATCGCCGAGCGCATCGCCGCCTTCGCGCAGCAAACACGGGTACGCGACGCCACCGGCGAGGCCCACGCCGGCCTGCTGACTTACGACGACCTGGCCACCTGGCGGGCACGCATCGAAGACCCGGTCACCACCAACTACCGGGGGATCACCGTCTGCAAGTGCGGCCCCTGGACGCAAGGGCCCGTCTTCCTCCAACAGCTCAACCTGTTGGAAGGTTACGACCTGGCAGCGCTGGGTCACAACTCCCCCGACTACATCCACATCGTCACCGAGGCCGCCAAGCTCGCCTTTGCCGACCGCGAGCGCTACTACGGCGACCCGCTGTTTGATGACGTGCCGCTGGCGATGCTCCTGTCGAAGGAGTATGCTGCCCGCCGCCGCGCCCTGATCGATCCCGCGCGCGCCTCGCTCGAGCAAGGCGCCGGCGAGGCCGCGCCCGCCCCGCAGACGGGGGAGGCGCTCCCCTACGGCGGCGACACGACGCATCTGGACGTGATTGACGCCGAGGGGAACATGGTTTCGGCCACACCCAGCGGCGGCTGGATCCCCTCGTCACCGGTGATCGACGGGCTCGGCTTCCCCCTGGGCACGCGGGCGCAGATGTTCTACCTGGAGCCGGGCCGGCCCAACGCCCTGGAGCCGGGCAAGCGCCCCCGCACCACGCTGACCCCCTCCCTGGCCCTGAAGGAGGGCAAGCCATGGCTCGCATTCGGCACGCCCGGGGGTGATTGTCAGGACCAGTGGACGCTGCAGTTCTTCCTCAACGTGGTAGACTTTGGGATGGACCTGCAGGAAGCGATCGACGCGCCCACCTTCCACACCCAGCACTTCCCCAGCTCCTTCTACCCGCGGCAGGCGCTGCCGGGCCGGCTGAACGTGGAAGGCCGCATCGCCGCGGAGACGCAGCAGGCACTGCGGGAGCGCGGGCACGACCTGGCAGTCTCGGGCGACTGGGAGCACGGGCGGGTGATGGGAATCCGCTACAACACCGAGACGGGGGTGATCGCCGGGGCGGCATCCCCACGGCTGGAAACGGGCTACTGCATCGGCTGGTGAGGCTGCCTAACGGTACGGCAGCGAGGCGAAGAGGATCAGAACGACCGCGATGCCCATCACCACCAGGCAGCGGCGCTGCAGCCCCTCCAGGCGACGCCCGCCGGTGTACCAAAAGACGGCGAGCGCCGGCACCAACAGGATGTAACCCAACACGAATAAGGCTCGGTAGTAAATATCCATAAGATCTACTGCCGCGGGGCAATACCCCTCCACGCTCCCTATTCGGCAGGACGCATTCCGGTTCCTGGGGGGTTCCGGCATGACCCAGGGAAAACCATGAGCCTCCACCACCGGCAAGCGGCGGCAAGCAGCGGCCGAACCGGCCTCTTGCCGCTGGCACTCCTGGCGATACTCGCCAGCGTAGCCGGACCTGGCGGGCAGGAGAGCCACGCCGGCCCGCCGGCGGCCGGCAAGCCGCGCGTCTTCAGCGTGAGGGACTATGGCGCCGTGCCGGACGATGCCACGGACGACCGCGCGGCGATTCTGGCCGCCGTCCAGGCCGCAAGGCAGGCCGGGGGCGGCACGGTCACCTTCCCGCCGGGGCGCTTCTGCCTTTCGACCCTGGAGCTGACGGGGCTCGCCCGGGTCACCTTCGCCGGCGCCGGCCGCGACCGCACCACCCTCCAGCGCGTGGGAGTTGGTCCACACCCCCTCATCTTCCGGGAATGCCGCGACCTGGTGCTTCGCGATCTGGCCTTCGACGCCAACGGCTGCCTGAACTACGGCGGCACCTACTTTGATGCCTGCCAGCGCGTGCGGATCACCGACACCCGCTACTTCGACAGCAACACGGCCGCCCGGCGCGGCCGGCGCGAGCGCACCGACATCTACTCTTACGTCTTCGGTCGCGGCAAGGCGCACCACGAGGACGTGGTCATCACCCGCAACCTCATCGAGGACCTACAGTTCGAGGTGGACTACTGCCGGCGCGCGCGAATCACCGACAACGTAGTGAAGCGCCCCACCAGCACCGCCGGGATCGGCACCTTCTCGCTGCAGTGGGAGGCGGTGCCCGGCGAGGACCTCTGTGGCGAGGACTTCCTCATCGCGCGCAACACGATCATCGACCTGAGCGACTGCTACACGGCGATCGCGGTCCACCTCGACCCGCAGTACCACCGCGACGGCACGCCGCTGGAGGGCGTCACCTACCGCAACCTCCGCATCCTGAACAACACGATTGTCTATACGGCCGCATCGGCGGGGCGGGCCGGCCGGGCGATCCAGGTGGGGGCAACCGATAGCAGCCGCCAGACGAAGGGCGTCGTCTTTGACCAGATCCGCGTGGAGGGGAACCGGATCTACGTGCCGCCCGGCGTGCAGATACTCAACGACGCCGGCAGCGAGGAGGTCTTCATCCTCGGCAACCACTCCCGGCAGTTCTCCGGCGGCCCGGACTTCCTTTTCACCCACCTTACCGTGAGGAACAACACGCTCTACCGCGACGGCAAGCCGGACGCGGAGTTCGTGGCCTGGTATGCCCGCGGCGCCCACTGCGTCGTCGAGGGCAACCGCGTCCGCCCCTACCGCCCCCCGCCGCGGTAGCGACCCCTCACCCTTCCTGGCAGGCAGGGCAGTGGAAAGTGCTCCGGCCGCCCAACACTGTGCGGGCGAGCGGAGTGCCGCAGCGGGGGCAGGGCTGGCCCTGGCGGCCGTAGATGGTGAAGGGGTTGGCATCGCGCCGTTAGGCGAGGTAGAGGATCTCCGGGCCGGCCTGCGCCTGGATCGCCCACTCCAGGTAGTCGGGGATCGTCTCGGCCAGGCGGGTGAGCTCCGCGTCACTCAGCGAGTCGGCCGGGCGGTCGGGAGCGATGCGGGCGCGGAAAAGGATCTCGCTGGCGCAGATGTTGCCCAGGCCGCCGAGGACGGTTTGGTCCATCAACCACGTCTTGACGGCGCGGCGGGTACGGCGCGCGCGCGCGGCCAGCTCCGCCGGCGGGAGCGGCTCCAGGTAGGCATCGGGGCCCAGTTTCGCCAGCTCCGGCATCGTGGCGACGGCAGCGGTGGGCAGCAGCCACAGGCGGCCGAAGCGGCGCAGGTCGCGCAGCACCACGCGGGTGCCGTCGGGCAGCAGGAAGCGGAAGCGCACTTGCGCGGGCTCCGGCTGGCCCGGTGGCAGGCACACGAACTTGCCGGTCATGCGCAGGTGAGCCACCACGGTATGGTCGGCAAAGTCGAGGAGCAGGTACTTGGCGCGGCTCTGCACGCCGGCACAGCGGCGCCCGCGCAGCACGGTGTGCCACTCCTCCGGGGTGCCGGCAGCCAGCACCTTCGTGTCGGGCACCTCCACGGCGGCGAGGCTACGGCCGCCCAGCCAGGCGCGCAGGTTGCGCGCGGCGTTCTCCACCTCCGGCAGTTCCGGCATCCTTCGCTCCTCTCGTGATGAGGGGGTTCCTCTTTCCTGGCGGCACGCCCTGCCGCGCCCGGGTCTGCACCCGCCCAGAAGGGGCCTGCTCCTCAAGCGTGAGTGAAGCAGGTAGCTCCCCGGCGGGCGAAGCCAGGGTGACGATAGGCTTGACGGGCACCCCCGCCACTGCTATAATGGCAGAGGAGGCGGGGCGCCGCCAGGTGCCTGCCTCTCTGTACGCCGGTTACCCGGCCGGCACTCATCCAAGCAGAGAGCGCCCTTCCGCCCGAAGAGGGTGGGCGAGCCCGTGAATCGGAGGTCGCGCCCATGTTCAGACCGTTCGCTGTAGCTCTCCTTCTGGCAGTTCCGGTTGTTGCCGCCGCCGCAGAGGCGGAGACAGCCACCACCGATCAAGGCCTCGCCGTCACGATCAACCGGGCTGGGGAGTTGGCGGTGGGGGGAGTAGTCCTGGTCCAGCTCCGCGATAAGTCGGTCTGCGAGTCGATGTCGCAGCGCGCCGACCGCATCACCAGCCGCCTGGTAAACGCGCTGGAGCGGATCCATCGTCGCTCGCGGTTCAAGCAGATCCGGGTGGCGGTGGCGCCGCCGGCGCCGGATGAGCCCCCCGGCGAGCCCTGGGTGGTCGTCGAGGGGGTGCGCCTCTTCAAGGTCACCTACCAGGACGCGGTAGCGGCGAAGCGGCCGGCCGCCGAGTTGGCCGCGCACTACGCGAACCAGGAGCGCCGGGGTCTTCGCCGCATCTACACCCCATAGCCGAGTAGAGCGGGGCGAGTGGTGGTTTCCGCCACTCGCCCCGCTGCTTGTACCGGTCGTGAGGGCCGCGGTGGGAGCAGCGCTAGCCCCACCGCGGCGCCCCGCCGCTCAAGCCCGGCCGCGCAGCGCTTCAATCTTGCGCGTCAGCAGCGGCACGATCTCCAGGCAGTCGCCCACGAACCCGAAGTTGGCCACCTGGAAGATCGGCGCGTCCGGGTCTTTGTTGATGGCGATGATGGTGTCGGAGGAGGACATCCCCGCCAGGTGCTGCACCGCCCCGCTGATGCCGCAAGCGATGTACAGCTTCGGGCACACCGTCTTGCCCGTCTGTCCGACCTGGTGGGCATACGGGATCCACCCGGCGTCCACCGCGGCGCGGCTGGCACCCACGGCCCCACCCAGCGCCTTCGCCAGCGCCTCGATCAGGGCGAAGTTGGCCGGGTCCTGAATTCCGCGCCCGCCGGAGACGATGATGTCGGCCTCGACGATGTTCACCGTCGTCTCCACCTGCTCGATGAAGTCAAGCAACTCGCTGCGCGAGGAGTGCAGTTGCGGCTTCACGTTGAGGTGGACCACCTCCGGGGCTTTGCCGTTGGTGCGCTTTGGCGGCAGCGGGAAGACCTTGTGCCGCACGGTGGCCATCTGGGGGCGGGTGTAGGGGCAGAGGATGGTGGCCATGATGTTGCCGCCATAGGCCGGGCGCGTCTGGTAGAGCAGGCCGTCGTCCCCGATCTCCAGGCCGGTGCAGTCGGCCGTCAGCCCGGTGTAGAGCTTGATCGCCACCTGCGACATGAAGGAACGCCCAGTGGTGGTTGCCCCCGCCAGGAGGATCTCCGGCTTCAGCGCGCGCACCAGGTCGCCCAGCACCCGCGAGTAGCGCTCGCCATCGTAGTGGGCCAGCTCCGGCGCCTCGTAGAGGTACACCTTGTCCACCGGGTACTCTGACAGCTCGCGGGCCGCCGCCGACAGGTCGCTGCCCAACACCACCACCGCCAGCTCGGTGTTGCGCGCGTCGGCCAGCTTGCGCCCGGCGCCAACCAGCTCCAACACCACCGGGGCCACCTTGCCGCGGAACTGCTCGCCAAAGACCCACACGCCGCGGTACTGGCTGAGGTCCTCCTGAGCCTGCTTGTCCACCTCGATGGTGATGGCGCGGAAGCGGCAGGCAGCGGCGCAGGCGCCGCAGTAGTTGCACACCTCCAGGTCGATGATCGCCTTCTTGTTGTCGACGGCAATCGCCATCTGCGGGCAGTTCTTGGTACACAGCCCGCAGCCGTTGCATTTCTCCTCGATGACCCGGATCGCCATCTAGACGACCTCCAGTTCCTTGAGCAGCGAAGCAAGCTTGTCGGCCAGTTCCTCGGGCTCCCCGGTCCACTTCTCGCCGCCTTCGCGGTGCGGCGGGCTGAAGACTTTGACCACCTGCGTCGGTGAGCCTTGCAGCCCCAGCTTCTCCTCGGGGGCCTCAATGTCGGCCGCCTTCCACACCGGGATCCGGGCCTTCTTCGCGTTCATCTTGCCCCGCAGCGAAGGGGTGCGCGGCTCGTTGATCTCCTTGACCACGGTCATCACCACCGGCAGGCGCACCGCGCACACCTCGTAGCCTTGCTCCACCAACCGCCGCACGGTGATCTTGCGCTTGTCCAGCGCCTCAATCTTGGCGACGTAGGTGGCCTGGGCATAGTCGAGGTGGACGGCGATCCCCGGGCCAACCTGGCCGGTGTCGCCATCGATGGCCTGCATGCCGCAGAAGACGAGATCCGGCTGCAGCTTCCGCAGCGCCTGGGCCAGCGCGTAGGAGGTAGCCCAGGTGTCGGCGCCGCGGAAGGCGCGGTCGGAGAGGAGAACGGCGTCGTCCGCGCCGAGGGAGATCGCCTCGCGCAGCGCCTGCTCCGCCTGCGGCGGCCCCATGGTGAGGACGGTCACCGTCGCTTCCTCGCCCTCCTTCTGCAGCCGCTCCTTGACGCGCACCGCCTCTTCGAGGGCGTAGACATCGAACGGGTTGATCTGGGAGTCGACCCCCTCACGGACGAGGGTGTTGGTCTCCGGATCGAACTTCACCTCGGTGGTCGCCGGGACCTGTTTGATGCAAACGCATATCTTCACAATACCAGGAACCTCCTGTTGGTGCTACAACGCCAGGTCCCGTAGGAGCGCCGTGCTGGCCGACAGCGGCATACCGCGATGAAGCCCGCGCCAAGACTGCTTCATTACGACCCCCGCCGGCCCGCACGGGCATGGCAGTGGATCCCTGGCCACGCCCAGGGCAGGGGCGGCGCCTACTCGCCCGCGGCGGCAGCGGCGATCAGGCCGCGGCCGATCTCGTCGCGCTGGATCTGGTTGGTGCCCTCGTAGATCTGGGTGATCTTGGCGTCGCGCATGTACTTCTCGATGGGGTATTCCTTCATGTAGCCATAGCCGCCGAAGATCTGCACCGCGTTGGTGGTCACTTCCATGGCGACATCGGCGGCGAAGCACTTGGACATCGCCGAGTAGGTGGTGGTGCGCTTCGCCTGGCCGGAATCGATCCAGCGGGCCACCGCGTACACCAGCGCGCGGGCCGCTTCCACCTTCGTCGCCATGTCGGCCAGCATCCAGCGCAGGCCCTGGAAGCCGGAGATCGGCTGTCCGAACTGGTGCCGCTCGCGCGAGTACTTCACCGCCAGATCAAGCGCGCCCTGGGCGATGCCGACCGCCTGCGCCGCCACGCCGGGGCGCGACAGGTCGAACGTCTTCATGGCGTTGATGAAGCCGGTGCCGGGGCGCCCGAGCAGGTTCTCCTTCGGCACGCGGCAATCCTGAAACACCAACTCGCGGGTGGCCGAGGCGCGAATGCCCAGCTTGTCCTCCTTCTTGCCGAAGGAGAAGCCGGGCGTGCCCTTCTCGACGACGATGGTGGAGACGCCGCGCGCGCCCTTACTGGGGTCGGTAACGCAGAAGACGGTGTAGATCTCCGCCTCGCCGCCGTTGGTGATCCACTGCTTGGTGCCGTTGATCACCCAGTGGTCGCCATCAAGCACGGCGCGGGTTTGCACCGAGCCGGCGTCGGAGCCGGCGTTGGCCTCGGTGAGGGCAAAGGCAGCCAGGGTGCCGGCGGCGATCCGCGGCAGCCATCTCTTCTTCTGCTCGTCGCTGGCGGCAACAAGCAGCGGCATGGTGCCCAGGCCGGTGGCCGCGAACGCCAGGGCGATCCCACCGCACGCCTTCGAGAGCTCCTCCGTGACGATGCACATGTTGGTGACCGGCGTGCCCAGGTCCATCCCCTCGTACTCCTCGGGAATGAAGACCCGGAAGAGGTCGGCCTCGGCGATCGCCTCGACAATCGGCCAGGGGAACTCGCCGCTTTCGTCGTACTCGGCTGCGACGGGGCGGATGCGCTTCTCAGCGATCTCGCGGGCAACCTCGCGCATCATCTGCTGCTCTTCGGTGAAGAAGTAGTCCATCGGTCTCCTGGTGTCCTCTCTCGGCGGCCGCATCACAAACCGGTTGACGTGGCCTCACCAGCGCAGGGCGTCCGGCAGCCGGTGAACCCGTCGGCACTCCAACCGGAGCGGGCACGCGCACCCCTTACGGGTGGCAGGGCTCTGAGCATGAACCGGGGCACAACGCCTCTCTGTTGGGCAGGCGGGTCTGTGGCATCGGCACTTGCTGACGGAGTCCATTATACGCCGCCGGCAGGCAAACTCCTGCCGGCGCTTGCGCACGAACCATCGGCGGCCTGGCACCACCCCGGCGCGGGCGTCGCGGCCGACGGCAAGGCAGAGGCCCAGGAAAGGAGGCGTCGCCAACGCCGGCGGATGAGGGTGGCGGCGCCGGAGACGCCCCCTACACCAGGCATCCCCGACGCCGATGGGTCGGATCGCCGGCGTCCCGCCGGCCGCCATAGGAGGCGTCTCCGATGCCGATGGTTGGTGGGTATCGGGGGCGGAGACCCCTCCTATGACGCCGGGGGCCGGCATGACCCGGCGGCCGGTGGCCGACTACTTGTTGCCGACGGCGAGGCCGTTCTGGGTGAGGTAACGGTAGCTGGCCTCCACCGCCTCCATCATGTCACCGGCGTAGGAGTCGAGCTCGACAATCACCCACTGCAGCACGTCCGGGTCCGCCGCCTGGATGATGGCGGGGATGTTCAGCGCGCCCGCGCCGACGGCGGTGTGCGGCTGCTTGGGCTCGATGGGGCCGTCCTTGATGTGCAGCACCGGCGCGCGCGACTTCCGCTGCGCCACCGCCACCGCCGGGTCCACCCCGCCCACGGCCGCCCAGTAGACATCGATCTCGGCAAAGACGCTGGGGGTGCTGGCAAGGAGGATATCTTCCGGCAGCACGCCGGCCACCGGCTCGAACTCCCACCAGTGGTTGTGCAGGCCGAAGGCGATGCCGCTGCCCTCGAGGAGCGCGGCGGCCTTGGCAACCTGCTCGGCGGCAGCCTTGCAGTCATCCAGCGTCTTGAACTGGTCCGGCCCGAAGCCGGAGATGAGACGGGTGTTGCCCAGGGTCTGGCACTCGTCGATGAGCTGCTGGCGGTTCTCGGCGGTCGGCATCGCCATGTGGGCGCTGCTCACCTGCAGGCCCAGGTCATCAATGATCTTGCGCACCTCGGCCGGCGCCATGCCATGCAGGCCGGCGAACTCCACCCCCTTGTAGCCGATCTCGGCCACCCGCCGGAGCACCCCGGGGAAATCCTTGGCCGCCTCATCGCGGACCGTGTAAAGCTGCAAGGAAATCGGCTTCATTCCTTCTCTCCCTCTTCGTCCCAATGGGGAGCACGCTCCCGGGCGGTAGTCTTCGTCACCCGGCAGGGCGAGACCTTCCCCGGCCTGCTGCCTGACCGTTTACGGGTGCGGGCGGATGTGGTATAATCGTCTGTGTAGGCCGGGCAGCCGCCCGGCACGTACTTTCTGACAACTGGTATGACTGCAGCCGGCCGAGTTTCCAGTGGGAAAACGGGGGAACCAGGTTGTGGGGCGTACCCTGCTTGGCAGGGCGGGTACTCTTCGCCCGAGCCCGTCAGCTAACCTCGTAGGCGGTATACCGTTCGCGGTATCACGAAGAGGCGCAGGCAGTGGGTCTGTGCAGGCTCCCGATACGGCCACGGCACCTGACCGGCACCTCCGGTCGCGGCGCGTGGCTTTTTGTTTGTGTGGGCTCCTTCACGGGAGCTCACGCCTTTTGCCCGGTACTGTCGGGTCTCTCTTCTGGTGTCCGAAGAGCACGCCCATCCGGCGGCGGTGATCCCCTCCCCTGGCAGCAGCACTGATGCTGTACGGGTTGGGGGGCCGGCATGGGCCGCGCGGTGCGAAGCCGCGGCGGTTCGATGGCCAAGACACCGGCCAGCGGGGTTGCGCGCAGACGCGGCCCCCGCCCCGGCGTCAGGAGGGACATGCGGAAAATGCTGAAGACGCGACCGAGGTCTCCTCTGCTGGAGGTGCGGACGTGGGAGCGGGAAGAGGGAACCTATCTGGTCGAGTGTTCGGGCGAGGTAGACATCGAGACGGCGCCGCGCTTTCGCGCCGCCCTCGATGAGGGCCTCCGCCCGGGTACCCGCCGTTTGGTGCTCGACTTGCGGCGCGTGAACTTCATCGACAGCGTGGGTGTGGGGCATATCGTCGCGGTGTACAAGCGGCTGCCGCCGGGAGCGCGGCTCCGCATCTGCACGCGCAACCAGCACATCCGTCTCCTCCTCGAGATTGCCGGCCTGAACGGCCTCTCCAGCGTCCATGACGAGCTGGATGATGCCCTCCAGGCCCCGGCCTGATCCGGCCTAGATGCCCGCCCGGCGTCGGGGCAGCATTAGCAACCCGCAGGCGGGGCAACCGTGACACCCATCGGCGCCGGAGACGCCTCTTGCGGCGGCCGGCGGGTAGAGTAGGCCGCCGGCGCAGTTGAGTCACTTCCGAGCGATAGGACTTGCATACGACTAGGTGTCCGTTTCCGCCCTTTCGGGTCGGTGCCCACGCATATCGGTCCTTGGCTCGGCCGCGCTCCCCGTTTCCGGCGGCCCCTCTCCGAACCGTGCGTGAGGTTCTCCCTCACACGGCTCTCCACCGGACATTCGCCTCCCCACGATACGCGGGGAAGGGCCGTTGCGCCAGCTCCGTTAGCCTTGGCAGCAGCTTCCGCCGCTCTATCTCTTGCCGATACCACCGCCAGTAGCGCTGCTTGCGCTTCCTGCCTGTTGGCTGGCTGCGCGCGAAGTTCCGCGCTACTCGCTCGCTCACGTATCGGTCCAAGGCTGCGAATACGCGGCGGCTCTGCCCGTGCCGGTAATACTGGCACCAGCCGGTAAGATACCGCTCCAGTGCCCGCCGCACTTCTCCCCAGTGCCTACGCACCCGCCCGGGGGGGCCGGCCAACTCTCGTATCCGCTCGCGGAACCGCTGGCACGCCTTCCGCCCCGGCCACCGTATCGCCCCATAGCTCCTTCTTCTACTACGCTCCAGATACACGCGCTGATGGTGAAATCCCAGAAAGTCAAATCCCTCTTCCTGGTCGTTCACCACCCGCGTCTTCTCCGGGTGCAGCCGCAGCCCCACGCTCGCTAACTGCGTGCGTGCCCATTCCAGTGCCCGCCCCGCCTGTTCGGCCGTGCCGCACTGGATGATGAAGTCGTCCGCGTAGCGGGTCATCCGCCCGATGAACGTCCGCTGCTGTCGCTGCTGCTGGTCGAAAGAGTGGAGGTAGACGTTGGCCAATAGCGGCGAGAGGACGCCTCCCTGCGGGCTCCCCTGGTCGGTGTCTTGATACTCCCCTTCCAGCAGATACCCCGCTTTGAGCCAGCGGTAGATCAGTCGCAGCACTTCCCCATCGCTGATGCGCCGCCTGAGGGCGGCCATCAACTGCTGGTGATCCAGCGTGTCGAAGAACTGCTCGATGTCTGCATCTACCACCCACCGGTAGCCGGCGTATGCATTCCGGTCCACGGCCGCAAGCGCCTCCCGCGGACCCATCCCCGGCCGAAACCCGAAGGACACTCCCTCGAAGTCCGCCTCGAAGATCGGTTCCAGGATCAGCTTGGCCGCCGCCTGGACCACTCGGTCCTGCACCGTCGGGATCCCCAGGGGCCGCGTCTTGCCTTCTCCCTTCGGGAGATGGACCCGACGCACTGGCTGTGGGCGATACCTCTTCTCCCGCAGTGCCCGCGCAATCCCTTCCAGGAACTCGGCTACTCCCGCCGCCTCAATAGCTTCCAGGCTTACCCGGTCTACCCCGGCGGCTCCCTCGTTCCGGCGCACCATCGCCCAGGCCGTCCACAGGACATACGGCAAGCTCAGCTTGTCGTAGAGAGCATGGAACCGGCGCGCCCCATCGCGCTTCGCGGCTTGGTAGAGCTTCGATTGGAGCTCGGTCGTTCTTTCTAGGGATGGCTTAGTCTCAGCGACACTCACCCAACGGAACTCCTCTCTCGGCGTAGTCCGGCTGCGGGGCCTTCCCTCGGGGTGAGTTCTCTTCTCTCTCCCCCTCAAACGGTACTATGCCCCGCTCCGACTCCCTCTGGGCTGGCTTGCGCCCTGGCCCAGGAGGGCCTCTCCAGTTCCCTCGTTGGACTGTCCCTGCATTCCGTCTCCCTTACGCCGGAGGGTTCTTCGTGGCTGCTTCCAGTGCTTCACCACTTCCATGGCCTTCACCCTAGCGTCCCAGGCTCGGCTCCCTCTTGTCCCCGCTTGCGCGGGGGAGCGTGTCGACGCGGCAGAGTTCGCGTAATGCTACGGACTGCAGGTTTGCTCGCCTTCCTCACGAAGACTTTGTCAGCGGGCTTCGACGCCGGGGTCTCCCCCGGACGCCGCCGCTCAGCTACTCGGCGGCTGGATCCTTACCGAGACCGGACTTTCACCGGCAAGCCCAACGTGGCTTATCTGGACACACGACGCCGGCG
>JAAZEB010000198.1 GCA_012512505.1 Armatimonadota bacterium | reverse complement strand
CGTCGCCGTGGCACTCCGCTGCTCTACCCTGGAAATGGTCTCTTGCCACCCGTTTTGGGTGCCCGCCGAGCGTGGGGGACGCCTGCGGCGGGCCGGCGAGACGCCGGCGATCCGACCCATCGGCGTCAGGAGTTGCCTCCTACGGCGGGGGTGTCTGCTGCTCTTGGTGGCGGGTGGGGAGGGAATCGCTTGCTGGTTCCGAGAATAGAGGGGGGGTGGGAGGCCGGCGCCGGAGCGGCTTCCCGAGGCCACGCGGGTGCATCTTAGTTGCGGCTTTCCGATGCCGCGGCGGTGGGTTGTTCCGCTGCCGACCTGGCGTGCCGGCCCCACGGTCGGGTGATCGTCGGCTACAGAGGACGTGCGATGCGAACAAATGCCATCATTGCGCAGGCGGTAGGCCTGCTATTGCTGCTGAACGCGCTCGGGTTTGCGGCAGAGCCGCCGTCGGTGGCGGAGCTTCTGGCGAAGATGCCGGGCGCCACGGTGGAAGAGGGGCGACTGGCGGCGGAGGCGCTGGTGAAGCAAGGCCCCGAGGCGCTGGCGCAGGTCGCCGGCATGGTAACGGCGCCCCCCTCGGCGGAGGATGCCAAGGCGCGCGCTGCCCTCCAGAACGTGGCCGCCGTCGTCAGCCGGCCCGGGGCGGAGCGCGAGCGGGCGATGGTGGCCCGTGTCTTGCTGCGTGCCCTGGAGACGGCCACCCACCCGCAGGTGAAGACGTTCCTGGTGAACCTCTTGCAGCTCACCGGCAAGGGAGAAGCAGTGGCGCCGCTTGCGAAGCTGCTACGCGACCCCGACCTGTGCGAGCCGGCGGCCCAGGCGCTGGTGGCGTTCGGCGGCCGCGGCGTGGTGCCGGCGCTGCGCCGCGCCCTGGCGGATCTTTCCGGCCCTGGCCGGGTCACAATCCTGAGAGCCCTCGGTGACCTCCGCGCCGGCGCCGCCGTCAAGCAGATCCTCCCCTTCGCCGCCAGCGAGGATGCTGACACCCGCCGCGCGGCCCTCTACGCGCTGGCGAACATCGGTGACCCGGCCGCTGCCCAGACGCTGCTGCGGGCTGCCGCTC
Organism: Armatimonadota bacterium; assembly: GCA_012512505.1. Lineage (GTDB taxonomy): Bacteria > Armatimonadota > JAAZEB01 > JAAZEB01 > JAAZEB01 > JAAZEB01. The sequence goes on along the minus strand of JAAZEB010000198.1, from coordinate 50,352 downwards.
AGCAGACCGGCTACGACCGCGCCCAGGCCACCGCTTTCACCCTCATCTTTGCCCAACGACTGGCGGAGACCGGCCGCAAGCAGGAGTGCGCTCGCCTCTGCCGCACCCTCATCACCGAGCGCACCCCCGCCGGCGAGCACTCGGTAGTCTGCGGCGCGCTCTCGCTGCTGGCCGCGACGCTGGGCAAGGACGCCTTGCCGGACCTGATGGCTGCCCTCGACAGCGAGGAGCGCGCCGTGCGCCGCACCGCCCTGAAGCAGATGCAGCCGCTGCCCGCGGAAGTAGTGCTGCCCGGCCTGCTTGCCCGCCTGAAGAGCGCGTCTCCCGCGCTGCGTGCCGACCTCCTCAGCGCCCTGGCCGACCGGGGCGACGCCAGCGCGCTGCCGGCCATCCTCGACGCGCTGCAGGATGCCGATCAAAGCGTGCGCCTGGCCGCCGTGGAGAGCGCCGCCCGCTTCGGCGGTGAACGTGCCGTCGCCGCCCTCCTCACGGCGCTCAACACCGCGCCCGCCGAGGAAGCCGCCGCGATCCAAAACGCCCTGCTGCGTCAGGCTGGCGACGCGCCACTGGCCGCCATCGCCGCCGCGCTTCCCAAGGCAACGCCGGCGGCGCGCGTGGCGCTGCTGCAAGTGCTGGCCAGCCGGCACGCCCGGGCGCACCTTGAAGCGGTGTTCGTCTGCACCGCCGACGCCGAGAGCAGCGTGCGCATCGCCGCGCTGCAGGCGCTCGGCGTGCTGACCGAGGCGCAGTCGCTGCCGCGGGTGGTGGAGCTGTTGGTGAAAGCCCCGGAGGGCGCCGAGGCCGCCGCGGCCGAGGCGGCGGTGGTGGCCGCGTGCCGTCGGCTCCCGGAAGCCGACGCGCGGGCCGCTGCCGTAGTGGCCGCCCTGGGGAAGGCGACCGGCGCTGGCCGGGCTCGCCTGTTGGCGGTGCTGCCGCAGGTGGGCGGAAAGCCTGCGCTAGAGGCGCTGATTGCCGAGACGAAGAGCGCCGACGCCAACACCCGTGACGCCGCGATCCAGGCGCTGGCCGCCTGGCCGGACGCGGCCGCCACCGGCGAGCTGCTCGCCCTGGCGAAGAACGCCGACAGCGTGGCCCACCGTGCCGTGGCCCTGCGCGGCTACCTGCGCCTCATCGCCCTCCCGGCCGACCGGCCGGTTGCCGAGACGGTGCATCTCTACCAGAATGCCCTTGCCCTGGCCCCGAGCGCCGAGGAGAAGAAGCTCGCCGTGGGCGGGCTGGCCGGCGTGCGCGACCGGGGCGCCCTGAAGCTGGTCGCCCCCTGTCTGGACGACCCGGCGTTGGCCGCCGAGGCCGCCGCGGCGGCGATGAAGATCATCCTGCCCCGCAACGACCAGGAGGAAGCGCTGCAGGGTGACGACGTGGTAGAAGTGGTGCGCCGGGTGGCGGTGGTCGCCCGCGATGGCGAGGTGCGCACCCAAGCCTACGCCTACCTGGCCTCGCTGCCGGCCGCCGATGACCCGAACCTGGCCCAGGGCAAGCCGGTGGTCGCCTCCGTGGACACCGAGGGCGATCACCGCCCGGAGCGAGCCGTGGATGGCAACTGGCGCAACCGCGATGGCTCGGCCTGGTTCGGGAACAACACCCCCGCCTGGCTGCGCGTCGACCTGGGCAAGCCGGAGCGGATCGACACCGCGCACGTCTACTTCTACTGGGATGGCGCCCGCTACTATCAGTACACCCTCGATGTCTCCACCGACCTGCAGACGTGGCAGACGGTGGTGGATGCCCGCGACAACACCACGCCCGCCACTCCGCGGGGCGTGGTGCACACCTTTGAGCCGGTGGAGGCGCGCTACGTGCGTCTGAATGTGCTCAAGAACAGCGCCAACCGGGCCGTCCACGTGGTGGAGCTGAAGCTGTATGCCCCCGGCACGGCCCCGGCGCCGCAGCCGGCCCCCCAGCCGGACGCGGAGGGTTTCGTGCCGCTGTTCAACGGCAAGGACCTCACCGGCTGGACCGGATCGGTCGACGGCTACGTGGTGGAGACCGGTGCCATCGTCTGCATCCCGGAGAAGGGCGGCGTGCTGCACACCGAGGAGCAGTATGCCGACTTCCACCTCAAGTTCGAGGTGAAGCTGGTGCCCGGAGCCAACAACGGGATCGGCATCCGCTTTGACGGGGGGAACGCGGCCTACGGCCAGGGCATGGAGATCCAGGTGCTGGACGACTCCGCCGAGGTCTACAAGGACCTGCAGCCCTACCAGTACCACGGCTCGATCTATGGCGTGGTGCCTGCCAAGCGCGGGCATCAGCGGCCGGTGGGCGAGTGGAACGAGCAGGAGATCATTGCCAATGGGCGGCGGGTGACCGTGATCTTGAACGGCGTCACCATCGTAGATGCGGACCTGGACGAGGTGAGCACCCCTGAGACGATGGACCACCAGCCGCATCCCGGCCTGAAGAGCCCCAAGGGCTACATCGGCTTCCTGGGTCATGGCACGCGGGTGGAGTTCCGCAACATCCGCATCAAAGACCTCAGCAAGCGGTGATGCCATAGCCGGTATCGGCGGCAGAGACGCCGATGGGCCGGATCGCCGGCGTCTTGCCGGCCGCCGTAGGTGGCGTCTCCAACGCCGATGGGCCGGATCGCCGGCGTCTTGCCGGCCGCCGTAGGGGCGTCTCCAACGCCGATTTGGAGTCGGTCAACGAGCAGACACGGCACCTCGTCTGGCGCCGCGGGGCGCACTGCCGGATACCTTCGCGGACGAGGAGCGGGGAGGGTTTCGATGCTGACGTATTGGGTTGAGGACAGCCTGAAGAAGGTCTTTCAGGATGATGGGCCCACGCGCTTCGCCACGCGGACGATCGACCTGGCCGCGGCGCGTAACGAGCGGGAGGATGCCCAGATCTGCATCCAGTCGTCGGTTCCGGTCGGCGAGTTGTCGTTTTCGTTCTCGGCGTTGGTCGGCCCTGGGGGCGCGCTGCTGCCGGAGAGCGCTCTGCGCGGCGCCTTCGTCGGCTACGTGCCGCTGCACGAGAACACCGCCGACAACGGCAACGGGGCGCACATCATTCGGCGCGCGCCCGGCTTCTTCCCCGACCCGTTCATCGAGTGGCCGGTGGTGAAGCTGCAGCCGAACCTGACTCAGCCACTGTGGGTGACGGTGGCCGTACCCGAGGAGGCCCCCGCGGGCGAGTACCACGGCATGGTGACGATCCGCGCCGATGGCGAGACGGCCGAGGTGCCGATCCGGGTGCGGGTGCTTCCCTTTGCCCTGCCGCGCAAGCCGAGCCTGTGGCTCACCAACTGGTTCTCCACCGGCTGCTTGGAGCGCTGGTACGGCGTGGAGCGCTTCTCCGAGCGGTGGTGGGAGCTGGTCGAGTCGGCCGCGCGCGACATGGGCGAGCATCGCCAAAACGTGATCCTCACCCCGCTGTTTGACTTGGTGCGCATCTCCCGCCAGGGAATGAGCTATACCTACGACTACAGCAACCTCGACCGCTGGATCACCCTGTTCGACCGCTACGGCGTGGCCGAGCGCATCGAGGGGAGCCACCTGGGCGGGCGCGTCGGCGACTGGGAGAGCGAGTTCGTCTTCTCCGGGTTGACGATCTACGCTGAAGATGGCACCCCGGAGCGCCTGGGCCGCGCCCCGATCAGTGACCCCGACCGGCGCGCGCTGTTGACCGACTTCCTACGGAAGCTGAAGGCTCACTTGCAGCAGCAGGGGTGGTGGGACCGCTTCATCCTCCACCAGGCGGATGAGCCGATTCCCGCCAACGAGCCCTCCTACCGCGAGTTGGCCGCCTTCGTGCGCGAGGTGCTGCCCGATGTGCCCCGCATCGACGCCGTGATGAGCCATGGCGTGGAAGGGTGCGTCGAGATCCGCGTGCCTCAGGTGCAGGAAGTGAGCGACGAGCCGCGGCCGCCGCATGAGGAGCTGTGGTTCTACACCTGCTTGGCGCCGCAAGGCCCCTATCCCAACCGCTTCCTGGACTACTCCTCGCTGAAGACGCGCATCCTGCACTGGCTCAACTGGCGCTATGCCGCCACCGGCTACCTGCACTGGGGCTACGCTCACTGGGCTGGCTGGAGCGGGGTGCCCGGCAGCGTCGATCCCTGGAACAACGCTACCGGCAGCAGCGAGCGTCTCCCCGTCGGCAAGCTGCGCCTGCCACCCGGTGACCCGTGCGTCGTCTACCCCGGCCACGACGGCATCTGTAGCTCCATTCGCTGGGAGATGGTGCGCAAGGGGTCGGAGGACTACGAGTACTTCGTCCTCCTGGAAGAGGGGATCCGCCGCGCCGGCGAGGCCAACCCGGCCGCGGCCAGCGCCCGCGCGCTCCTGAATGAGATCCGCGAGACGCTGCTGAAGAGCCACTCGGAGTACACCCGCGACGACGCGGCGCTGCTTGATGCCCGCCGCCGCATGGCCGAGGCGATCATCGCCTTGCAGTAATGTGGATGGCCCCCCCCTGCTCCCGAGATCGGGGGGCAGGGGGGCCAACGAGTTCTCCCAGCCTTGGGGGGCCAGGGGGGCAGAAATTAGATTGGGTAACAAAGGAGAGTATTGACGTGCTACGGTGGGGTGTGCTACAATCGGCACGATGATGACGGGGAATGGAACCGCCTGAGGAGGATTGCCACATGGCCCCCGAGGCACCAGAAGTAATGACGGCCAAACAGGCGAAGGATTACTTGCAGATTAGTGATAGCACCCTGCGCCGTTACATCCGCAAAGGGAAGCTCAAGGCTTACCGCCTTGCCGGAGAGCGCGACCTGCGCTTCCGCCGCGAGGATCTCCTGGCTCTCCTGGAACCGGCGAACGGGCTGGCCGATAGCGAACTGGCCGATTCACTGGAGTAGATGCTTGTTCCTTCAGCGCGGCGCGGGCAGCCCCAAAGCGGGGCGCCCGCGCCGCGCCTGTTTCTAGAGACCATGCTTCAAGACCAGAAGCGATACCGGGTGGCCCTCTACACGATGGGCTGCAAAACGAACCAGTACGACAGCGGCCGGGTGGCCGCGGAGTTTGCCTCGGCCGGCTTCCAGCTCGTGCCGTTTCACGAGCCGGCCGATGTCTACGTGATCAACACCTGCACCGTCACCGCCGAGGCCGACCGTGAAGCCCGCAGCGCGGCACGCCGGGCGCTGGCCCGCAGCCCCGAGGCGCTGGTGGTGGCTACCGGCTGCTATCCCGGGGTGGACGCCGGTGCCTTCGCGGCGCTGCCGGGCGTGCAGCTCGTCGGCGGCAACGACCTGAAGCCCCAGCTCGTGGCCCGCGTCTGCGCTCTTCTTGCCTCGCGCGAACCGGGAGGGCGGCGCAACGGTGCCGTGGAGGCTGGGGCGGCCGCAGCCTCCACCAGCAGTTCGCCCGCTCGCCCCGTCTCCCCGAACGGCCGCACCCGCCAGGTGGTGAAGGTGGAGGAAGGGTGCAACTATCGCTGTGCCTATTGCGTGGTGCCGTATGCCCGCGGCAAGGCGCGCAGCCGGCCGCTGGCCGAGATCCTCGCCGAGGTGCGGCAGCACGCCGAGGAGGGCTGCCGCGAGGTAGTGCTCACCGGCACTTGCATCGGCAGCTTCGGGCACGACCTGTCACCCCAGAGTAGCCTGGCGGAGTGCGCTGCCGCCGTGGCCGCGGTGCCCGGCATCGCCCGCGTTCGTATCAGCTCGATCGAGCCCTGGCAGGTGACCGACGCGTTGGTGGCTCTGGTGGCGGAGAACCCCGTGCTTTGTCCCCACTTCCACCTGCCGCTGCAGAGCGCCGACGACTCCGTGCGCCGCCGCATGCGCCGGCCCGGCACGAGCGCCCGCTTTGCCGACCTCGTGGCTGGCATCCGGGCCCGCCTTCCCGAGGCCGGCATCACCACCGACGTGATCGTCGGCTTCCCGGGCGAAAGCGATGCCGCGTTCGCCGCCACGCGCGACTTCTGCCAGCAGATGGCGTTCAGCCGCCTGCACGTCTTCCGCTACTCCCCACGCCCCTTCACTCCCGCGGCGGAGCTGCCCGACCAGGTGCCAAAGGCGGTGGCCGAGGCCCGCAGCCGCGAGTTGATCCGCCTGGGCAACGAGCAGAGCGAGGCGTTCGCGCGGCGCTGGCTGGGCCGGGTGGTGTCGGTGCTGGTGGAAGGACCCCACGGCTCCCAGGGGTGGCAGGAAGGGCTGACCGGCAACTACGTGCGGGTGCGCTTCACCGGTACGCCCGCCGCGCGGGGCACCCTGGTGAACGTAGCCGTTGAGGGAGTGGAGGCGGGCTGCCTCCTCGGAAAGGTGCAAGCCGATGACTGATTGCCTCTTCTGCCGGATCGCCCGCGGCGAGCTTCCGGCAACGATCCTCTACGAGGATGACCAGGCAGTGGCGTTTGAGGACATCCGGCCCCAGGCGCCAGTCCACGTCCTGGTGATCCCCCGCAAGCACCTGACTAACCTGCTGGCGGTTGGCCCTGAAGACGAGGCGTTGGTGGGCCACCTGCTGCGGGTGGCAAGCCAGATTGCCCGAGACAAAGGCGTGGCCGAGAGCGGCTTCCGGGTGACTGTCAACATCAACCGCGACGCCGGGCAGAGCGTGGATCACCTTCACTTCCACCTGCTCGGCGGCCGGCGGCTGGGCTGGCCTCCGGGTTAGGAGCGATCCGCCAACCGCCGCGCCCGGACGAACGCGCCCCTGGCCGGAACGCCTGCCCCTTACTGGATGTTGGTGCCGCTCTCCTCCGGCGGGAGAAGGGCATCCTCGCGGCAGACGGCTTCGCTGGCCGGGGGCGCCTCCTCCAGACCCTCGGGCCGGCGTGCCGACCACCGCGCCTCCTCACGCGGCGGCGCTTCCTCCAGTTCGTCCGGGCCGGGCGTGAAGTGTGCCTCCGCCTCGCGCTCGACGCGGGCGCTGTCGAAGCTGGGAGCCTCCTGCGGGCTGTCCGGCGGGGGCGCTACCTCCTCCGGCCCGCTCGGACCAAACCTCCAGCGGCGCTTGGGACCCTCCATCACGGCACTCCTCACACTGCGGCAACGGCTCGGGGAGGCTGCCTGGCATCGGGGCGGCGCGGCGCTCTTCGCTGCCGGCCGGCCCCCAGCGCCTCCCGGCGTGACGCTAATCGGCGGCGGCCAGGTCGCGCGCCCGGGAGAGGTGGTCTTGGATTTGGTGGGCGGCGGCTTCCATCAGAGCAAGGTCGTTGCCATCGGCGGCGGCACGCAGGCTGCTCACCCCCTCCAGCGCCTGGTAGGCCGCAGCGTTGGCGCCTGACTGCGGGAAGGAGCGCACCGCCGTGTAAACGGCCTGCTCAATCGCCTCGGCCAGCCGGCGGGCGTGGTCGATCGCTGCGCGCGTGGCGTGCGCCCGGCCCGACAGGCCCTCCAGGTGGCGCACCAGCGCGTTGGCATCCCCCAGCGCCTGCTCCATCGCGTCTTCGTAGGCGTTTGCCATCGCCCTCTCGGCCCCGCCTCAGATCGGCTCGCCAGTCACCAGCAGCTCGTTGTCTACCTGCTCGATGCCGTAGACCTGGCGCACCGCCGCTTCGGCCTCCATCCGCTCGCGCTGGGTGCGCACACGCCCGCGCAGCAGCACGCGCTGCCCCAGCACCTGGGTCAAGATGTCGTCCGCGTCCAGATTCGGATGCTCCGCCAGGAGCGCCCGGATCGCCGCCTCGGTTGCCACGTCCATCGCTCTCCCATCGTCGCGTCCCGTGACGCCCCGCTCGTGCCGGCCGGCCGAGAGCCTGCCAGGCGTTACCGGAATCTTCCCATTCGGTTTGCACGCCAAACACCGCCCGGCGCTTCTCACCTCCCGGAGCACGCAGAGGGCGGCAGGCAAGACCGGTGCCGGCCTGCCCGCTGCCCTCTGGTTCCGCTAGGGCCGCTTCAGTCTCGCAGCAGTTGTCGCAGCACGTACTGAAGAATGCCGCCGTGCTGGTAGTAGTGGCGCTCCTGCGGCGTGTCGATGCGGACGACCGCCCGGAACTCCTGGACGGTGCCCGACGGCGCCGTGGCGCGCACTGTCACCTCGCGGCCAGGCGCGAACTCGCCGCGCATCTGGTCGGCCAGGCCCTCGATATCGAACGTCTCTAGCCCGCTGAGGCCGAGCGTCTCCGCGTTCTCTCCGGCGCGGTACTGCAGCGGCAGGATGCCCATGCCGATCAAGTTGCTGCGGTGGATCCGCTCGTAGCTCTCGGCGATCACCGCGCGCACTCCCAGCAAGCGCGGCCCCTTCGCCGCCCAGTCGCGCGACGACCCGGATCCGTACTCCTTGCCGGCGAGGATCAGCAGCGGCACGCCCTCGGCACGGTATTGCATCGCCGCGTCGTAGATCGACAGTTGTGCCCCGTCCGGCAGGTGAAGGGTGAAGCCGCCTTCCACGCCGGGCACCAGCTTGTTGCGCAGGCGGATGTTGGCGAAGGTGCCGCGCATCATCACTTCGTGGTTGCCCCGCCGCGAGCCGTACGAGTTGAACTCCGCGGGCGGCACGCCGTTGGCCTCCAGATAGCGGCCCGCCGGGCTGTCGCGCTTGATCGAACCCGCGGGTGAGATGTGGTCGGTCGTGACGCTGTCGCCCAGTGAGACGAGCACGCGCGCGCCATGGATATCGGCGACCGCCTCCGGCTCCGCCGGCAGATCCACGAAGTACGGCGGGTGCTTCACATAGGTCGAGTCGTCCTGCCAGGCGAAGAGGTCGCCTTCGGGCACCGCGAGGGCGCGCCACATCGCGCTGCCCTCAAACACCTGGGCGTACTCGGCGGTGAACATCTCTGGGCGCACGGCGCGCTCCATGGTCTCTTGCACCTCTTGCCGGGTGGGCCAGATGTCGCGCAGGAAGACGGGCTGGCCCTGCTGGTCGGTGCCCAGCGGCTCGTGGTAGAGGTCCAGGTCCATGCGGCCGGCCAACGCGTAGGCAACCACCAGCGGCGGCGAGGCCAGGTAGTTGGCGCGCACGTCGGGGCTGATGCGCCCCTCGAAGTTGCGGTTGCCGCTGAGCACGGAGACCGACACCAGGCGCCCGGCGTCAATGGCGGCGCGGACCGGCTCCGGCAGCGGCCCGCTGTTGCCGATGCAGGTCATGCACCCATACCCCACCAGGTGGAAGCGGAGCTGCTCCAGGTAAGGCATCAGGCCCGCCTCGACCAGGTAGTCGGTCACCACTTTTGAGCCGGGCGCCAGGCTCGTCTTCACCCACGGCGGCACCGCAAGGCCGCGTTCGACCGCCTTTTTCGCCACCAGGCCAGCGGCGATCATCACCGAGGGGTTGGAGGTGTTGGTGCAACTGGTGATCGCGGCGATGACCACCGAGCCGTGCTGCAGGTTGAACGATTCGCCGTCGAGGGCGCAAGGCACGGCGGAGGACTCCACGGTGGCCTCGGGATCGGCTACCTCGGTGCCCAGGAAGGAGGGAAGCGCCGCGTGGAACTGCGACTTGGCCTGGCGCAGGGGCACCCGGTCCTGCGGGCGGCGCGGGCCGGCCAGGCTCGGCTCCACGCTGCCCAGGTCGAGGTGCAGGGTATCGGTGTAGGCCGCGGCTGGCGTGTCGGCGGTGTGGAAGAGGCCCTGCTCCTTGGTGTAGGCTTCCACCAGGCGCACCGCTGCCTCGGAGCGGCCGCTGAACCGCAGGTAGCGCAGCGTTTCGGCGTCCACCGGGAAGATGCCGCAGGTGGCGCCGTACTCGGGCGCCATGTTGGCGAGGGTGGCCCGGTCCGCCAGGGGCAGCGAGGCCAGCCCGGCCCCGAAGAACTCGACAAACTTGCCGACGACGCCGCGTTGCCGCAGCATCTGAGTGATGGTGAGGACCAGATCGGTGGCGGTGGCGCCTTCCGGGAGGGTGCCGGTCAGCTCGAAGCCGATCACCTGGGGGATGAGCATCGAGACCGGCTGCCCCAGCATGGCGGCCTCCGCCTCAATGCCGCCCACGCCCCAGCCAAGCACGCCCAAGCCGTTGATCATCGTGGTGTGCGAGTCGGTGCCGACCAGGGTGTCGGGATAGGCGAGGGCCGGGCCGGCGCCCTCCTCGGTGGCAAAGACGACGCGCGCCAGGTATTCCAGGTTCACCTGATGCACGATGCCGGTATCGGGCGGCACCACGCGGAAGTTGCGAAACGCCTTCTGGCCCCAGCGGAGAAACTCGTAGCGCTCGCGGTTGCGCTGGAACTCCATCTCCGCGTTCACCCGGAACGCCTCGGGAGTGCCGAAGCGGTCGGTCTGCACCGAGTGGTCGATCACCAGTTCCACCGGCTGCAGCGGGTTGATCCGGGCTGGGTTGCCGCCCATGCGGGCCATCGCGTCGCGCATCGCCGCCAGGTCCACCACGGCCGGCACGCCGGTGAAGTCTTGCAGCAGCACGCGGCTGGGGGTGAAGGCGATCTCGCGGCTTGGCTCCGCCTGGGGATCCCACCGGGCCAGCGCCTCCACGTCGGCGGCGGTGACGACCTGGCCGTCCTCACAGCGCAGCAGGTTCTCCAGCAGGATCTTCAGCGAGTAGGGAAGGTGGCCCACCGGCAGGCCGGCCCTCTCGAGCGCCTCCAGGCGGTAGATCGTATACTCGCGGTCGCCCACGCGCAGCAGCGACCGGCTCGCAAAGGCATCAGGCATGTCTGCTCACTCCTCATTACTCCCGAGCGGGCGCTCGCATCCGCGTCCGGGGAAACGTCTCACCGATGCCGGCACCCGGCGGGGCACCTCTATCTTACCGCAAAAGGCGCCCCGCCGTAAAGGGCGCCGCGGTTGGCCCCCCTGGCCCCCCGAAATCGGGGGGAAGGAGATGGGAAGGCCCCCCTGGCCCCCCAATGCTGGGGGGAACTAGCGGGGAAAGCCCCCCTGACCCCCAATGCTGGGGGGAACTAGCGGGGAAAGCCCCCCTGACCCCCCAAGGTTGGGGGAGTGAGGTCCGAAAAGCCCCCCCGGTTTCGGGGGGATGGGGGGCCTTCCCCAGCAACCCTCCGAGGTCGGGCTCCGAAAGCCCCCCCGGTTTCGGGGGGGGCCTTCCCCAGCCGTTCCCCTGTCACATCGGCAGGCGGCGGGCGACGTTGGCGAAGAAGGCGTCCAGGTCTGCCACCACGTCGGCGGTCAGCTCCGGGAAGGTGAGCATCAGGACCCAGCGGCCGGCATCCTCCATCGCCTGCCAGGTGCCGCGCGCCTGCGCCAGCAGGAACTTGTCATCATACTGCCCGGCGATCGGTGGCACGTGCCGCATCCCCACCAGCCGCAGGCTCACCAGTTCGTTCGGGCCGTCGGTCTCGCTCTGCTCGGTGGAGTGGTAGTCGCTGGGGCCGGTGCGGATCTTCACCGGCACGCGCAGGTGCTCGGCACCCAGCACCTGCCGGGCGCGCACCAGCACCTCTCGCGCCGAGTCCGGCAGGTCGCCGTTGAAGGTGAAGTCGAGGTAGCCCAGGCGCTTGGCGCCGCGCGCCAGCATCAGCACGGCGGCGTAAACGTCGGCGGCGTCAGCCATGTCGCCGTCCAGCCGGCCCACGGTGGTCTGCAGGTCACCCCAGCGCACCAGGCCCTTCTTCAGCAGCGACTCGTAGTAGAGGGTGAGCGACCGGAAGCGCGCCATCTCCTGCGCCTCGGTGGGGAAGGGCACGTCCTCCGGCGCCTCGCGCAGGTCGCGCGCATACTTCTTGTAGGCTTCCACGGCGGGCTGGCCGGCAAAGACGATGTCGTTGAGGTAGCCATAGGCAGCCACCGTCAGCTTCATTCCCAGGAAGAGGGCCGCCACCTCCGCCAGGCTGCCCGGCACGCCCTCGACCGGCTGCACCGGGATGCGCAGTGTCAGCACCGGTTTGCCGGCCGCGCGCAGGTCATCCACGGCATCGGCCTGCGGCTCCGGCAGGTTGGTGGGCCACACCTGCAGGAAGAGCATGTCGTCCTGGTATTGCGTGGGTGGGCGCAGCGCCTCGCCGTAGAAGATGAGGAACCCTTGGCCCTGCTTGCCCAGGCTCTCCTCCACCACCTGCTCGATCCACGGCGCCACCGAGGCCCACTCGTCGGGGAGCACTAGGTAGACCTTGTTGCGACCCGCCTGCGCCGCGTCGGTGATCGCCGCGCCCAGGCGCAGCCAGGGATCGGTTTCAGTCACCGCGCGGCGCTCGGCATCCGACAGGGCGCCGGACACCCGGTAGAGCGCCTGCGCGCGCTCCAGGAGGCGGGCCAGGTGAGCGCCGTCGGCGGTGCCACCCTGCTTGAGGGCACGGGCCATCAGCACCAGCGCCGCCGGCCGGATGAAGACGCGGGTGGCCGGCGCGCTCATGCGCCCCCCGGTGTGGTTCTCGCCGTCAAGCTGAATCGGCACCATGCGCGAGCCGCGGGGCCGCGCGAAGTCGTCCAGGTAGGAGCCGGGCAGGGTCATCACCTGAATGTGCGCGCCCGGATCCGGGATCTGGTGCTCGTGCAGGAGGCCATCGAACCACTCCAGGTGGGTGATCGGCTCCTCGGAGGTCATCCCCATGCTGACGCCGATCATCAGCGTGCGCGAGAGGAGGCCGCGCAACTCCGCCGCGAAGGTGTCTCCCGGGGCCAGCTTCACCTGCTCGCGGTCGGCAATGTCGAGCAGCACCCGGTTCAGGGAGGCGGGGTCGGTGCTGTCGAGCGGGAAGAGAGCGATCTCGGGCGTATCGAGGAAGCCCATCCCCTTCAGGGCATATACCGTCTGCACCGAGCCGCCCATGCCGGACCAGATGACGTGCCGGATGCCCATCTGCAGGATATCGGTGGCCTCCTGCTCGGCGGCAGCCAGCCACTCCGGGTGCGCCAGCGCCTTCTCCACGCCGTCCACCCAGTCCAGCTTGATGTCGCCGCCCTCGGTTGCCAGTTCGGCCATGCGCCCCTCGCGGCGCAGGAGCTGCCCCAGCACGTCCTGGTCAGCCAGGCGCTGCACCAGCGCCGTAACGGCCGGACCATCTGCCCCCTCCAGGGTGATCCTCTCGCTATCAGCCATGTCTGTTTACTCCAGCGGCACCAGCAGGTCGCCCTTGCGGTCGTAGAAGCCTTCGCCGTCCGCCTGGATGAGTGAGCCCTCGGGCTCGGTGAACAACTCCACCAGGGCGTCGACGACAGTGCGCTCCTGGCCCCAGGCATAGGTGTCTGGCACTTCCAGCATGATGAGCTGCCGCGCGCGGCGCAGCGCCTCTTCCACCTGCCGCACGCCCGGCGTCTCTTCCAGCTCCAACAGCTCATCGAGGAAGGCATCCACCTCCACCTCGACGGGGTTCTCTTCGCCCTGCCGCAGGCTGCGTCGCACCGTCACCGGCGGCTGATCGGGAAGCTCCACCACCAGCCGCTCCCAGTTCTCCGCGGCCGGCGTGGCGCTCACCGTCGCGGCGAACCCCTCGTCGTGCAATGCCTGGGTTACCGCGGCGGCCGTGGGCACCTCTTCTACCGGAGCCAGCACACGAATGCAGTAACTCATCTCAGGGGCTATTATAGGGAGGGGGCGCGGGCGTGTCAAGGCAGGGCGCGCACGGGGAGAAGCAGGCGCGACCACGAACGCTTCGGCTAAGCGGCGCCGGGCACGCCGCCGTGCCCCTGGCCTGGATCGTGGGCCGGAGGGGTTGGGGCGGAAGCCGGCGGAATCAGGAGAGGGCCATGCGGTTGAGAGCAACACTCGCGACCACCCTGGTGGCGACCATCGCCCTGGCTGCGCCGCTGCCCGGCGTGGCCGCGCCGCGGAAGGGAGAACGGATGGGAAAGCTCCGCCTTGCCAGCAAGACGCTGCTGCCGGCAGCCTCGCCGCTGCTCCACGCCACCTACCTGCGGCCGCAGGGCATCGCCATGATCAACCCTTGGGGCTACTCCGCCGACAACGGGCGCACCTGGTCGCGCCGGACGATCACCCCCGACTTTGATAGCGGCCTGCCGCACGGCTACCGGCGGGAGCCGGCACCGCCCTTCGTCGATCCGGTGAACGGCAAGGTGCTGCGCATCGTCGCGGCGATGGACACCCCCGGCCTCGACCCGAAGATCATCGAGCCGCCCGTGGCCCTGGAGACTTACTACCTGAAGTACCGCGTCTCGGTGGACGGCGGCCAAACCTACCTCTTCGACGAGCAGATCATCCAGCAGGGGCACACCGCGCAGAACCCGTTCGCGGGCGTGTGGGTGGGCAAGAACGGCATCTTCCTCGGCGACGTTGGCTCGCAGCCGATCCGCACCCGCCGCGGCCACATCCTGGTGCCGGCTCAAGCCTGCCTGCTTGGCGACGACGGCAAGCTCGCCTCCCCCGGCGGTGGCTTCACCTACACCGACGTGGTGATCCTCATCGGCCGTTGGCGGGAGGACCACCGCCTCGACTGGCAGATCGCCGAGCGCATCGTGGGCGACCCGGCCCGCTCCACCCGGGGGATGATTGAGCCGACGCTGGCGGAGCTGCCGGATGGGCGTCTCCTCTGCGTGATGCGCGGCAGCAATGGCGGCACCAAGGACCCTGACTTCCGCATCCCCAGCTACAAGTGGTACTCGGTCTCGACCGATGGCGGCTTCCACTGGAGCCCGCCGCGGCCGTGGACCTACCACGACGGCACCCCGTTCTTCTCGCCCAGCGCCATGTCGCAGCTTCTGAGGCACTCCAACGGCCGCTGCTACTGGCTCGGCAACATCAGCCCCGAGAACTGCCGCGGCAACAACCCGCGCTGGCCGCTCGTCATCGGTGAGGTGGACCCGAAGAGCCTGCTCCTCATCCGGCAGAGCGTGATTACCCTCGACACCAAGCAGCCGGACGAGGAGGGCATCAACCTCTCACACTGGTGGGCCTTTGAGGATCGCGAAACCGGCGACATCGTGGTGCCCACCTACCGCTACAACATCGGCTACACCGACCAGCAGCCGGTCCTGTACCGGGTGAACGTGCAGTAGCGCGCCGGCGCCGGGGAGAGGCCAGGAGAGCCCCTGAGCTGTCTACCAGCAGGCGGGGGGTGTCCTGACGGTAGAGAACCTTCGCTTCGCTCAGGATGACAAGGATACACGCCGGCGCTGGGGATGGGCACAGGAGCGCCCCTGACCTACCCACCAGCAGCCAGGCGGTGTCATCCTGAGCGTCCGACGCGAAGGATCTCTGCCACAGGCGGGCGGTGCACTGGCGGTAGAGATCCCTCGCTTCGCTCAGGATGACAAGGTATGACGGATTGTGGGCAGGTCAGGGGCTGGCGTGTGTCCTGGTCTGGCTGCTGTGGATCGCCTCAAGGCTGGCGTGTGTCCTGGCCTGGTTTGGCTGCTCTGGGGGTGACCCTCGGCTGGCCGGCGTCACCAGCAAGCGACCGGGCCAGGCCAGCCGGGGCCGACGAGCTCCGCCCAGGAGCGGGTCCGGGGCAAGCGTCACCAGCAAGCGATCGGGCCAGGCCAGCCGGGGAAGGCTACCGCTCAGGCATCGTCGCCGGCCTCGACGCGGGCGCGGTAGGCGGCCTGAAGCTGGCGCGTCACCGGCCCAACCTGGCCGTCAGCCACCAGCTGGCCGTCGATGGCGGAGACCCCGAGCACCTCAGACATCGTGCTCGTCAGGAAGACCTCGTCGGCAGCGAGCAGTGCCTCGCGCGAGACCGGCAGCTCCTCCATCGGGATCCCCTCGCGGCGGGCCGTCTCTACTACCAGGTCACGGGTAATGCCGGGCAGCAGGCTGGGGCCGTTGGGGGGCGTGCGCACCACGCCTGCCTGCACGATGAAGAGGTTGGCGCTGGAGCCCTCGTTCACCCAGCCGTCGTCGGTCACGAAGATCGCCTCGTAGGCGCCGCGGGCGTGCGCCTCCTGCTTCGCCAGGATGTTTGGCAGCAGGTTGGTCGACTTGATGTCGCGCCGCTGCCAGCGCACCTCGGGCACGAGGATGACCGAGACCCCTGCCTCGCGGCTGCGCCCGGCCAGGTCTTCCACCGGCCGCACCGTGATCAGCACCGTCGGCACCAGCGGCTGATGCGGCACGTGCGAGCGCGGCGCTACCCCCCGGGTGATCTGCACGTAGATCAGGGCGTCGTCGCCGCCGGCGCGCAGATAGGCCTCCACCATGTTCTCGCGCACCTGATCCAGATCCACGCCGGTGATGGCGATTGCCGTCAGACTACGGCGCAGCCGCTCCAGGTGGCGGTCCAGCGCCCAGATTCGGCCACGGTAGGCGCGCGCCACCTCGTAGATGCTATCGCCAAACAAGAAGCCCCGGTCGTTGACGGAGATGCACGCCTCCGACAGGGGCAGAAACCGGCCGTTGAGACAGGCCACTTCCTCCATAAGAACGCTTTCCCCAAGGCGGACGACGGAGGCACGGCTCCCCGTTCGTCACCACCACCCCTCCAACAAGAATCAGTCTACCCCGTGCCGCCGCGCGCCTCACAGGGGACCCGCCGCGCCGCGCCCCGGCAGCCGTGAGCTGTTTTCGGGGCGGCGGGCGTGCCTCCTGCCAGGATCGCGGGCGCGGGGGGCCGGCGCTGGGTTTGCCGGGGGCAGGTGATGGGTATATAGCGCGTGACGTGCGCGGGTAGTTCTGGCTACTCCCGCGGTGGGCACCGAAGATCCAGAAAGGAATGGTGCCGCCGGATGCAGGCAGGGGCGTCTGCCGGGGTTCAAGAGGAGCCCTGGCGTGCCGGGGAGGCCCCAGGGCTCATACTCCTGGTGGATGATGAACCGTTGTTAGTTTTGACTCTCGCCGACATCCTCGAAGATGACGGCTACCGGGTTCTGACGGCCGCGAATGGGGCGGCCGCGCTCGAGTTGGTTCGGCGCTACCACCCCGCATTGGTGTTTCTGGATCTGCGCATGCCCGGCATGGGGGGCGAGGAGGTGGCCCGCCGGATTCTGGCTCAGCCGGGGGCGCCCGCCATCGTCGTGCTCACCGCGGTGGCTACCGAGGAGCAGCGCGCGAGCTTGCTGCGCATGGGGGTTGCCGCCGTGCTTACCAAGCCGGTACCGATTCCGGAGCTGCTGGCGATCGTGCGCGGCGTGTGCCGGCCGGCGCCCACGGGAGCTCTCCTGGCACACCCTCCGCCATCGGTGTGTGGCCCGACCGCCACAACCTCCGGCCGACGGTCGTAGCCCGGGCCGATCCTCGGGGCGCGCGGACAGCGCCTGGCAGCAGGATAGGTGGCATCGAGAGGACCGCCGATGGACAGGGGGCATGAGCCGGCCGGCGGCCAACCCTGCCCCCTGCCAGCAGGGCGCCCTCAGAGGCGGGTGGCCAGCTCCCGCAGGCGGGCTACCAGCTCGCCGTGGATGTCCTGGTAGGGCAAGGAGCCTTTCATGATCGGCACCATCTGCGCGGCATAGCCGCCCCGCTCCGCCGTGGTGCGGTCGGGCGCGTAGCCTTGCGAGTCGTTGGTCAGCCCCAGCAGCAGCCGGATCGGGGCGGATACCGCCGCCAGCGCGTCGCGCTTAACTTGCTGGAACACCTCGAACGGCGTGCCGAGGAGGAGCACCGGCCCGATCTGGAACGCCTGCAGTTCGGTCGCCGTTGCCAATGGCTCGCCGGCATCCAGCTTCCGCAGCAGGTTCCGCAGCGTCAGCACGTAGACGGTCGCCATCCGCACCGCGTGCTCCGCGTCACTGGCCCCGGGGGCGTGGACCACGCGCTCCTGCTCGGCGAGCCACTGGGTCAGCATCTCGCGGTCGGCCGGCACGCGCGCGAAGGTGGTCTCCTCCAGGGCGCAGCTCAGGCGATCCACCTTCAGGGGCGCGGCCTGCCGCAGGCCGGCGCGCACGCAGTTGGCGTAGCGGGCGGCGATCACGTCCAGCGCCAGCAGCGACTCCGGTTCCGGCTTGTGAACCACGCAGGAGTTCACGTCTCCCTGCGCGCCTTGCAGGAACAGCCCTACCGACCCAGGATGCTCGCGCTCCAGCAGGTTGGTGGCCACGCCCACGAAGTCGCCGTGCAGGTAGCGTGTCTCCTGACAGCAGACGACCGGGTGGCAGCCGTAGCTGCTGGCGAACCCCAGCAGCCTCCCGCCGGCGGTCGCGGTGAAGACGTGGCAGGTGGCATCGGTCAGTTCGGGGTGGGCAGGGCGCCAGTCGTCGCGCAGCACCTCCTCCAGCGGTGGGGCATCGCGGTCGTACTCGCGGTTGAGGGCAATCCCCTGGCAGGGCACCTCGGCGTGGTGCAGTTCGGCCTCGGTGAGGCTCTCCACGGCGGTGATTGCCGCGCGGGCGAGGCGCTGGGGCAGCACCTCCAGGTAGGGCTCGTCCACCACGCCCCAGCCGTGAATCCGGTCGGTTGCGGGGCCGCTGTGGGTGTGCGTGCAGTGGACCATCACTGCCGCCTCCTCCAGGCCGACGGCCTCGTTCACCAACCGGCGCACGGCGCGCGTGGTCTCGCGGCCGACCCCGATCAGGTCGCAGCTCACCAGCACGAGCGTGGTGCCGCCCTGGCTCAGGGCCATGGCCCGCGCCCAGAGGCGGTCGCGCACGCCGATTGACCGGCGGTTCAGAAACGGTCCGAAGCCACACAGCTCAACGCCCACCCGGGGGGTGATGTCACTCTTGCCAAAGCCTATCTTCATGATGATCGCCTCAAGATCTGCAGCGTGCGCCCCGGCAGGCGGAAGCGCGTGGATGGGGCAGTGACGGCATCGCCGGCGGGCACGAACGGGTCGCGCGTCGCCACCTCCACTGCCGCGTGGGTGTAGTTCGCCAGCACCAACCACAGCTCCTGGTTGGCGAAGAGGGAGGCCACCACTCCCTCCGGCAGCGGCGAGTGCCACAGCGCGGAGTCTTTCACCTCCAGGTAAGCCCAGGTGCCGGGGGTCACCAGCGGTCGGTACAGCGCCAGCCAGTGGCGGAACCGGTCGAAGGCGTCGGGGCGCCCCGGCGTCGAGTCCCACCAGCCGTAAGAGTGAGGCCCCTCCGGGTGCTCGAGGTAGTGGCGGCGGATGGCGCGCATGTGCCGCGTCCAGAAGTCGGTCTCCTCGGGCTGGTACTGCAGGCCCGGCACCACCATCCGCTCGCCGGTGACCGGCCGGCCGCCAATGAGGAGGGGAAACTGCAGGTAGGGGATCGCGTGCAGGTACAGCTCGTCCTCATTTGCCGGTCGAGCCCGCGACAGGTCGAAGGCGGGCACCACGTAGGGCGAGTGGTGCTTCACCACCTCGCGTTGGCCATCCAGGTCGGCGATGCCTTCGCCGACCCACAGGTAGTCGTAGACCCGCAGGTCGGTGAGGGGTGCGCCGGTGCCGCTGATGTGGACCTTGAAGATGCCGCCGCGCTGCTTGACGGCGGCGTAGACCAGGGCGAGCAGGTCGGCGAACGCGCCGTCGCGGTCGGCGCGTTCCTCGAAGGCCAGCACCTCGTCCTCGGTCGCGGGCAGGTTCCACGCCTCCCGGCTGTAGCCGCAGTCGTCGTAGATACCGTCGGCGCCCCACTCGTCCATCAAGGCCAGCAGGCGGGGGAGCAGGTATGCTCGCCAGGATGGGCTGGCGGGCGAGCAGTGGGCGTAGCGGAACCACGCCTCCACCAGGTGGTTTCCCTCCCGCGCCCACTCGCGGCGGAAGTCTGGGTCGCGCTCCTCAAAGAACCCGGTGGAGCCGTAGAGAAGCACTTTCAGGCCCTGGCGATGCGCCATGTCGATGAAGCGGCGCAGGCCGGCGCGGTTGGTTGGGGTGAACTTGTCGCCGCCGAAGAGCCGCTCGGCGTCGTTCCATTCCTCGTGGAGCTGAACCAGCTCGACTCCGGCGGCCCGGTACTCTCCGAGGAGGCGCTCATCCTCCTCGGACGGCTCCCAGGGGGCCAGCGCGGGGTACTCGCCCAGGTTGTAGGTTACCTGGCCTGGCAGATAGTCGGTGATCAGGTGCCGCCGCAGGCACCCGCGAACCGACTGCTCGGCAACCGCGATGTTGCTCAACCGTCGCCGCTGTTCGTCAGCGCTAAGGTAAATGAAACTGTTCACCCGCAATCTCCCTCGTAGGCGTTCGTAGCGCGGCCAGGTGACCATGCCTGGCCGTTGATGGAGCGGCGATCGCTCGCCGCGTTCCGAGCGGGCGCGAGCTGCCCGAGGGGCCGGCCCAACCCCTGATCCTGGTCACCGGGTCGGGGTGGGGCGCCCCCTCACCGGGTACTGCGGGTCGTTGAAGCCGTAGCCGGTGTGCTCGCCTGGCGGCACAAGCTGGTCGATCGCGTGCTCATCCTCGGGGGTGATCGTCACGTTCAGGCTGCCCAGGTTGTCCTCGAACTGCGCCATCGTGCGCGGGCCGAGGATCGGGCTGGTGACGAGCGGGTTGGCCAGCACCCAGGCGAGGGCGAGTTGGCTGAGGGTGCAGCCTTTGGCGTCGGCCAGCCCTTTCAGCTTCTCGGCCACGCGGAAGCTCTCTTCGCGCAGCTCCGTTTGCTGGATGCGCCGGTCGCCTCGGGCGGCGCGCGAATCGGCCGGAGCTTCTTGGCCGGGCCGGTACTTCCCGGTGAGCACCCCCCGGGCCAGCGGGCTGTAGGAGACTACCCCCAGGCCATGCGCCTGGCACAGCGGCAGCAGCTCCAGCTCCGCGTCGCGGTTGACGATGTTGTAAAGCGGCTGCACGCAGGCGAACGAAGCCAGGCCGTGCCGGTCGCTCAACCACAACCCCTCGCACACCTGCCAGGCATAGTAGTTGGAGCAGCCGATGTAGCGCACCTTCCCTTGCCGAACCAGGTCGTCCAACGCCTGCAGCGACTCCACCAGCGGCGTCTCGTAGTCTGGAAAGTGCAGGTAGTAGAGATCGAGGTGATCGGTGCCGAGGCGGCGCAGGCTCGCCTCCACCTGGTTCATGATGTGGTAGCGCGACAGCCCGCCGTCGTTGGGGCCGGGGCCGACCGGGTAGCGCACCTTGGTCGCCAGCACCACCTGATCGCGGCGGCCCTGCAGCGCGCGGCCGGTGACCCGTTCCGACTCGCCGTCGTTGTAGATATTTGCCGTATCGATGAAGTTGATCCCGGCATCGAGGGCCCGGTGAATGATCCGGGTCGACTCCTGTTCGTCGGTCGGCCCGCCGAACATCATCGTGCCCAAGCACAGGCGGGAGACCTTGACCCCGCTGCGCCCGAGGGTGCGATACTCCATGGCTCCTCCCGGTGGCTGCTCCGGCTGCGGCTGTGGGGTGCCGTCTACGGTGGCGCCATTTGCGGGGCGCCGTTCATGGGGCGCCGTAAACAACGCCCCTGACCCACGGGCGCCACCCCATCTCGCCCCCCCAACGGACGCCACCCGCCCAGGGTGTTTGCCGGCCGAACGCGCGGCCGGGCACCAGGACTTTGCCATGCCACACTTCTCGCCCCGCGCGGCAATCTCCTTTGGCATGGGGCGTGCAGGTCGCGGTGGGGGAAGCTATGTGTGCAAATAACCATAGATATCGGGTCGTTCTGGCCGGCGTTGCCCTGGGGCTGGGGCTCCTGGTCCCATGCCGCCTCGCGGCGGCGCCGGCGGTGGAAGCAGGCTCCTTTCTGAGGCGGCCGGCGCACTCCCTCGGGGAGTTCCTGCGGCGGGTGCAGCAGGATCCGGTGCTGCAGAAACGGTATGGGCGGCACCTGCGGGTGCCCTGGCAGCGGATCCCCAAGTACCTGGCGGAGCGGCTGCGCGCCGAGCGGTTGGCGAAGACCGACCACTACACCGTCTACAACGTCACCAGTGAGGGCCGGATCTACCCGACCAAGCAGCGCCTGCGCAAAGGCACGCCCATCTATCGCCTCGGCACCACCGAGGTGTTCTTCTCGGTGAACGGCGATCCCGCCCGGCCGTTCTTCACGCCGACGGCGCCCTCCAAGGCGCCCACTGGGCCGCCGCCCAAGCCGGTGGAGCACCTGGAGATGATCCACGTGCCTTCCGAATGAGTGCCACCGGCCTAACCGGGCGTGCCTGGTCGGCCTGGGGGTGCCTGCGATCCGGCTTGCACCGGGGGAGTGGGGAGGCTGCGATGGGGAAAAGGCCGAGGGAGAAGGACGGAGACCGGGAGCAGCCGTGGCGGGCACACCTGGCGTTCGCGCTGGGGGCCGCCCTGCTGGCGGGATGGTACCGTGACATCTTCCTCTTCTGGGACGTGGAGTGGTCCGGCAACCAGGGCTACTACGCCCACGGCCCGGTAGTGCCGGTGCTGGCGGCGGTGGTCATCTGGCTGCGGCGCGAGCGGCTGGCCGCCGCGCGCCGGCAGCCCGCCTGGCTGGGAATCGCGGTGGTTGCCGCCGCCGGCCTGCTGAAGATCGCCTCCACCTGGGTTTCCGGAACGGGGGTGGAGGCGTTCGCCAGCGTCTCGTTCCCGGTGGCGCTGTGGGGGATCGTGCTGACCGTCTACGGAACGGCGGTGGCGCGGCTGCTGGCCGAGCCGGCGGCGCTCCTCTGGCTGATGTGCCCGCTGCCGGGCTACCTGATCAACGAGGTGAGCTTTCCGCTGCAGTTGGCCTCCACCCGCCTGGCGACCACCCTGGCGATGCTGGCGGGCATCGATGCCCTGCAGGAAGGCACGGTGATCCACCTGCCCGACCTCTCGCTGTTCGTGGGGGGCACCTGCAGCGGCTTCCGCTCGATCCTATCGCTGCTGTCACTCACCGCGTTCGCGGCCGCCGTTTCCCGCCTGAGCCGCGGCCGGAGGCTGGTGCTGCTGCTCAGCGCCCTGCCGATCGGCCTGGCCGCCAACGCCGTGCGGATCGCCGCCATCACCGCGGCGGCCGACCGGTGGGGCCGGCCGGGGGCGCTGCAGGTTCACGAGGTGTCCGGCTTCGTCATGCTGGGGTTGGCGTGTGTCGCTGTGTTCGCGACGGCAAAGGTGCTGGGATGGCTGGAAGATACCGATACGTGGTGATCACCGCGGCGCTGACGGCGCTGCTGCTCGGCCTCTACGCCACCGACCGGGCCGTGCTGCGGGCCAAACGGAACGCGGCAGCCGCCGGGCTGCCCGCCGTGCCGCTGCGCGTCGGCCCCTGGCAGGGCCGCGACATCCCCGTCTCCACCGAGGAGGCGGCGCTTCTGCCGCGCAGTCGGGTGCTCATGCGCCGCTACCTGCCGCCGGGCGCGCCGGCCGGCCGGGCGGTGGACCTGGCCGTGGTCAGCGCCACCGACCTGAGTGCTTTCCACAACCCGGAGTCTTGCTACCGGGCTTCCGGCTGGGCGGTGGTCCGCAAGCAGCAAGAGAGCCTCCGTCTCCATCCGGACCGGCCGCCGCTGGCGGCAGAAAGCCTGCTGGTGGAGCGGGGCGGCTATCGCCTGTATGTGCTTTACTGGTATGCCGATCTGCATGGCGGCATGGCGGCGATGGAGCGGGCGCACCGCAGCCGTCTGGGCGTGCTGAAGAGCGCCCTCCACCCGGGCGGCGGCGGCCCCGCCGCCTTCTTCCGCCTGACCACGCTGGCGCACGAGGGGGAACAGCGTGCCCTGGCGCGCTGCTCGCGCTTCCTGCGCTTGCTTGCCCATGCCGCCGAGTCTAGTTCGCACGGTAAGGAGGAGGGTTCAGAATGAGAGACTACCTGCTGGCCGCGCTGCTTGGGGTCGCGCTGCTCGCCGGATGTGGCGGCGGCTCGAGCCTGGTAGATACCGGCCGGCCCGCCGGCACCGAACCGATGACCGACGTGCCCAGCCTGAGCCGGATCGTGATCCCGCCGGCGCCGGGCGCGGGCACGGAGACCTATACCAACACCGCGCTGGGGTTCTCGCTGCAGTTCCCGGCCGAGCAGTTCGCCCTGTTCGACCCGCCGCAGTATGTGACCACGCTGGGCAACCGCGTCGTCGAGCTGGTGCAGCGCACCCTGCCCGAGGGCGAGATCTTCCGCCCCAACGTCGGCCTGATCACCGACGACCGCTTTATCGGCCAGGTAAACATCGAGGCGTACGCCGATGCGGCGCCGCCGATCCTGTCTGACTTCTTCGTCGAGTTCACCCTGGTGGACCGACGCTCGTTCCTGATCAGCGGCCGCCCGGCGGTGCTGCTCGAGCACCTGAGTAGCTGGGAGGCGCCGGACGGAACCGTGGTGCCGTTCCACCGCTACACGGTCTACACGGCGAACGACGAAGACATCATCCTGATCTTCACCTTCACCGCGCCGCGCGCCGTCTTCGAGAGCGTGCAGCCGGTCTTCGACGACATCATCGAGAGCATCACGTTGCTGTGATGCGCGGCGGCGAGTGTCCACAAGGCACGCCCGACAGGCACCAACCGGTTGAGCGTGCCTTGTGGCGCTCTCCTCACAGCTCGAACAGCTTGTCGTCCAGCCCGCCGTTCACGGTGATGTCGCTTTGCTCCGTCACCCCGGCCAGGGCGCCCCGGGCGTTGCGCACCTCCACGCGGGTGGGGATCCAGATGTCGCCGAACTGCTTCGGCTTCAGGAAGGTCAGCTCCAGCTTGTACTCGCCCTGGAACTTGGTCCACAGCTTGCGCTTCAGGATGTGCTTGCGCTCCGCGTCGATCCACACCAGCTCGTAGCGCTCGTGGTCGTGCGCGTAGGTCAGCCGGTACTGGTAGGCGGGCCGATCCCCAACCTGGGTGCGGGCCACCTGCGCCACCTCGTAGCCTCGCAGGCAGCCGGGCGTGACCAGGCCCACCTCCAGCGGGCCTTGCCGCTTCCCCGGATCGACGCCAATCTCATCGATCTGCCGGATCAGCGGGGCGCGCATCACCCGGCGCGGCCCGCTGATGACGTACTCGAACTTGATGAACCCCGCGCGCGCGTCCATGCGGAACTTGTCCGGCTCCTTCAGCATGATCGTGGAGCGGCCGACGCGGTAGGCGTTGGCGTAGTCCGGATCGATCCGGCGCAGCTCCTCGAGGTTCACTTCCTTGCGCACGGCGGTCAGTTTGAGGTCCTTCAGCTCGGTGACCAGCAAGCGATCGATGGCAGGGACCTCGGTGGTCTCCGCGGCGCGGGTGACCCCGTAGACCGCGGAGGTGGCTACCAGTACGGCAATGGCGATCCGCAGCGGCTGCTGCCACCGGCGGCTCTTCCCCCGAGGCGCCTCGCCGGCGCCGTGGCCTTTCCCCAGCGCAATCCGCCTGGCAAACACCCGAATCATCAGCTCACTTCCCTACCACTGGCGCAGGCTCTCCCGGCCTGTGCCGCATGAACGGGGCCGCCACGCATGGCCGTGACAACCCAACCGGGCAGCTACGGCCGGCGAATGTCCGCCGCCCTGCCGCCCGGCCAACGACCCCTCGGCTGTGGTCATCAGCGATGACCCATTCTATTGGACAACGCCGGGGGGCCAGGGTTCCCGCTCGCTCCCGGCAAGGCCCGGGGCACCCGGGGCCTGCCCTGGCCGAGCGGTTGGCACGGCGCCACCACCGCTGGGAAACCGCGCCGAATCCCTTGACAACCAAAAGCGAATTCGCTATAGTGACTCCGGCCTTGCGGCCGGCCTCCTCTGAGCGCCAGGAACGGGGGGCAACCCTGCTGCCTCAACGGTTGGCACGGCCGGCGTCGGCGCGATTGCTTGCAGACCGAGACCTCGCTGACCAGGTGGATCCTTGCGTACTCCCCGAGCGACCGGTAAGCGCCGCCCGGTGGGCGCAAGGCGATGAAAGGATGGTTATGGCACGACAGGAAGACGAGATGCCGGAGGTGCCGGCGGACGAGATAACGACGCCGACGGCTGACACCACCCTCTCGGAGACTGCCGAAGGGGACACACTCGCCTCGGAGGCACGCTCGCCTGAACTGACGGTGCCGGCTGCCGGCGAGGCCGCGCCCGAGGAATCGGCCGAACCCCCGGCGGTCGACGCGGCACCGGAGGCACGCCCCTACCAGCCCACGGAGGATTACCAGGAGGGGGACCGCATTTACCATCCGGTGTGGGCGGCCGTCGGCGTTGTGACGCACCGCGACCCGCGCGAGCAGATCTTCCGTATGGCTGTTGGCCGCACGGAGGAGCGGGGCCGCTGCCACCTGATCCGCGTCCAGTTTGACAAGGAAGTACCGGCACAGGGCGGCGCCCGCCAGGAAGTCACCCTGATCGCCGATTGGCGGGGGCGGCCCCTGGAGGTGGGCGCTCCTCCCTCCCGCGGCCTGCCGGAACCGGAAGCACTCACCGGCGCGCCGCATGCTGAAGAGGAAGAAGCGGTGTCCCCGCGGCGCCTGGCGCCCGCGCTGCCGGAGATCCCCGAGCCCGACGAGGAGCTCGACCTGGAAGGGATCGACGACGAGCCGGACGTCGAGCAGATCGAGCCGATCGGAATCTAGCGTGTCTGCGATTGCCGGCCACCGCAAGGCCGGCAATCGCGGATCCCGCAGCGCGAGCGCGCGGCCGACTAGTTCCGGGCGAGGATGCTGATCAGAGTGAGGACCAGGATCCCGATCTGGTAGACGTCGTTGATCGACAGGCTGCGGCCGCGGCGCGCGGCAGGGACCACAACGTGGTCGCCACTTTGCAGCACCGGGTTGCGCTGCAGCTCATCGGCGCGCGGGCCCTCCAGGTTGATCGTTTCCACGGTGGCCCGCTCGCCGGCACGACGCGCGCGTCGCAGCTCCACGCGCGTGGTGCGCGCGTTTGCCGTAGGCCCGCCAGCGGCCGCGATCAGGTCCTCCAGGCGCTCCAGCTTTCCCGGTTCCAGCGTGTAGGGCCCCGGGCGGCGTACCTCACCGGCGATAGTCACTCGCGCTTCCGCCTTGGGCACGTGCAGCACGTCACCTGGTTCCAGCGCCGGGTTTTCGACGCCGGCCGCGCCCGCCAGGATCTGGCGGGCATCCACCCGGATCACCTTACCGCCACGGGCAATGTAGGCCGAGTCGAGGTCGGCCTGAGGCGTTGGGCCGCCGGCGGCGATCAGCGCCTGGCGCACGCTGGCGTGTTCGAGACCGTAATCCCCCGGTTTGCGCACCTCGCCCGCGACGGTGATCGCGCCCGTCTCGATGCGGATCACGTCGCCCGCCATGACGGCGACCCCATCGGCACCGGTTTGGGTGAGATCCTCGCGCGAGAGGATGAGCTGCCGCTCGCCGCGAGTGAGGGTGGCGCGGTTGCGGTTGGCCACGTCGGTGAAGCCGCCGGCGGCAGTGATTGCGTCGGCCACGGTGAGGTCGCCCCGGTGCGGATAGGCGCCGGGGTTTTTCACTTCGCCCCAGATGTAGTAATGAGTGGCGCTCTCCGCGGCGGCAGGTTGCCTGGCGCCAGCGGCTGCCAGCGCCAGAAACGAGAGGAGGAGGATGCTCCAGCGGGCCTGCATGGCGGCGTCCCTTCCTTGCCGGGGTGGTTTGGTGCATTATACCATCGGTCTGGCTGCCTGGCAAGGCAGCCGGAGGAGGCGGAGGAGGCCGGCGGGACGCCGGCGATCCGACCGGACTCCCACTCCGGCTGGGTTCCCACCCGGCCGGGCTCCCACTCCGGGGCGCTTGCGCGAAAACGGCGCGGCAGAGGGTTGACACCGCGGGAGCGTCGTGGTATGATAGGAGTGCGTCGCGGGGTGGAGCAGTCTGGTAGCTCGTCGGGCTCATAACCCGGAGGTCGCAGGTTCAAATCCTGCCCCCGCTCCCACTTTCCTTGACGGCTCCCGCTTCGGCGGGGGCCGTTCTGCTGTACCTGCCGGGTGGAGCCGCGGCCGGCCGACGCGGCGCGTTCACCAGATGTAGAAGGTGTACGTCTGCACCCCAAGGATGCCACGCAGGAAGCTCCACAGGCCGCCCACCACAAACTCGCCGATCACCAGGCCGACGAAGAAGGGGAGGGTGGCACGGTAGCCTTTCAGCCCCCACCCATGCAGCACGAACACCTTCACCGCCCAACTGATCAGGATCGGCGTCCAGATGTAGTCCAGCCCGAACGACATCCCCAGCGCGTAGCCGGCCGGGTGGAAGGGGAAGCCGAGGAAGTGCGTTGTCAGCCGCGACAACGTCACCGCGACCGCCGCGCCGATCGCGATGGCGAACAGGCCCGCCCGGTTTGCCGGCACCGGGTTGCTCAGCCACGCGGCGAGCTGGTTGAAGTGCTCGCTGGCGAAGTTGCAGCCGGGCGCCGCCGGGTGCGGGCCGGCGTAGGTGCGGCTGTAGGAGAGGTGCAGCATCGCCCAGAACGCCGCCACCACGCCCACCACGCCCGCCAGCGCCAGCGCCACCGCCATCCAGCGCAGGCGCAGGCCACTCTGCGACGCGGCCTTCAGGCTTTCCACCTGCTGGGGCATCAGCAGTCCGCGGTGCATCCGGTTCTGAAAGTGCAGCAGCGAGAACACCGCCAGGTTTTGTGGTCCCACCGCGGTCGTTCCCAGCGCCA
Organism: Armatimonadota bacterium; assembly: GCA_012512505.1. GTDB lineage: Bacteria > Armatimonadota > JAAZEB01 > JAAZEB01 > JAAZEB01 > JAAZEB01. Next base: position 22,309 of record JAAZEB010000198.1, on the reverse strand, counting down.
TGATCAGCATGTAGCTGGTGCCCACCCAGCCGATCTCGTGCGATGGCGGCCCCAGCTCCGCCCGCACGCGCGCCGCCGCGCCGCAGAACAGCAGGTAGAGTAGTACGTAGGTGACGGCCAGCCAGGGCGTCATTCCCGCCACCAGCAGAAAGCCGATCATCACCGCCGTGCAGAGGATCAGCGCCAGCAGCATCGTTCGATAGCGCACGCCCCCATCGTCGGCCTCCTTGTGGGTGAGGGCAGAGCGCCAGACGCCTGCCAGGTAGCCGCGGCTCAGCCACAGCGCGCCCACGAACAGGGCGATGAAAGCTCCGTACGATTGCTCACGCAGGTAGGGAAACCAGGGCTGCGTCTCGGTGTAGCCGAGCGCGGCGGCGATCACCTGCTGGGCCTTGCGCACCCAGTAGAAGAACCAGCTTGAGAACGCCAGGTTCGTCGGCATGAAGTAGCTGACGCCGATCGCGAACGGGTAGAACGAGACAGGGGTCCAGCCGATGGCGTTCCAGGGGCGGTGCGCCGGCAGGTGCGGCGCCAGGTCCAGCACCTTCACCGGCACCGCGGGGAGCGAGGGGATGAAGCGCTGCACTCCGTTGAGCAGGTCAATCCCGGCGGCAATCGCAAAGCCCGCCCAGAAGACGCGGTTGCGGAAGAGGGGGTTGGCGCCACCCCCCTCGGTGATCAGCAGCGGGATCTGCACGATTGGGTAGGAGAGGCGCTCGTGTTCCACCCACTGCCGGCGCAGCAGCAGCGCCAGGGATAGGGTGGCGCCCAGCACCGCGACCAGGAAGATGCTCCAGCACGCCATCGGCACCAGCCACAACCGCAGGTGCTCCTCGGTGTAGAGCGTCGAGCGCCCCTGCTCGTAGGCGCGCACGCGGTCGTCCAGCTTCGTGATCGTCAGCCACTTCGGCAGCAGCGGCGCGATCTGGTTCTCCCAGTCGTTGGCTGGCGTGGCAAAGTAAGCGACGTGGGGGATCGTGGGCACCAGCATCTGCAGGTAGTCGTGCCCCACCAGGCTGGAGCCGGTCGCCATCATGCCGTAGACCACCAGCAGCTCGCCGCTGCGCAGCGCCCGCCGGGCCGACAGCCGGCGCACGCCGGCGTTCAGCAGCAGGAGCACCATCAGGCTGAAGATGACGTTGTAGAAGAGGGACATGCAGGTGGGGAAGCCGGAGTAATCAAGCGCCTCGGCGCGCGCGATCCAGAGGCTGTTCAGCGGGATCAGCGCGATGCCGATCAGCAGAACCCACCAGCGGAAGAGAACGGTCTCCGAGCGCGGGGCGTTCATCTCGCTCGCCTATTCGCGGCGGGGCACGTCGAGCCCTCCCGGGAGGCGCTTGCGGCGCGGGCTCCCTCCTCCTGGCCGGCCAGGCAACCATCGGTGGATGACGCCTGAGCCTAGCTTCCCTGGGATCTGGTTGTTACCACCGCCGAGAGCAGCGCCTCCGGCTGCCGGGCGAAGGCCTCGCGGTCGGTGGTGCCGGCGAGGATCGCCTGCAGCGTGTCGGCCAGGCGCGCGTTTGTCGGGGCGCACAGGCCGTGTTCGGCGGCGATCCGGGCGACGGCCCCGTTGAGGAAGGAGACCTCCGACTGCGGCTTGCCGCGCGCCAGGTCCAGCGCTAGCGAGGGCCGCTTGTCGCCGCGACCGCCGCCGACGCGCCCGGCGATCAGGGGGCGGGCTAGGGGTGCCGGCAGCGCCATCGCGGCGCAGAGGAGGCGCACCGGGTAGCCGGGTAGGTCCACCGGGCGCAGCCGCAGGCGCCGCATCACGCGGCGGGCCTCGCCAAACGCTCGCTGCTCCAGCCGGAACAGCCCCGGGTGCCGGAACAGCTCCGCCGGAGTGAGGTCCACAATGGCACAGGAGGCGTTCGCCAGCAGGTTCAGCAGCAGCTTCGACCACTTCAGCGCGCGCCAGTTCGGGAAGAAGCGCACGCGCAGGCCGGCGGAGGTGAACACGGCCGCCAGCGATGCCGGGCGCTTGGCCAGGGGTGCCAGCTCCGCCAGCGAAACCCCGCCGGCGGTGGTGTGCTGGACCACCTGGCCCGGGGTGGCGGCACTGACGCTGAGGGTGAAGGCGCCGGCCAGCACCCGCTGTGCGCCCAACGCCTCAGCCAGCCGCTCCTCGGTGCCCAGGCCGTTCTGCAGCGAGACCACCCAAGTTTCTGGCCCGCACACCGCGGTCACACCAGGGATTGCCGCCTCCACGTCGTATGCCTTGAGGGTGAGGAGCACCAGGTCGGGCGGCGTCCGGTCGTGGCACAGGTCCGCGGCGCCGGTGACGATGCGCGGGCGAGCATGGACCACCTGCCCGTGGGTGTCTTCCAGGGCCAGCCCGTGGCGCCGCAGTGGGGCGACCGCCGTGGGGCGCACTACCAGGGTCACGTCGTGGCCGGCGGCCGAGAGGTGGCCGCCAAGGAAACTGCCGACGGCGCCGGCACCATAGCAGAGGATCTTCACACGCCGAAGGTTCGCGCGCCGGGGGCCGCTCTCCTACCGCGCGGTACCACGGCCCGGCCGGCGCTTGCCACCGCTGGGAGGAAAAGCATGTTGGAGCTCACCCATCCTGTCGTTGATGTTGCCATCACCTGCAGCCACTTCGAGGAGTCGCTGCGCTTCTATCGCGACCAGTTGGGCCTGGAGGTGGCCCTGGACATTCAGATCCCGACGGAGGTGGCCGTGGGGGCCGGCCTGGCGCCGCGCGGCTTCCGCCAGGTGCGCCTGCGCGCCGGCGAGACGCTCATCAAGCTGATGGAGATTCCCACGCCGCCGTCTCGCCGCACGGAGGAGTTTGCTGCCGGCGTGCGCTGGCTCACCTTCTTCGTGGCCGACGTGCAGCAGACCTACGCGGCGCTGAAGGCAAAGGGTGTGCGCTTCCTTTCGGAGCCGATCCCCGGCTCGGACGCGACCGGCATCGTCTGCGCCGTGGATCCCGATGGGGTGCTGCTCGAGTTCGTGCAGCGGTAGCGGACGCCGGGAGCCGGAGGCCGTGCGTCGGCCGGCCGTGGTGCTACGCCACTGCGGGCGCGCCCTGATACCGCATGCCACTGATCCGTGCAAACGATCGGTATTCCGAGCGGCGGAAATGCCCTTGACACGTTGGTTGGCGCGGGCTATAATCAAGGCAACAACTGAATACACCCAAAGACTGTGATAGGGAGTAGTAAGGCGTCCGACCGGACTGCCAGAGAGCCGGGTCGCTGGGAACCGGCGTCGTCAGGGGTCGCCTGAACTCGCCCTGGAGTCGCTCACCGAAATCGGGCTTGCCCGGCAGTAGACTGAGACGGGAACTTCCTCCGTTAGTGGAAGACGCTGTCGCCCCCGACGGGGCCGCAGCGGCCAAGGGGGTCGCGCGCGCGAGCGCCGGCCAATCAGGGTGGTACCGCGGAAGGCTTTGAAGGCCCTTCGTCCCTGTTTTGGGGATGAAGGGCCTTTTTGCATTTCGGATTTGGGATTTGGGATTTCGGAATGGCGGCCGGCCCCCCCGGCCCCCCGAGATCGGGGGGAGTAAGCTCCGAAAGCCCCCCCGGCCCCCCAAGTATGGGGGGAGTAGGATCCGGTTGCCCCCCGGCTTTGGGGAGGTTGGGGGCCAGACCCCGAAAGCCCCCCGGTTTCGGGGGGTGGTGGGCCACGCCGGAAGCCCCCCGGTTTCGGGGGGTTGGGGGGCCAAACCCCTATCGCTGGCAGGAAGGGGGGTGATGAAGATGGGCCTTGGCGACCCAGGTGACCTGGGAGGCCCGGATGATCTTAGGCGGTATTGTTTCCGGCCTCTGGGCCACCGACCGATGGTAGAAACCGCGCTGCTTCGTGCGTCTGCTCGCTCCGCCTTCGCGGCGGCCCCGCGGGCGACAACGGGCACGAAGGTAGACAGCGCATGGGGGAGACAACTATGGAACGCAAGGTACACATCTTCGATACAACCCTCCGGGATGGGGAGCAATCGCCGGGTGCCAGCCTGACGGGCGCCGAGAAGCTGGAGATCGCCCGGCAGCTTGCCCGGCTGAACGTAGACGTGATCGAGGCGGGCTTCCCCGCTTCGTCGCCTGGTGACTTCCGGGCGGTGCAAGAGATCGCGCGCAACGTGCAGGGCCCGACAATCACCGCGCTGGCCCGTGCCGTGAAGGCAGACATTGACGCCGTGTGGGAGGCGGTGCGCCCCGCCGCGCGCCCGCGCATCCACATCGTGCTGGGCACCTCCGACATCCACGCGCGCAACAAGCTCCGCCGCAGCCGCGAAGAGCTGCTGCGGATGGGTGTCGAGGCGGTGCGCTACGCCCGCTCCCTCTGCCCGGACGTGGAGTACTCCACCGAGGATGCTTCGCGCAGCGACCGGCGCTATCTGTTCCAGGTGCTGGAAGCGGTGATCGATGCCGGCGCCACGGTGGTGAACGTTCCGGACACCGTGGGCTATGCCGTGCCGGCGCAGTGGGGACGGCTGATCGCCGACATCCGCCGCCATGTGCGCAACATCGACCGGGCGATCCTCAGCGTTCACTGCCATAACGACCTGGGCATGGCCACGGCGAACTCGCTGGCCGCGGTGCGCGCCGGTGCCCAGCAGGTGGAGTGTACGATCAACGGCATCGGCGAGCGCGCCGGCAACGCCTCCCTGGAGGAGGTGGTGATGGCAATCAAGGTGCGCGGCCGCTACTACGGCGCCCACACCGACGTGGTGACGCCCGAGCTGTGCCGCACCAGCACCTTGGTGAGCCGCTTCACCGGCCTGGCCGTGGCCCGCAGCAAGGCAGTGGTCGGCGCCAACGCCTTCGCTCACTCCTCCGGCATCCACCAGGACGGCGTGCTGAAGCACCGCGACAACTACGAGATCATGCGCCCGGAGGAAGTGGGCGCCGGCGAAACCCAGATCGTGCTGACGGCCCGCTCCGGCCGGCACGCGGTGCGCCACCGCCTGGAGCAGCTTGGCTACCGCCTGACCCCCGCGGAGTTGGAGCGCCTGCACGCCCGCTTCCTGGAGCTGGCGGATGTCAAGAAGCAGGTCTTCGACGATGACCTGCACGCCTTGGTGGCGGATCAGCGCGGCACAACGAACCAGACCTATCACCTGGAGAGCTTCCGCGTGGCCTGCGGCACCGGCGTCACCCCCTCGGCGAGCGTGGTCCTGCGCAGCGGCGAGGTGCTATTCGAGCGCTCGGCCGCCGGCGACGGGCCGGTGGATGCCTGCTTCCGCGCCGTCGACAGCATCACCGGCCTGCCGGTGGCGCTGAAGGAGTATCGCCTCAACGCCGCCACCGCCGAGAAAGAGGCGCTGGGCGAGGCGCGGGTTTCCCTGCAATTGGAAGATCGGACGGCGGCCGGCCATGGCGTGAGTACCGACGTGATCGAGGCGAGCGTGCGTGCCTACGTCAGCGCCATCAACCGGCTGCTGAGCATGGGTAAGTGAGTGCGTGGACAACCGGATGAGCCGGTCGCTGAGAGCCCCCGCCTCCTGGCGAGCCCTAGTCGCGGCGGGGTGAAGCGGGAGGCGGGGATGAGTCTCAGCGACCGGCCTCACGGATTGCGGCGGGGCTCGCTGCCATTGCTGCCATGGGGGTGACCCGGTGCCGCCCGCGCGGATGCTTCGCCTTTACGGCGCCTGTGTTTGAATGATTCTGGGAGTTTGGTTAGAATGAGTGAGATCGCGGCAAGACGTTGGGAGACTTATGCGCTCACCTATGACACGGAGGCGCCGCGGGGGGTGCCTTGTTATCAGCACCTGCACGCGGAGATCGTGAGGCGACTGGCGTTTCCCAAGGAGGCCCCCCTGCGGGTGGTGGACCTGGGCGGGGGGGGCGGCCGGCTGCTGGAGCGGATCTTGGTGCGCTTCCCCAACGCCAGTGCGGTGTGGGTCGACTCCTCGCCGGTCATGCGGGTGGTGGCCGGGCGGCGGTTGGCGCGCTTTAGCCGACGGGTAACCTACGTGGAGGGCGACATGGAGGGCGGCTGGCAGCGCGCCGTGCCCGATGGCTGTGACGCCGTCGTCTCTTCCATCGCCATCCACCACCTGGCGGACGAGGGGAAGCAGGAGCTCTACCGGCGAGTGCACCAGGTTCTGCGCCCCGGCGGGATGATCGCCGTCGCCGATGAGGTGTTGGGGGGCGACTGGCCGACGCAGGCCGAGCACCTGCAGCGCTGGGATCAGCACACCCGCCGCCAGAGTGCCGCCCGCCGCGTCAGCCCGCACTGGCTGGCGCTGTGGCAGGTCTTCTGCGACCGCGTGCTTCCCGACCCGGAGCACAACCCGACCGAGCGCTGGACGCCCGCGGCCCGGCAGGTGGAGTGGCTCCGCGAGATCGGCTTCCCCGACGCCCAGGTGTGGTGGGAGCACGGCATGTGGGCGGTCTTCGGGGGGCGACGGTGATGAGCAGCGGCCGGCGATGCCCACATGGGGCAAAGGGAGGTGCGCGGTGATCGGCAGCCGCAGGCGCTACCTTGCTCGGATGCGCAAGGTGGTGCGCTCGCGCCCGGCCGGTTTCGAGTGACGGGCGCTTGTGCGTGACTGCTGCTTTGCCGTCCTCTACGGCCTGCCGGCGCCTCTGCTCTACGAGATCGGGAGCCTGGCGATATCGCGGTACTTGCCCTACAGCAGGTCCTCTTCGCGTGGCGTGAAACAAGCTGCACGTGGGAGTCCCTACCCCAGGGCTAAGTGGTGCATCCGGTGAGTTGGCACCTGTTCGTAGTAGCGCGCTTCAGCAGCTACCGGGGAGTCCGGGCCATGGAGGGGAGACCGGTATCGTCCGGCATCTCGTTCGCCGACGGCTTCGCCGCGGCGCTGGCGCAGACGCTTGGCGCGCAGGCCGTCACCGGCGACCCGGAGTTCGGCGCCCTTGAGGGGGAGATCGGTATCCTGTGGCTGAGGGAGGAGGGCGAGTGAGGAACACGGCATGGTAGACGGTTTTCGGGATGCAGAAGCGGAGGTAAGCCACCATGGAGCGTGAGTTCTACGTGGTGATTGAGAAGGATGAGGATGGCTTTCTGGTTGGAGAGGTGCCTCAGCTCCGTGGCTGCTACGCACAGGGCCGGACGCTGGATGAACTGATGGCGAACATCCGTGAAGCCATTGAACTGGCGCTTGAGGATACCGATGCAACCGAGACGATTCCTGAGTTTGTCGGCGTGCAGCGTGTCTTGGTGCCATGAGCCGCCTTCCCATCCTCAGGTCAGATGAACTCGTGGCCGTGCTTCAGCGGGTGGGCTTCACAATCGTCCGGCAGCGGGGTAGCCACGCCCGCCTGAAGCACCAGGACGGACGGGTTGTCACGGTGCCTGTTCACGAGGGGCAGGACATCGGGCGAGGCTTGCTCCGCAAGATCCTCCGCGACGCCGATATGGACACGGAGGATCTGCTGCAGCTGCTGTGAGGATGGGCCGATGCTTCACCCATCCTTGCACCTGCCGATGGATGAGATCCGCGCGCTATGCCGGCGCTGCCACGTGTGAGAGCTGTGGGTCTTCGGCCCGCCGTGCGCGAGGACTTCCGCTTGGATAACTCCTGGGGGAGTTCGAGCGCGAAAGGTACATGAGTCTTCCCGGCAAGGAAGGAGTCTCTACCGATGGATCAGTGGTCCGTGTTGCTCGATGATATGGTGGAGATGGTCGCGAGTAGTGACGACCCACCCGAGGTGAAGTTCAACCGGAGTTTCGCGCGAATACTTAAACAGGTGCCTGGCCTCCGATTGGCTTACTGGAATTTCCTCGCCAGGTGCACTGACCGCAATTCTTGGCAAATCGATCGGGCGGATAAGATTTTCATTGAAGAGCCCTCCACGGGGCCTGTTAGGCCGGATTTAGTGCTCTACACCTCCGACCTCCCGCAGGTCAGCTCCGGGAGCGTCTGCGGCTTCGCTTGTGAACATAAGGTTTGGAGTGATAATAGAGAGGAGCAATTACGGAAATACTCGGAGACCTATTCTGAGCCCGATTGGATTACGGTGAACATCATCGTCAGAGAAGATCAGAAGTGGTCGCCGTACGTGGTGCTTAAGTTGCTGTGGGCGAATGTTTACCCGGTCATTCGTGATGCGTGGGAACGTGAACAGGATACATCTAACAGGCGCTTGCTTCGGTTGTTATCTGCGCTTGTTGGCCGGTTCCGCCAACCGTACGACGAGCTGTATCCCAGCAAGCCGAAGCGTGATGGGAGAAGGCGCTATACGACGATTAAAGGATGGGAGCTCTATATCCCTGAGCTCGAGGAGATACGGGCCGCATTGAAGCCAGCTCATGCCTTTCTCCCTACAGACCCCGATGGCAAGACTGCTGACCCTGTTTGGGAAAACGACGTGGCAACGCCTTACCACCGTGTGTGTGCCTACGCATGCGCGCATGGCATGAGGGACTGGACTGAAGCGCTTCCCAAAGTCACGCCGCTGATCCTAAGCACATTGGAAAAGGCGGACGCGTATGCAAAGGCCTTCCATAAAGGCCCCGAGTGTACACGAGCCCTTCTTGGAGCGAGCAATGCCTAAAGAGTACAACCCTTCTGTCATCGAGCCGAAGTGGCAGCGCTACTGGGAGGAGAATAAGACCTTCCGGGCGGTGGACTTCGACCCGCGGCCGAAGTACTACATCCTGGACATGTTCCCGTACCCCTCCGGCGCTGGCCTGCACGTCGGGCACCCGGAGGGCTACACCGCCACCGATATCCTGGCGCGCTACAAGCGGATGAAGGGCTTCAACGTCCTTCACCCGATGGGCTGGGATGCCTTTGGCCTGCCCGCCGAGCAGTACGCCATCGATACCGGCACCCACCCGGCGATCACCACCCAGCGCAATATCGAGACGTTCAAGCGGCAGATCCAGTCGCTTGGCTTCTCTTACGACTGGGATCGCGAGGTGAACACCACCGATCCCGGCTACTACAAGTGGACGCAGTGGATCTTCCTGCAGCTCTACCACCGCGGCTTGGCCTACGTGGCGGAGGTGCCGGTGAACTGGTGCCCGGCGCTGGGCACGGTTCTGGCCAACGAGGAAGTGATTGACGGCCGCAGCGAGCGTGGGGGGCATCCGGTGATCCGCAAGCCGATGCGCCAGTGGATGCTGAAGATCACCGCGTATGCCGAGCGCCTGCTGGAGGATCTGGACCTGGTCGAGTGGCCCGAGAGCATCAAGGAGATGCAGCGCAACTGGATCGGTCGCTCCATCGGCGCCGAGGTGGACTTCCCCGTCCAGGGCCACAGCGCCAACATTCGTGTCTTCACCACGCGCCCGGATACGCTCTTTGGCGCCACCTACATGGTCCTGGCCCCGGAGCACCCGCTGGTGGAGCTGATCACCACGCCCGAGCAGCGACCAGCAGTGCAGGCATATCAGGAGGCCGCGGCGCGCAAGTCGGACATGGACCGCACGGAGCTGGCCAAGGAGAAGACGGGTGTCTTCACCGGCGGCTACGCGATCAATCCGGTGAATGGCAAGCCGATCCCGATCTGGGTGGCCGACTACGTGCTGGTCTCCTACGGCACCGGCGCCATCATGGCCGTGCCCGCCCACGACGAGCGCGACTGGGAGCTCGCTCGCAAGTTCGGCCTGCCGATCGTCGAGGTGGTGGCCGGCGGCAACGTCGAGGAGGCCGCTTACACCGGCAACGGCACCAACGTCAACTCCGCCAACGACGAGGTGAGCCTCAACGGCCTGGAGACGCCGGAGGCCAAAGAGAAGATCACCGAGTGGCTGGAGGCGAAGGGGATTGGCAAGAAGGCGGTCAACTACCGCCTGCGCGACTGGCTCTTCTCCCGCCAGCGCTACTGGGGCGAGCCGTTCCCCATCGTCTTCCGCGAGGACGGCACGCCCGTGCCGCTGCCGGAGGAGTACCTGCCGATCACCCTGCCGGAGGTGGAGAGCTACCAGCCCTCTGGCACCGGCGAGTCGCCCCTGGCGACCATCGAGGAGTGGGTGAACACCACTGACCCGGAGACCGGCCATCCCGCCCGGCGCGAGACGAACACGATGCCGCAGTGGGCCGGCTCCTGCTGGTACTACCTGCGCTACCTGGATCCCAAGAACGACCAGGCCGCGTGGGAGCCGGCGAAAGAGAAGTACTGGATGCCGGTGGACCTCTACGTGGGCGGCGCGGAGCACGCCGTGCTCCACCTGCTCTACGCGCGCTTCTGGCACAAGGTGCTGTTCGACGCCGGCCTGGTCTCCACGCCGGAGCCGTTCATGCGCCTGGTGAACCAGGGGATGATCCTCGGCTTCTCCTACCGCTACTACACTGCCGACGGCCGGCCGTGGTCCTACAAGGAGGTGCGCCTGGAGGGCGAGAGTGCCTACGTGAAGGAGACCGGCTCGCTGGCCAACGCCGTTTACGTGCCGCTGAGCGAGGTGGTCTGGCGCGACGAGAAGCCGTATCACCCGGAGTATCCCGAGCTGGAGCTGGAAGAGCTCACCGAGAAGATGAGCAAGTCGCGCGGGAACGTGGTGAACCCGGACGACGTGGTGCGCGAGCACGGCGCCGATGCCCTGCGCCTCTACGAGATGTTCCTGGGCCCGCTGGAGGCGGTGAAGCCCTGGAACACGAAGACCGTCTCGGGGGTATCGCGCTTCCTGGCGCGCACGTGGCGCCTCTTCTTCGACGAGCAGGGCAACTTCACGGTGACTGACGACCCGGCGCCGGACGCGCTGATGCGCCTGCTGCACCGCACGATCAAGAAGGTGTCGCAAGACACCGAGGCGATGGATTTCAACACCGCGATCGCGGCGATGATGACCTTCGTCAACGAGGTCACGAAGTCGCCGGTGCGCCCGCGCAGCGTCCTGGAGCCGTTCGTGCTGCTGCTGTCGCCCTACGCGCCGCACCTCGCCGAGGAGCTGTGGGAGGCGCTGGGCCACAAAGAGACGCTGGCCTACGAGCCGTGGCCGACGTGGGACGAGGCGCTCACCGTCGAGGCGCTGATCACGATGCCGGTGCAGGTGAACGGCAAGGTGCGCGCCCAGGTGGAGGTGCCCGCCGATGCGGATAAGGAGACCGTGCTCGCCATCGCCAAGGACCACGACCGCATCAAGGCGATCCTGGAAAACAAGATCCTGGTGAAGGAAGTGGTCGTGCCCGGCCGCATCGTCAACCTGGTGGTAAAGTAGGGGAGCCTGGCGTGGTATAATGCCCTGGGAGCCCCCCATGCCCGGCTAGCTGCCTGGGAGAGTAACACCCCGTACCTGGTGTAGGAGGATCTCCGACGCCGATATCGCCAACCTCTCGGCTCGGAGACACCTCCTACGGTGGGGGTAGGCGTCTTACGTCGGCCGGCGGGACGCCGGCGATCCGACCTATCGGTGTCCTACACCGGGGGCTGGCCTGGCAGGCGGCTCCCCTCGGCAGGATGGAGCTGGGTGGCGCCGCCAATCCGGAGTCGCGGCCGGCGGTATAATGGGCTCACGCCGCATTGAGATCAGTCGTGGTTGGCGGAGGAGGGTAAAGCGGATGAGCATCAAGGAGCAAGTGCATGACCTCATCGACCGGCTATCGGAGGATGACTTGCGAGTCGTGGAACGTCTCTTGCGCGGCCTGTCTGCCACCGAAGCGACGCCGTCGGTGGCTGCTCCGCTATCCCCTGAAGAGCGAAGGGCGCGGGTGAACGCGGCACGCGGAAGCATGAAGGGGATGCTATCTGGTTCCGACGAGATTGCCGCGCGCAAGCAGGAGGAGATCGTTCTGGAGGCAGACCAATGGGCGCGACTGCACGGCCCTCGGCTTACGTCCTAGATGCCGGTGCCATGGTGGCGTTCCTGTGCGATGAGCAGGGCGCTGAAGTGGTGGCCCAGGTCCTGGCAGAGGGTGCCGTTCCCTGTTTCGCGCACGTGGTCAACGTCTACGAGGTCTACTATGACGCCCTGCGCCGGGGCGGAGAGGCCGCGGCCGTCCAGCTTCTGGAGATGCTGGTCTCCGCCGGCATCGTCTCTCGCTCGGACCTGGACCCGGCTCTCTGGCAGGATGCTGCCTTCCTCAAGGCGTTTCACCACCCTGTCGCAGTGGCGGACACCTTCTGCTTGGCGCTGGCCCGGCGGCTCAGGGCGACAGTGCTCACCACCGATCACCATGAGTTCGACCGTCTCGTGCCGCTGAACCTCTGCCCCATCGAGTTCATCCGATAGTCGGGTTCGGGAGAGCGTCGCGTGGTGTTGGCCCCCCTGTCCCCCCGAACTCGGGGGGAACCCACTCGACACCGAGACGGGTCCCCCAGGAGCGCTGGCATCTTGCCGGCGGTGGGGTGGGGCTGCCCCCGAGTTCGGGGGAGTGCCACCTCCGCCGTCGTGAGTGTCGGCAGGCCCCTGGCCCGGCCGTGACGAAGGAACCCCCAGTGAGGCCGTCGGCCTCGCCTTCGGGGGATGCCATGAGACTGCCGGGGTTCGTTCTGCTTGCTGCTCTTGCTGCCTCGCCCGCGGCCGGCGCGCTGCGCTGTGGGCCGGTGACGGTGACGCCGGCGGTGCCGGCGCGTGCCCGTCCGCTCGAGGTGTGGATCCGCGTTCAGAACACCGGTGCGACCCCCCTTGCCGGCGCCTGGGTAGGCCTCACCCTGCAGCCTGAGGGTGGGAAGCCGACGCGGCTGCACGCCGCCGACTTGGGCATCCTGGCGCCCGGTGCCGCCACGACGGCCCGGCTGCGCTGGACGCCCGCGCGCAGTGGCCTCGTGCGCGTCACCGCCACCGCGGGCGCCTCGGGCATAACCCCAGCCGCCGCGCCGCCGCTCCAGGTGCCGGTGGTGGAGCGTCCGGTGACCTTCGCCTGGTTCGGCGTGCCGCGGGGGCTGCGCTGGGCCAACCTCACCACCACGGCGCCTTCCGGGGGGGCCGAGGATCTGCTCCAGCGGGGCATCTTCCCCTGCCAGTGGAAGGGCGGCATCTGCTATCAAGAGTGGGACGTTGAGCGCTTCGTCGAGTCGTGGTGCGATGCCGAGCGCGGGATCGCCATTGATGAGTATGGCGGCGACGAGGCGATCCGGCGCACCCTGATCGAGGCGACGTTGGCCACCCGCCGCCGCCGGCCCGACCTGTTCATTGCCTGGTGGGGGATCGGCAGCTTCCCGCACGCGGACGCGGTTGCCCTCAAGGAAGCCACCGACCTCTTTATGCCTGAGATCTACCTCAACTACCACTCCTTCCACCTCGGCCGCATCGAGGCGGCGATCCGCGCGGCGCGCGACGCCGGCGTGCTGGAGAAGACGATCCTCGGCCTGGGCGTGAACACCCGTGCCGATGGCGCTCCGCGCGACCCGACGGCCGCCGAGGTGCGCGCCCAGTTCGCCGCGATCAAGCGGCACGCCCCGGAGATGCCCGGCGTGGCCTTCTTCCATTTTGATGGCGCCACCCCCGCCCTGCGCGCTCTGTGCGACCAGCTTTGTTACGACTACTTCATTGCCCCCGTGCTGTCGCTCGCGGAGCCACCGCGCGTCCGCGCCGGGCAGCACCGAACAACGCTGACGGCCACGGTGCGCAACGACGGTAACCTCCCCTCCCAGCCGGCACGGCTGCGCGTCAGCGTTGCCGACACGGGCCGGATCCTTGGCCGGGCGGGCGGGCCGGCCATCGCTCCTGGCAAGGCGGCCGTGGTGCCGGTATCGCTGCCGCCACTCCCCCATCCGGCCACGCTGCGGGCGGCCATCGAGCGCGCCCCCGGCAGCACGCTCCTCAACTCTTCGGCGGAGGTGGCCGTCGCCCCGAAGGGAGCCGGGCGCGTGCTGGCGGTGCCGGCCGATCCCCTGGCGGAGCGCGTCCTCTGGAGCGCGCCGCCGCCGGGCAGCGCCACCGACACCGGTCTGGTGGTGCAGCCGGTGGGCGCTTCGGGCCCGCCGGTGCCGGCTCAGCTCGATCGCGAGTGGAGTCGGCAAGGCCCCGCCGCCGTGTGGGTGCCGCGCGCGCCGCTTGCGCAGCCGGCCTACGTGCGCCTCCTGCCGCGGGGGGCTGCTCCAAAGCCGCGGACTCACACTGGCCGGTGGGAGTTGACCACCCGCCACTATCGGGTGGTCCTCGAGGTGGAAAGCGACTCGCTGGTGGAACTGCGGCCGGCCGGCGCGGCGCGCAACCTGCTGCGGACGCCCTGGCAGTTCCGCGCCCCGGGGGTGGATCGCTTCGGCCCCGCCACCGTGACCGAGGGTCCGGTCTTCGTGAAAGTGCGGGTGCCGTTCGCGACCGAGGTAGCGGAAGGCTGCAGCGACTATGCCTTCTTCCGCGACGTGCCGCTGATCCGCATCCGTCGGGAGTACCGCCCTCGGCGCCCGGTGGCGGTGGAGAGCACGCGCGAGGGCGCCGCCTTTGACCAGCGGGGCGGCACCTTCCAGCTTCAGGCAGGCGTGGGGGGCGAGGTGGAGCGCGGCACCCTCCAGGACGGCAGCGACTATCGCGACCTCCTCTTCGGCTACCTGGGCGCCTCGCCTGAGCCGGCCAACCACCACCGCACTGGCTGGTTCGATTTCTCCTGGCCCGCCGCGGAGAACGCCGGCCTCGGCGTTGCCCTGGAGCGGCGCTGGCAAGTCGCCGCCAGCGGGATCTATGACCTCACCCGCTACTACGACGCTTCCGACTGGATCGACCTGCCGATGGTCTTCCGCACCACCGTGACGGTGACTGAGCCGCAGGAGTGCCTCCTCTGGCTGCTGCCCCACGGCTACCGCGATCTGGCCGCGCCGGGCGCCCGCTCGTCGGTGGGCGCCTTCCTGGATGCAATCCGCGCGCGCGGCCCCCGGCTGGCGACGCCGCTGTAGCCGGCGGGCGCCCCCGGCGGGGCCGATTCGTGGTATAATGAAGCATCTTTTGCCGCGCCGAACCGCCCTTGCCCTCGCGGCGTGCGGAACGCTTGCCCGGGGAGCCGCAGGCGAGGCGTGCTGGTTGCAGATCCCGGCCGTTCCGGCGACCCGTGTTGCCTCCGGCCCCGGCCGAATTCCTCAGTGTTCTGTGACCCCGAACAAGGAGAACCGATGCGCAGCGACATGATCAAGAAGGGGTATGACAAAGCCCCACACCGCAGCCTGCTAAAGGCCGTCGGCGTCACCGATGCCGACATGGACAAGCCGTTCATCGGCATTGCCAACTCATACCTCGATATCATCCCCGGGCACGTCCACCTGAACGCGTTCGGCGAGGTGGTGAAGCAGGCGGTGCGCGAGGCGGGGGGCGTGCCGTTCGTCTTCAACACGATCGGTGTGGATGACGGCATCGCCATGGGCCACTTCGGCATGCGCTACTCGCTGGCCAGCCGCGAGCTGATCGCCGACTGCGTGGAAACGGTGATGGCCGCGCACTGCCTCGACGCGATGATCTGCATCCCCAACTGCGACAAGATCGTGCCGGGGATGTTGATGGCCGCCATGCGCTTGAACGTGCCCACCATCTTCGTCAGCGGTGGCCCGATGGCCGCCGGGCGCACCCCGTCCGGCAAGACGGTCGATCTGATCTCCGTGTTCGAGGGCGTGGGCGCGCGGCAGGCCGGCCTGATCGGCGACACCGAGCTGAAGGAGCTGGAGGACTTCGGCTGCCCTGGCTGCGGCTCTTGCTCCGGCATGTTCACGGCCAACTCGATGAACTGCCTCTGTGAGGCGTTGGGCCTGGCCCTGCCGGGCAACGGCACCATCCTGGCGATCTCGCCCCAGCGCCAGGAGCTGGCGCGCGCCGCCGCCCGGCAGATCATGAAGCTGATCGAGGCCGACCTGAAGCCGCGTGACATCCTCACCCCCGAGGCGATCGACAACGCCTTCGTCCTCGATATGGCGATGGGCGGCTCGACCAACACCGTCCTGCACACCCTGGCGCTGGCGCATGAGGCCGGCGTGGAGTACCCGCTGTCGCGCCTCGATGCCCTGGCCGACCGCGTGCCCTACGTCTGCAAGGTGAGCCCGGCTGGGCCTTACCACGTTGAGGATGTGGACCGCGCCGGCGGGGTGATGGCGATCCTGAAGGAGGTGGCCCGCCGCGAGGGAGTGCTCCACCTCGACGCCAAGACGGTGACGCTGGGCACCCTGGGAGAGAGCATCGCCCGCGCCGAAAACCGCGACCCGGACGTGATTCGCACCGTGGAGAACGCCTACTCGCCCACCGGCGGCCTGGCGATCCTCAGCGGCAACCTGGCGCCGGATGGCGCGGTGCTGAAGACCGGTGCCGTTGCCCCGGGCATCACCCGCCACGAGGGCCCGGCCGTCGTGTTCGACTCGCAAGACGAGGCGCTGGAGGGGATCTCTCAGCGGCGGGTGAAGGCCGGCGACGTGGTGGTGATCCGCTATGAAGGCCCGAAGGGCGGCCCCGGCATGCCGGAGATGCTCTCGCCCACCTCGATGATCGTCGGCCAGGGCCTGGGCCAGAAGGTGGCCCTGATCACCGATGGCCGCTTCTCCGGCGGCACGCGCGGGATCTGCCTCGGCCACATCTCCCCCGAGGCGGCCGAGGGCGGACCAATCGGCCTGCTGCGCAACGGCGACCACGTGGTGATCGACATCACCAACCGGCGCCTGGAGGTGAAGCTGAGCGACGAGGAACTGGCGCGCCGCCGCGCCGAGTGGAAGCCACCGCAGTCGCGCGTGCAGAGCGGCTGGCTGGCGCGTTACCAGAAGATGGTCACCTCCGCCAGCACCGGTGCCGTGCTGAAGGGGTAGGCCAGCGGCAGTGAGCTTCGACAGCATGGGGATGGCGGCGGTGGCCGCGGAGATCGACGCCTGCGCCGGCGGGCAGGTGCAGCAGGTGCTGCAGCCCGAGGCAGAGACGGTCGTGCTCACCCTCCGGGCTAGCGGCCGGAACCGCCATCTCCTGCTGTCGGTCCATGCTCGCCACGCCCGCGCCCACTTCCTCCCACCCCGCCGGCCGGCCGCGCCAGACCAGCCGGCTCTCCCAGCCCCGACGCCCATGGCGCCACCTCCGGTCGACGAGCCATCCCGCGCCGCCACCGACCGGGGTGGGCCGCCGGCCTTCTGCATGCTGTTGCGCAAGCACCTGAAGGGCGCCATCCTGGTCGCGGCGCGGCAGATTGGGTTCGACCGGGTGCTGCGCCTCACCTTCCGCTACGCGGAGACGGAGGTGTGCCTGGTGCTGGAGGCGATGGGGAAGCACAGCAACCTGATGCTCCTCAACGCCGAAGGCACGGTCCTCGATGCCATCAAGCGGGTGAGCAGCCGCGAGAGCCGGTTGCGCCCCGTTCACCCCGGCGTGCCCTACACCCCGCCGCCCACCGGCCGCCGGGCCGATCCCGCGGCCGCCACCCCGGAAAGCGTCGCGGCACTGCTGGCAGAGGCGCCGTCGGCCTCCCTGGACGAGCGCCTCCTGGGCGCCTATCCGCTGGGTCCGACGGCGCTGGCGGCCATCCGGCGCCGCTGTGATCGCGCCGACCCCACCTGCCTCGCGGAGGCCCTGCGCGCCGTGGCCGACCCCAGCACCTACGCGCCGGCCGTGCTCCTCGACGCGCGCGGGGTGCCGGTGGGGGTTTCGTTTCTGCCGGATGACCCGGTGCCGGCCGGTGGATCGAGGCAGCCCGCCGCCAGTGCCAGCGAGGCACTGGCAGCCTATTTCGCCTACCGAATTGCCCACGAGGCGTTTGAAGGGCGGCGCCGGCAGTACCTGCGCGCCCTTGACGACGCGGTGCGCTTCTCTCAACGGCGCATCCGTGAGGCGGAGGAGGGCACCGAGGCCGCGCGCGCGGCTCCCAACCTGGAGCGCGAGGCCACCCTGCTCCTCGCCAACCTGGGGCGCATCCCGCGTGGCGCCGAGCGCATCACCGTCGTTGACTTCTACGACCCGGAGCAGCACGAGGTGACGCTCACCCTCGACCCGGCGGTGCCGGCGCAAGAGCAGGCGGAGAAGCGGTTCAAGCGGGCGCGGAAGCTGGTGGACGCGGTGCCGCACCTGGAACGGCAGTGGGAGGAAGAGCAGGCCCGCCTGGAGCGGCTGCAGGCGGTGCGCCCGCAAGTGGAGACAGCCACCACGATGCCGGAGCTGGAGGCGGTGGCGCCGCTGCTAGACGAGCTGGGCCTCTTCCGCGAGCGCCGCCCGGCGCCGGTGCCGCGCCGCGCCGCGGAGAGCCCCGGCGTTCAGTGCCGGCAGCTCGGCGCCTTCGAGGTGCTCCTCGGCCGCAACGCCACCGAGAACGACCACCTCACCACCCGCGTCGCCGACCCGGACGACATCTGGCTGCATGCCCGCGGCATCACTTCCGCCCACGTTGTCATCCGCACCGGCAGGCACCCGGAGCGCGTGCCCCACGCGGTGCTGCTGGAGGCGGCCCGGCTGTGCGCCCGCCACAGCACCGCCAAGCACTCCCGTCTGGTGCCGGTCGACTACACCCTGCGCAAGTACGTCGTCAAGCGCCGTGGCTCCCCACCCGGCACCGTCCAGTACACCCACGAGAAAACTCTCCACGTCGAGCCGGGTCTGGCGTGACCTGAGTCACAGCAGCCGGCCAGCGTCTTCGGCTACAATGGACCCAACAGGGCGAAAGGAGTTGGGTTCATGTACGCAACGCAACAGCTTCGCGACGAGCACGAGGGGATCCTGACGGTGTTGGCGGTGCTGGAACAGATGGCCGAGGACGCGGCGGCGGGGCGGGCCGTCAACCTCGAGCACGCCGGGCAGGTGCTCGACTTCCTGCGGACCTTCGCCGACAAGTGCCACCATGGCAAAGAGGAGGAGCACCTCTTCCCGGCGCTGGAGGCGGCCGGCTTCCCGCGCAATGGGGGGCCGACTGCGGTGATGCGGATGGAGCACGACGAGGGGCGGCGCTACATCCAGGGGATGGGCGAGGCGCTGGCACGGATGCGCGCCGGGCAGGGGGGCGAGCACGAGTTCGCGGCGGATGCCCGTGGCTACGTCCACCTGCTGCGCGCCCACATCGACAAGGAGAACCTGGTCTTGTTCACCATGGCCGAGCAGGCGCTCCCACCCCAGGAGCACGAGCGCCTGGCGCGCGAGTTCGACCGGGTGGAGGCGGAGCGGATCGGGCCGGGCGTCCACGAGCAGTATCACGCCTTGATCGACACCCTGCGCGATACCTACCTGAAGGTAGCGGCCTGAGTTCGGAGGGCAGGCAAGGGGGTGGGGCCGTGCCGGTGGCGGCCTCACCCCCGGCGACAATGCCGACCGCCCCCGGGAGGCGGGGTGAGCAAGCGCGTCTCGTCAGCTAAGCAATACCTTGAGTACTTTCCCCTTGCCGGCGCGCAGGAGGGCCGCCCGGACGCCATCAGCCTCGCGGAAATCGTCCGGGGAGAAGGTGCGGTCGACATCGGTGACGCGCTCGTCCCAAAGGCGCACGCCCCCCTGCTGAATGAGGCGCCGGGCCTCTCCGCGTGACTTCACCAGGCCGCTGTCGCCCAGGGCGTTGACCAGGCGGACGCCTTCGGCCAGTTCCGCGCTGCTCAGGTGCACGGTGGGCACGTCGGCGGGCAAGGCGGCCTGCGCGGCGAAGGCGGAGCGGGCATCCGCCTGGGCGCGTTCGGCGGCCTCCGCGCCGTGGACGATCTTCGTGGCCTCATAGGCGAGGCGGTGCTGGGCCTCGCGCGGGTGGCCGGCGGTGATCGCGGCGATCTCCTCCAGCGGCAGGAAGGTGAACAGGCGCAGGTTCCGGTCCAGGTCCTGGTCGGGCGTGTTCACCCAGTACTGGTAGTACTCGAAGGGAGAGGTGCGTTCGGGATCGAGCCACACGCGCATTCCGGTGGAGGTCTTGCCCATCTTCTGGCCGCTGGGGTCGAGCAGCAGCGGGAAGGTCATCGCGTAGGCCTGCTCGCCGAGCACGTACTGGATCAGCTCCACGCCGTCAAGGATGTTGCGCCACTGGTCGTTGCCGCCGATTTGCAGCCGGCACCCCTGGTGCTGGTAGAGGTAGAGGTAGTCGTAGCCCTGCAGGGTGGAGTAGAGAAACTCCATCAAGGAGAGGTGCTCCTGGCGGTTGAGGCGCTCCTGGTAAGTCTCGTGAGTGAGCAGGCGGTTCACGCTGAAGTAGCGGGCGGCGCTGAGCATGTAGTCGGAGAGCTTCATGTCCAGCCAGTCGTAGTTGTTTAGCATCACCGCTGGGTTGGTCGAGCCCTCGAAGTCGAGGAGGCCGAGGCGCTGTACCTGCTGGCGCATCGCCTCGCCGTTGGCGCGCACCTCCTCCGGGGTGATGAACTGGCGGGTTTCCGACTTGCCGGTTGGATCACCCACGATGGCGGTGAACCCTCCCAGCAGGAAAAGGACGCGGTGCCCGGCGCGCTGCAGGTGGTGCATCGCCATCAGCGACAGCAGGTGCCCGATATGCAGCGACCGGCCGGTCGGATCAAACCCCTCGTAGAGGGTGGTCTGTCCAGACAACAACGCCTCCACGGCGGTATCATCCGAGGTCTGGGCAATGTAGCCCCGCTCACGCAGCAACTGGAAGACGTTACTCACTCCAACGCTCACTCTCACATCGTGTCGCCCAGGGGGCGTGCTTGCATTGTAACATGCGCCTCATGCTGTGGTCAACGGCGCCCCTATTGCAGACACCCTCGGCATATGGTAGAATCACTGCATGCAAGGGCTGTCTGCTGCAGCGGTTGTTCTCCTCGGCTACCTCGCTGGATCGGTCCCCTTCGGCTACCTGTTGGTCAAGGCGTTGCGGGGCATCGATATTCGCGATTATGGCAGCCACAACATCGGCATGTCCAATGTCGCGCGCGTCGCCGGGCGCGGCACCGCCGGGGTTTGCCTGCTCCTCGATGCCGCCAAGAGCCTCGGCCCCGTCCTGGTGGCGCACTACACCACCGCGTCTGCCTGGGCAGTGGTCGCCACGGCAATGGCGGCCTCGCTGGGCCACGCCTACTCTATATTCTTCTATATTAAAGAGCGAAAGTTTTCCCGCGGGAAGGCAGTGGCGACGGGGCTGGGGTCGTTTCTCGGCCTGACGCTCACCGGGGCGATCCCGCCCTGGATGCTGCCGCTGGCGGTGTGCATTTGGTACGCGACGCGGGTGGCGACCCGCTATGCCTCGGTGGCGTCGCTGGCAGGCGCCGGAACGCTGGCGGTCACCGTGTGGGTGGTGCCGCTGGAGAGCCCCTACCGCCTCTTCGCGCTGGCCACCTTCCTGTTCGTGGTCTGGAAACACAAGGAGAACATCGGCCGGCTGCTGGACGGCACCGAGGTGCGCATCGGCGAGCGAGTGCCGCTGGCCAACATTGATGACGACGAGGTGGCCTGTGCCTTCGTGATCCACCCGTTTGTGCCGGAGGATTGGTGGCAATCGCGGCGCTTCGCCTGGCTGCGCGGCTGGGTGCCGGTGTCGGTGGTGCGCTTCCTGGTGCGTTTCATTCGCCCGATGAAGAACGACGTGGTGACGGGGATCACCACCCGCGACGGCCGGCGGGCGCGCTGCTACCTGATCGGGGTGCCGCTGCTGCCGGAGCAGATCAAGGGTGACGAGCCACTGGCCGTGAAGCGCGCCGTTCAGGCCGCTGAGGTAGCGCACGCATTGGGCGCCTCGGTGGTGGGCCTGGGGGCGTTCATGTCGGTGGTGGGCGAGAAGGGCCTGGCCGTGCAGCGCCAGTCGCCGATTCCGGTGACGAACGGGGGCTCACTAACGGCCGGCAGCGTCCGGCTCGGCCTGAACGCGCTGGTGGCGCAGGTCGCGGACCAGCTCGAGTCTTCTACCGTCGCGGTGGTTGGCGCCAACGGCGTGGTTGGGGTGAAGATCTGCCGCGACCTCGCTCCGATGATGCGCCACCTGCTGATGGTAGGCACGGATGTGGCGCGTTTGGAGAACGTCGCCCGCCTGCTGCGGAAGGCCAACCCGCTGCTGCGGGTTGAGACGATGGTGGGGTGCGACCGGCTGATCGAGGCGGACATCATCTTCACCGCCACCTCCGACCCCAACCCGGTGATCTACTCGCGACACCTGAAGGAGAATGCGCTCGTTTTCGACATCGGCCGGCCCGCGGACGTGGATCCAAACGTCATCGCCGAACGCCCCGACGTGAAGGTGATCCCGGGCGGAACTATCCGCATGCCGGGAGAGGCTGTCCGCTACCACCTCGATCTCGGTTTTGGGCCGGGGAACATCCCAGCCTGTATGGCTGAAACGATCATTATCGCCCTCGAACACGCTTACGACCGCGTGACCCTGGGCGACCGGACCAACTCGGAGAACGTCGAGTACTTCGTACGCAAAGCGGAGGAGCTCGGCTTCGACGTGGTGGCGCAGCCGCACACGGTGGCGTCCAGCCCCGGGGTTACCCTCACCGCCAACAAGGGGCACCGCCGCAGCGCCTAGCACCTCGCCACGATTCTGCAGACCCGGACCGGCCCCGGCGGGCATACTATGGTAGAGAAGAGATGCTACCCCACCGATCTTCGGGGAGCGTGGACGGCGCTGTGAAGTGATTTGCGATCATCGCGAAAAAGG
>JAAZEB010000197.1 GCA_012512505.1 Armatimonadota bacterium | reverse complement strand
CCAACGCATCAGGTCGTAGAGGTGCGTGGCCATGTCCATCAGGGCGCCGCCGCCGCCCAGCTTCGGGTCTTGGCGCCAGGCGCCCGGGATGTCCGGATACCAGCAGGAGAGCTGGGCGCGCATGAGGACCACCTTGCCCAGGGCGCCGGAGTCGATCAGCTCCTTGGCGCGCTGGTGCAGGCTGTGGAACTTCATCATGTAGCCCTCGGTGGCGTAGACGCCCGCCTGGCGGCAGAACGCCACCATCTCGCGCCCCTGCGCCACCGTGAGCGCCAACGGCTTCTCCACCAGCACGTGCTTGCCGGCCGCCGCGGCAGCCATCACCTGGTCGTAGTGCAGGTAAACCGGCGTGGCGATGTAGACGGCGTCGATCTCTGGATCGCCCAGCATCGCCTCGACGGTGTCGTAGGCGCGCGGGCAACCATACTTCTGCTGCACCCGGCGGGTAACCTCGGGGATCTGGTCCATCACCGCCAGCAGACGGGCGTTGGTGGCCTCCACCAGACCCGGTATGGTGCGGCGATCGGCGATACCGCCGCAGCCGATGACTCCCCAGTTGACCATAGCGCTTGCCCTCCGCAGACTGGAAACGACCTGTCCCCTGCGTTTCGCCGCGCCGGCGGGCGCTTCCTTCCTCCTCACACCGACTCGCCGGCGATGCGGCCGGTGGTGAGGGCAATCTGCAGGTTGAAGCCGCCGGTGTAGCCGTCCACGTCCAACACCTCGCCGGTCAAGTAAAGCCCAGGCACCCGGCGCGACTCCAGCGTGCGGGAGTCCACCTCGGTGGTGGCGACGCCGCCGGCGGTCACAATCGCCTCGGCGAGCGGGCGCGGCCGGGTCACCGTCAGCATCAGCGCCTTGAGCGTTCGTACCAGGGCGTGCCGCTGCGCGCGCGTCACCTGATGCACCGGCAGCGCCGCCGGGATCCCGGCCACCTCTAGCACCACCGGAATGAGGGCGCGCGGCAGGAGTTGGTCGAGCGCGTTGCCGATGTGGCGGCGCACCGCCTCCCCCAGGTCGCGCTGCACGCGAGCATCGAGGCGCTCCTCGGAGAGCGCCGGCTTCAGGTCAATGCGCAGGCGGCCGCCGGTGCAGCCGACGAGGTGACGGCTAGCGCTGAGCACCAGCGGTCCGGAGACGCCGAAGTGGGTGAAGAGCATCTCGCCCCGGTCGTGCCACAGTACCTTGCCGTCGGGCGAGAGCGCGTAGAGGTCCACGTTGCGCAGGGAGAGCCCTTTGAGGGTTGGCGCCCAGGCCTCGGCCACCTCCAGCGGCACCAGCGAGGGCCGGATCGGTACGATGGTGTGCCCCACCTCGCAGGCCATGCGGTAGCCATCGCCGGTGGTGCCGGTGCGCGGGTAGGAGGCGCCCCCGGTCGCCAGGATCACGGCGGCCGCGGGCACCTCCTCGCCGCTGCGCAGGCGCACGCCGCGGATCCGGCCATCAGCCAGCAGATGCGCCACGGCACAGTCGGTACGCACGGTCACCTGGCCGGCGCGCAGGAAGCGCTCCAGGGCAGCGACCACGTCGGCAGACTCATCGGAGACCGGAAAGACGCGGTTGCCGCGCTCGGTCTTGGTCTCCAGGCCCCAGGCGGCGAAGAAGGCGATCAGCTCCTCGGGGCCGAAGCGGTAGAACGCGCCGCGCAGGAATCGGCCGTTGCCGGGGATGTGCGCCACCAAGCCCTCAACATCGGTGCGGTTGGTGAGGTTGCAGCGCCCCTTGCCGGTGATGCGGAGCTTGCGCCCGAGCATCCGGTTCTTCTCAAGGAGCAGCACCCGCTTGCCGCGGTCGGCCGCTGTTCCGGCGGCCATCATTCCCGAGGCCCCCCCGCCGACGACCACCACCCACTCATCCCGAT